>NZ_JAWRXV010000026.1:0-147476 GCF_046534875.1 Paraburkholderia sp. SIMBA_054 | reverse complement strand
CCACGTGGACTGCCCCATGCCATTGAGCCCAACCACCATTGTCGACGCAATGTGATGGGCGCACTGAACTTCGCTGAGAACAGTTTCGTCCATGCAGCAAGCAGCCATACCGTCAAAGGGCCTCACGTTGAGGGTTTTCTCAATGACCTGATCTGTCAGGGCGATGGTAGACCGATCGTGATCGTGCTCGACAACGCGAGCATTCATCACGGGATCGATCAGGTCACACTGGACCGCTGGTTCATCGAACACAAAGCACTCCTGTTTTATCTACCGCCGTATAGCCCCGAACTGAATCTCATCGAGATCGTATGGAAGCACTTCAAGTACCACTGGCGGCGATTCGCGACCTGGACGAAAGAAACCATCGATGCGGAGCTGGAAATTCTGCTCAACGGATATGGTTCGAAATTCCAAGTAAATTTTTCGTGAACACTTATTCAAGCCGCATCGGAATTCGATAAAAGCTTACTTCGCCCGTGCTATCCCAGTTCATCCACGTATTCGCGGCTTCTTCCCGGGTCGGACCGCAGTGCATCAGGACGTGGAGCGTGGCTGGGGCGAGGGCCGACCGTTTCTCTCGTCGGGTGCATCCTCTCAGCGAAGGACGCTGCCTCGACGCTTCGACCGCATTCGCATCTTCAGCGGTAACGTGCACCGGCTCGTCCGCGACGCGAACCTTCAGTCTGCACACCTGCGAAAGGGAGTGTTCTTGCGTTCTTGCGTGGTTGGCATATGTCGACCTCCATCACGGACTGTGTTCCGTCCTTCGCCAAAACCCGGAACAGAGGTTTTGTATGGCTCGCGTCCATGCAATGAACAGGATAACTAACATGCGAGGCGTTCCCGGGACGATTCATGCAATCCAGGCGCTAAAAGCCAGGCTTCACAGCTGCGGTTTGGTGTCATACCACATGTCGGAAACGCTAATTGTTCAGAGCATTCTCCTCTGTTAAAAGACGGATGGGTGCGGCGGCTTACCGTCGCCCTTTACAACACACCAATCTTTGAAGAGGGCCAGGAAGATGGCAACGGGTACCGTGAAGTGGTTTAACGACGCAAAGGGTTTTGGTTTCATTACGCCGGACGATGGCGGCGATGACCTGTTTGCTCATTTTTCGGAAGTGAAGGCGGAGGGCTTCAAGTCTCTTCAGGAAGGGCAAAAGGTGAGCTTCGAGGTCAAGCAAGGTCCGAAGGGCAAGCAGGCGGCCAACATTCAGCCAATCTGATACGTTAGCGCACTCGCTGCATGTAAAAGAATGGTCCGCCGAGGCGGACCATTCCTTTTCAACTACGCGCCGTGACACGGTCCTCCCGGGTGTGCTGGTCTCGTACGTGAGCCGGGTAACAGACGGGGTAAGCTGGCTGCGCCGTGCGACGACGTCGGGTTCGACGCTCCTTCAGATTATTGCTTCGCCGCCTTCGACTTCGTCGCATTCTCGACTGCCTGGTCAGCTGCCTCGGTCACCTCTGATGCGGCCTTCGTTGCGGCGTCCAGGTTTGTTTGCGCGACTTCGACTGCCTGCCTCGTCGCCTTTTGCACGCTTTCCTGAATGGCGTTGGCCAGCGTGATAGCCTGTTTCAGAAATGCGATTGCGGCTTCCGAGCCGACCGGGGCGTTTTGCGCGAGATTCTCGGCGGAGGATTGAACCTGGCGGCTGACCTCCTGATACCGGGCATTGACGACCTCTGCCAGCTGCGCTTGCGTGGTCGACGCAATCTCGGCAACCTGACGTTCGTACGTCAGGACCCTCTCCGCCGAGTGCAGCGCTAGCGGGTCTCGCAGACCGGTAACTGATTCAATCTGACGAGCTTTTCCTCGCCCTCCAGCACTCTGCCGGCTAGGCCAAAGAAGAAGTCAAGATTAGCTTGCTGGGCCGCAGCGGCCTGTGCGTGAAAATCAGCCATGTTCGCCTCCTCAAGATGTATGCCCAACGCCCAGCATGTTCGGCAACGGTGACCAATTGATGAAGCGGCTCGTTTGGAAGCGCCCATGTCGACGTACCGTGCGGCGGGCGACGACATTCCGGGTACAGGTCTAGGCTCGGCAATCGTCAAGGAGCTTACGCGTGTTCTGGGGGCGCAAATCGAGTTCGAATCGCGAGAAGGTCGCGGCACCTCATTCAGGATTCGCTTCCCAATCGCGCTCAAGCCCGTAGTCTGAGCGGGGCACACGTTTGGCACGTTGCGTCGCGACGACCGTCGAAAATGGGGACCCGAGGTGATAGTGCCGCCCGCAGATTGACAGTTTCACGCTGCATCTGATGAGCGCGTGCGGAGCCGCGATTGCGTACTACGTGCTATGCGAGGAAGAGGTCAAGCCTCTGCTTCGACGGATATTGTGGTCGCTGCGAACGGCCTGACAACGTTTCTGACCTTCGCGGACACTTGTCCGCCCCCGCTTACCGCAGGACAGCATGTTCCTGACGTGACAGCAAGTAGCGGCATAAGCATGGCCACAACCCACATCGGTTCGTTCAATCGCGAGTTCAAGTTTTGGCGTCTGAGGTCGATATACCGTTCTTCCGAGAGACCAAAAAGTAACTAAAAGATAGAAGGCAGCGCAGATGGCGGAGGTAGAGGTGAAGCAACTCGTCAGGAAAGCTCGTACCGTCAGGTTGAATCTGGAGGTTGACGCGATGCGGCGTCTGATTTCGCGCAACGAATTCTGGCGATTTGCACGCATCGGTTTCGTTGGCCTGGTAGCCGCCTTCGTGCTTCTTGTCATCAGTGGGCAGTTGAAGACAATGGCGGGTGAGCTTGTTGCCATATGGATTGTCGACGGCTATCTCCTTGGCCACATGATGTGGCTCCGGCGACGTTACAAGCCTGTTTTCCTTGTCGGTGCAGCCATCGGGCTCGTGCTTGGAAACTTGATGGGCGATGAGACGTTCTACGTCGCGTTCTCGTTTACCACGGCAGGAATGGTGGAAACATGCGCCGCGGCATTTATGCTGCCGGGTGTGAAATCGGCCAAAGGGCTCCTGCAGCCTAAAGTATTTGTCCGGTTTGTAGTGGGTCCCTGCATAGTTGCATCGATGCTTTCTGGCGTGGTTGCCGTTATCCTGCTTCAAGGGATTTTTACCACTCACCCGTTTTCATCGTTTTCGAATTGGGTGATATCCGACGCTTTGGGCTTCCTGATATTTACGCCAGTGACGCTCGTCATGCTTTCGGGGGAGTGGAGGACTCTGCTTCAACCGGGCAACCGCATCAAGTCGGCATCGCTTTTGGCGTTGATAGGAATCGTTGCGACGGTCATCTTTTCGAAGACCACGTACGATGACCTGTACTGGATGCTTCCGCCCTTGGCGCTCCTCGCGTTCAGGGCTGAATTGTCGACAGTGCTTCTTGGCACGCTGATATTCATCACCATCTCGGTCCCGCTCACGATACACGGAACAGGTCCGCTTTGGCTTTTCCCGTTCGCCACGATGCAGGACCGCATCCTTGCATTGCAGCTGTTCACTGTCGCCGCCCTGTCGATTGTGCTGCCAATCACGATTTTGCAGACGCAGCGCAACGCACTGCTATCCGCGCTGGCTGATGGCCAGCGCCGCTTCCGACACCTTGCCGAACGGTCCGAAGAGGTTTTGATGGAGCTATCCGCGGACGGAACGTTCCAGTATGTTTCACCGCGGGCGAGCGTGGTTCTCGGTTACGAACCGGACATGCTACTGGGACGGTCGGTGCTTGACCTGGTTCATCCGGACGACCGGAGCGAACTCGCTGCGGTACTCGCACAGGCGTGGAACATCGGCATAGAGGAATCGGCGCAGTACCGATTTCGTCGAGCAGACGAGACGCACATCTGGGTGCGCAGCTTTGTCAGTGCAATGCCTTCCAGCATACCAGGTGGCCCCATGGCCCTCGCGTTCGCAGTCCGGGATGTTGACGCCGCAGTTGTTGCGGAGCAAACGCGACTGACCGAGGAGCGGCACCTTCGAGACATGGCGTTTATCGACAGCCTCACGGGCTTGCCTAATCGTCGCTACCTTGATAGCAAGGTGGAAGAGTTATTGAGCTCACCTGCGCACGTAACGTCCGCTCGACCGGTTGCCGTTCTGTTCGCAGACATCGACTACTTCAAAAACTTCAACGACGAATATGGTCACCAGGCTGGTGACGAGTGTCTCAAGGCCGTCGGTCAGTGCATTGCGACGACGCTTCGGAAGCGCGATTTGCTCGCCCGCTATGGCGGGGAGGAATTCGTTATCGTGCTTGAGAACTGTGAACAGACGGAAGCGGCGGCGACGGCAGAGCTCATCAGGGCCGCAGTCGAGTCATTGGGCTTGGGCCACCGAGGTAGCCCTCTGGGTGTCGTTACTCTTAGTATCGGCGTGGCGCAGGGAGAAATGCGCCGTCCATCGGACGCAGCCGAGCTGTTCGAACTGGCGGACTCAGCTTTATACATGGCAAAGCGGATGGGGCGGAACCGTGTGGGTAGAGTGCAAGACGCGATAGCCGGGAGCGAATCAGCGGCGTCAAGTACAGTGGCCTCGGTTGCTCGTAGGCCGCTCTGAAGGTAAAGCGCCGCGTCAGGAACTGCTTTATTAGGCGCGCGGACATTCACCGTTATCTACCAGGCAGCTAGCCAGCCTTTCGTATGTTCGACTCCAGTTCGCTCGCAGCGTGAATACGGTTGAGGACCTGCTCGACGTCGCGGACGCGGCCATGTATGTGGCCAAGCGCGGCGGCCGTTCGACTTATCGCTTCGGTGCGTCGCCGGGACCCGAGCCAACGAATGTCGTGAGGATGACAAGGTAGCGGGCAGGCTTCGACGCCTGGGCCAAAGGACAGTAGGGTATGGGCCAGGGCCCGGCGAAACGCCGAGGACACATTCAACCCCCTCACGACCCCTCAGCGAAACGTTGGAAGCGGCAACGGCTGCGTTGGGTACACGCGACGCGACCTGCTTACATTCTCCTTGAGATTTTCGTGGTGTCGCCCGTACGATAGAAGGCAGTGCATCGAACATCCTTGGCGAGCGTGTATCGTGGAAGCCCTTGACCTTGAACCCAGCGTCGCGACGGACGGTCGCAGCGTCGTTTTTGTGCTGTCATTGGGCGGCCGCAGTATCGCGTGTGTGGTCACGCGTGAAGCGCTTGAACAGCATTTCTGGCTGCAATCCGGTGCAACAGAGGCGCGGATGCTCAAAGCCTTTTCCGATGGTTGCAGACGCATCATGGCGGTGGCGGAACGCAAGGTCCGGGCGCGACCCGGCGCGCAAATTGTGCTGAGCGCCGATGACTTCGGTCCGCGGGCATAAGGCGTGTGCGGCCCCGACTGCCGTCGCTGTGGGGGCAACATGGCCGCTGTAAGACCGGGTTGGCCATGCCCCTTCGCGCTGGTAGTGGCGTTGATGAGATGACGAAAGCAATCACTGCTTCCCCGGAAGGGCTCGCGCTTGAACGTATTGCTGATGCTGCACGTGAAGTGCAGGCGGCATCCTCTGCGCTGGAACGACATTTTGGCGTCGACGGGGGCGCGCAACCGTCTCCGCTCGAACTCGCGAGGTTTGCAGCCGCGATGCAGGACCTGCGAGACGCGCGTGAGGAATTCGACCGCCTGCTCGCGCAGAATCGGCCCTGATGATTTCTGCCGGTTGACTGTCATCGCCCGCTCTTGTGCTGGGCATGTCCGGACAGCCGCCAGGTCAGACCAAGGCTTTCAGCGATTTTCCAGATATGTCTCGGTGAGTACGCCACGCCAAAGCGTCGGCGAATGGCTTCTCGCAGCCGGGTGTGGGTCCATTCCTCGCTGTCGTAACCCTGCAGTCTCGCTGAATGCTTGAGTGCTGCCGCAATCCAGCTGTATGCGGCATCGTCCAGCACGGTTGGGCGGCCTGCAGCGCCGACCTTACTCAACGCATCAAGACCACCTTGGGCGATGAGTTTCTGATATTTGCGGAGCGTCTCCATGCTGATGCCGAGTCGCCTGGCGACTTCTTCCGGCGGGACGCCGTCCATCAGCAACACACCGGCCGCCATACGGCGACGCGTACTGGGAAGTTCATGACTCGGTGTGCGCATTGCCTGAATACAAACGAAGGAAAGGGCAGTATATGGTTGTTTGATGCCGCCGGCAAAGCTGTCAGTGCTGATAGCTGCGCACGACTCATTGATTGCAGCGCGGTCGAGGACCTGCCCCTGCAAGATTTCGCGTTTCAATCATGATGACTGCGCCGGCCGAATCGACGATATAAACGGCCTATCTATTCCTTGAGTCGGAGGAGAGGGCTCAATACCCCGCGCCCGACCTTGGCGCCAGGCGGGAAGCTCATGGGCGCACCCTGGGAGTGACAGCTAGAGGGGGAGCAGCGGGACGCGCGTTGTCCCGGATAGTCTGGCTGTGCTGTGGCGAATGCGCCGACCACAGTGCTCCTTGTGAGAGGCTGGCTCCGCAGTCCAGGTCGACACATTTGGGATTAAGCTCGCCTTCCTGGCCATCGGCCGGGCTAAGGGGAGCTTCGCCCCAAGCTCAAGGCTCTCGCTACAATCCATGAATGAAAGAACTCTTTTTCTCAGAGAAAGACTCTGTTGAGACACGGGGCATACGTTGCGGTGATTAGCGACAGGGCATGGCGTAGAAATGCCTGCCCCCTGCGTCACACTAGATGTCGCCTCTGAATTTCTTAATTTGAAGAACTCAGAGGTGCAGGTTGAAGACCAAACAGACGTATTCTGTTGAATTCAGGGAGCAGGCGCTGGCAAAGGTCCTGCAACGAGGCAACCGGTCCGTAGAAACGGTTGCCTCGGAACTGAACATGAACGTATTAACCTTGAGGAAGTGGATCCGCGTGTCTAACGCTGCAAACCGCAACCCGGGGCCAGTCGATGCACGGCGCCCGGAAGACTGGTCTTTAGAAGAGCGCCTGCTGGCCTTGCAGCAGAGCCATGGGCTGAGCGACGAGGCACTGAACGCGTGGTGCCGTGAACGCGGTCTGTTTGCCCATCACCTGGACCAGTGGCGTGCCCAGTTCTGCTCGGCCGGCACCGCGAGCAGCGCACGTGCAAACGCTCCAGAGCTGCGCGAGCTGAAACAGGCCAATGCGCAATTGCAGCGCGAACTGAAACGCAAGGAAAAGGCGTTAGCGGAGGCGGCCGCGTTGCTGGTACTTTCAAAAAAGTATCAGGCGCTGTTCGGGGACGAGGACGAATGAGCTCCCCCGAAGAGCGCGCCACATTGCGGGAGCTGGTCGATGAGGCGACGACAGCCGGGGCTCGTCAGGCACGCGCATGTGCTGTGCTCGGACTAAGCGCGCGCACCGTGCAGCGCTGGCAAGGCGGCGGTCCTGAAGCAGTGGATGGGCGCACCTTACGCCATCATGATGCTGTCCATAAGCTGTCGATCGAGGAGCGCGCTGAACTGCTGGCGGTGGCCAACTCTGTCGAATTCGGTCATTTGCCACCAAGCCAGATCGTCCCTCGCCTGGCCGACCAGGGTCGCTACATCGCCTCAGAATCGACGTTCTACCGGGTGTTGCGTGAAGAGAATCAGCTTGCTCATCGGCGCAGTGAACGACCAGCCCGCGCTCGCAGCAAGCCTCGCGCAGTATGTGCCGACGGGCCCAATCAGTTGTTCAGCTGGGATATTACTTATCTGCCGACGACAGTCCGCGGGCAGTATTTCTATCTCTATCTGTTCATGGACGTGTTCAGCAGGATGGTCGTCGGCTGGCAGGTCTACGCCGAAGAGTGCAGCGCCCAGGCCAGCGAGCTCCTGAAGGATCTATGTGCGCGTGAAGCGATCAAACCGGGCCAGGTGATTCTGCATTCGGATAACGGCGGCCCAATGAAGGGCGCCACCATGCTCGCCACTCTGCAGGCTCTCGGTGTCATGCCGTCATTGAGTCGACCGGGCGTGAGCAACGACAACCCGTTCTCGGAATCGTTGTTCAAAACACTGAAGTATCGGCCGGCCTATCCTCTGCAGGCGTTCGACACTCTATTTGCCGCGCGCGCCTGGGTCACCGGGTTGGTGCGCTGGTACAACCACGAACATCGTCACAGCGCGATCCGTTTCGTCACGCCTGCCCAGCGGCACGCCAACCTCGACCAGCAGATTCTGGATTGCCGCGCGACGCTCTATGAGCTATGAGGCGGCAAGGCAACGCAACCCGCTACGATGGAAAGGCCCCACGCGAAACTGGAAGCGCGTACACACGGTCCATTTGAATCCCGACCAGACCGACAACTCTGAACTCATCCAACGCCCCCACCAACAGGAGCAAAAAGCCGCCTGAATCTAAATCGTTGAGGCGACATCTAGCTTGAAAATTTCCGCCTGTGAAGAGTGTCTTAAGCATCGGGAGAACAGGGACATCGTTGATGTGGTGGGGAGGACGCCCATTCACCAGAGCCCTGGCGAGCTTCGTTTGCGACTGTCGTTTGCCACCCCTTCATCCGGGCAGGATTCCAGGGAGCGGTGCTCAGGGCAGGACGAGGTCGTGTTCTGACGACCCGCACACCCCGTCGGCCGCAGCCGCGGTCGCCGCCGTGCCCACGGTCGAGAAGCGGAACGTACCCCTGCCTGCGGCTTTGGCTTCGTACAGGGCACGGTCAGCCCGCTTCATCAGCTGTTCTAATGACTCGCCTCTTTCCGCGAATGCAAGGCCGATGCTTACGCCAATCGTCGCGGTGGCACCGCCAGACAGGCGGTAGGGTTCGGACAGGCGCTGGATGATGCGCCCGGCCAGGGCCTTGCACGCGCCAGATGTTGCATGTTCAACAATCATCGCAAATTCGTCACCACCGAGCCGGGCGATGGTTTCGCCGTGCCGCAGCGTCTTTTCCAGGCGAAGTGCGACGGCCCTCAGCACCTCGTCGCCCGCGTCGTGGCCAAGGTCGTCGTTGACCGCCTTGAAACCGTCCAGGTCAAGAAACAGCATGGCGAGCGTCAGGCTTCCGTCACCTGCGCGCAACAGCCACTGCTCCATCTGTTCCTGCAGATAGCGGCGGTTGGCAAGACCGGTCAGCGGGTCGTGACGCGCGAGGTGCAGCACCTGCTTTTCGGATGCACGACGTTCCGTGACGTCCTCGATGATGATGACCGCGCTACCGTCAGGCACGGGATTGCGGGTCATCTCCAGCTGACGCCCGTCGTCGAGCGCGATGTCGAGCGGCCCCCGATTCGCGGACAGCCACTCCGTACACCGCGCGACCAGCTGTCGTCTGAGCGTCTCTCCAAACTTTGCGAGGCCCACGTGCCCGATAAACTCTGGCAGCGGAACGTTGAGCCTCAGCATCTCGATGGTTGCGCCGAACAGTTCCGCCGTTCGCCGGTTGGCGATAATCACCTTGCCGGCCTCGTCGATGGTGCACAGCCCGTGCGGCATGTGTGCCAGTGCGGCGTCGAACCGGGCCGCCACTTCGGCATTTGCCTGTTCCGCCGTCATCAGGGCGACGAGCCCCGCATAATGGCGCCGGACGATGGAAGCCATCGCGGCGATATAGGCGAACAGCGGTGGCACGAGTACCCAGTACGCGTGGCTGGGTGCGAACAGCGCGCCCAGTCCGAGGGGCGCGGCGCCCAGACCAATCTGCGCAACCGCGAGACGCGGCAGTCCCGCATTTCTCGACGCGACGCCGCCGAGCGTGCCCGCGGTCACCATGATGGCAAGCGCGCTCAGCGCAGCGTCGCCGGACATCACACACGCCATCGAGCCGGCGCCAAGCAGGGCCGACGTCAGTAGGGCGAGCGGCGCGTAGCGCGTGGCCGCGTGAAGCGGGTGAATCGCGGTCGACCGGTTGGCTGCAACGTACGTCTGCGCAACGTATATCCGGGCTGCGATAACGCCCATGCCCGCGATGAGCCATAGCGCAGGCCATACCCGGTGCAGGCTGATGAACGCCACCAGCGCGACAAAGGCGCTGGCGGCACCTGACATGGCGAGCGAGCGATGGTCGTCGAACAGTGACGATAGCAGCGACGAGCGGATGGACGCCGTGACGCCGCCATGCTCCGACGTCGGCGTCGCCAGAAGCGAATCAAGGATGGAAGCTCTGACTGACATGATGGAGCCACGCGTGTTGAACATTGCTATGCGGGCCGCTATGGGGACGACGGCTGCTTCCCGTGTATACGGTGAAAAAGGTGTCGGACTTGATAGTTGCTTGCGCCCGTGTTGTCCCCAGGCCACACGAACGAAAGCGGAGACATTCGCCGGCTTTGCCACGCGCGGTAAGTCTGCCCGGGGCTAGTCGCCTTCGGCGACGGGCTCGTTGCGCAGTTGAAGATGGGTTCGCTGCGTCCCGGACGAGCCGACAATGTTGGCCATTTGTAATTGCCATCTTCCACGGCGCCGACCGCGCTGTTTCAACCAGCGCATTGCAACCATAACCGAGGCTGAATTCATCAGGAAAACGCGACGTCTACATATCGCCGATGTGTCGCGTGCGCCGCACGTCGATTTCAATTCTCGGGAATGAGGCTTGCTGGTGACTGCGGGTTGAACCTTCAGTCCGGACATCCCGCAAATGGCGACGATTCTCCTGGTTGATGACGACGTGAAAATCCTCCGGCCATTGCGGGTCATACTGGAAGCCGAAGGGTACGATGTACTGACCGCGGAGGACGGCGAGGCCGCCGTGGCGGTCACGGCTTTCGGGCGCCCCGACCTCATCGTGACGGACTGGATGATGCCCGGCGTCGATGGCGTTGAACTGTGCCGACGGGTGAGGGCCGACCCTGCCACGGCCGGGATACCCATTGTAGTGTTGACAGCGGCTTCTGGACCGTATCCGGTTGAGGCGCCGTGGAATGGTCCTGCTGAGGAAGCCGACGCCGATAGCGCGTCTGCTCGACGTGATTGCCATCCTTTTGGAGGCGCGCGGGCTGCGTCCGCTGCACGCACACGCCCGTTAAATGACCTGTCGGCGGCGGTCGTGTAAAGCATGCAGCAGTACTGCAAACAGTTCACGTCGACTCCCGAAATCTGCCGGGCGGGGCAACGCGCATCTGTTCCTGGACCTGGCGGACGGTCGGCGGTGGAAGTGCCGGCGGAGCCGACGCACTTCGCCATCTCGCTGGACCGAGGGGGGCAGCTCTTCTGACCCGAACTGGGCAGACATGGACGTTAGGAATACTGCTCGAGTGGCCGCCCGTCCAGTTGCGTCACCGACCTGCCGATGTCCGCGGCCTGACGTGGCGGCCAGAGTCGTAGAGTCGCAGCAAAAGAGCGCTTCCGGTCCGGCCGCAGCAACCACTACGCGGCGACACCGACGGACCGTTGCGGAATCGCTGAGCGAGATGCTATTGGTGCCCTGACACTCTGTTCATTCAACGTGCATGAACTCCCGTTGCGTGAGCAGGAAATGCCGCGCTATGCCATCCGCATGAAATTGCTTGCTGACTACTCGCACGCATCGAGTCCAGGTAGGATGGACGTCATGACCAGTCCGCCAAACCTTGACCTGCGCGCGCAAACCGAGCTGCTGACCTATCTCGTTGCGTCGCAACTGCTCGCAAAATCCGCTACCGGCGAGTGGCTTGCCATCGAACATCAGGTCGACCTTTCGAGACTCTGGCTTGTGACGCATGGTGACCGCGCCGACTCGCTGCAACGCGTATCCATATCGAGCTGGGCCCAGCGGGTAGCGGAGAGAGTTGACATGTCTTTCCCGATTGAAATTGATGTTCAATCCGCATTGGCAATGTTTTCGGAGCGGCCACGCCTGGAATTTGGTGCGCCCTTCGTGCGGACCGTGTATCAGGTATGTCTGAATCACCTCGCGAATATGTGCTGGCTCGCTTGAACGCGTCGGCTACGAAGCGTGAAAGGCCGCGAAGTGAATCCGCCGCCTCCACGATGCCGAAGTGGTACCCGCCATCCAGATGATTGCGCTGGGACATACCGCTGACCATCCTGTGCAGCACACCTGACGTGTTTGCGTGGAAAGCCCTTCCGTGAAGGTATGTCAGTAATTGGGCAGTTGAACGCCGCAATACGCTGTGCACTCGCGCTGTTCTCGACTGCTTGTCTGTGTGACGAGTGTGAAGTCCGCGGCATCGATTGCCCGCCCGGAGATTGGCCACGCGTCACGTGGGGAAAAGCGGCCGCAACTGCCTGTACAGGGTGCGGTACGACGCTAACCGCTCCAGCAGTATTGAATGCCGCTCGTCGTCAGGAAAGAATTCTTCCGATAGCGACGGGGTGCGGACAACGACCGAGAAATCCCCGTCAGCCGCCAACCATCCGAGACGTGCGGCTCCGAGCGCGGCGATGGACTGTGAATCAGGCGGCCGGCGTATCGGTACCCCAAACGCGTCAGCAATCAGCTGTGTCCAGAGTTCGCTGCGTGCGCCTCCACCGATAAGGCTCAACGAGGTTTCACGTGTGCCGTCCGCACGCAAGACATCAAGGCCGTCCGACAAGGCGAACGCGACGCCCTCAAGAACCGAATAGGCAAGCGTGGCGCGGTCGGTCGAATCGACCAGTCCACAAAACACACCTTGGGCGTACGGGTCATTATGGGGTGTTCGTTCTCCCGAAAGATATGGCAGAAATAATGGGGCTTTTGCGCGGCGGCTCGCGCTGACGCTCGCGACCTCACCTAACAGACATTCTTCATTCGCCGAAGTGAGGTTGCATAGCCAGCGAACGCAGCTGGCCGCAGATAACACAACGCTGGTTCGGTGCCACCTGTTCGGAATCGCATGGCAGAGCGCGTGTACCCCCAGATGGGGGCTTGGCCGAAACCGCCCGGTGACAACGGACAGCACTCCCGATGTACCGAGAGAAAGAAAACCATCCCCCGATTCAGCCGCGCCGACCCCTAGTGCACTCGTCGCGGTATCGCCCCCGCCAGCCGCAACAATGACATTTGCGGGCAGCCCGAGCTCGTCAGCGACACTGCGACGAACGATGCCGGCCGCCCGGCTCCCTTCTTCAATCGAGGGCACCTGCATTCGCGTCATGTCACAAGCTTCCAGGAGCTCGTCGGACCACTCGCGACGCCCGACGTCAAGCCAGAGGGTTCCTGACGCGTCGGACGGGTCCGTGAGCTTTACACCGGTCAAACGCAGACGTAGATAGTCCTTCGGCAGCAGGACACACGCCAGCTGTCGGAAGTGCTCGGGCTCGTGTCGTGCGACCCATAATAACTTTGGTGCCGTGAGCCCTGGCATTGCACAATTGCCAGCGACTGCATGCAGCATTGGCGCGCGGGCCGTGAGCTCAGTGCATTCACTGACGCTGCGCATATCGTTCCACAATATCGCCGGGCGCAGCGGCCGGTCATTGGCATCAAGTAGAACAGCACCGTGCATTTGACCAGAAAGGCCAATGGCCTGTACGTGCCCAAAAGCGTCGGGATAGTTCTTACGCAGCGCCGATAGCGCAGTCCGCGTAGCTCGCCACCAATCCTCTGGGTCCTGTTCTGACCATCGGTGCCTGGGCCTCGATATTTCCAACGGATGACGAGCGGTCCCGACGACATGCCCATTGCTGGCCAGCAGGAGGACCTTCAGTTCGGTCGTGCCGAGGTCAATGCCAAGGAACATT
Source organism: Paraburkholderia sp. SIMBA_054 (assembly GCF_046534875.1). NCBI lineage: Bacteria > Pseudomonadati > Pseudomonadota > Betaproteobacteria > Burkholderiales > Burkholderiaceae > Paraburkholderia > Paraburkholderia sp. SIMBA_054. The sequence goes on along the minus strand of NZ_JAWRXV010000026.1, from coordinate 133,972 downwards.
ATTCGACCTCGAGATGAGTCTTGTCTTTATCGCCTAGAGGTCGAAATTGGTTGGCATCAGAACCACGTCGCGAATGGTCAAACCGCGTTGCCGCGTCAACATGAACATGATGACTTCCGCGACCTCACTGGCCTCTATCAGGCTCCCCGATTCCCTGGCCTCTTTCAGTTTTTCCTCCGGCCAGTCGGCGAGCAGTGCGCTAATGACCGGGCCGGGTGAGACGGAGCCGACGCGGATTCCGTGCTTGAAAACCTGGCGCCGCACGGTCTGAACAAAGCAGTTAATCGCCCATTTGGACGACGCATAGACCGGCTCCCACGGCGTCGGAAAATGAGCTGCCAGCGAACTGGTCACGATGATATCGCCGGTCCGCCGGGCTATCATGTGGGGCAAAACGTCGTGAACGTTTTTCATCACGACATTGATGTTGAGATTCAGCATCCGGTCAATCGCTGCCGTTTCCGCGTCTACCAGTTCGCCGCCGACATAGATACCGGCGTTGGCATGCAGGATGTCGATTTGCCCTGCGATTTCCAGCACGCGGGGTACAAGCGTCGAGCAAGCTTTCGAGTCGAGCAAATCCAGGACTAGCGGAATCGCCGCATCGCCGTGTTTATTGCAGATTGACGTCACTGCAGCGTCATCGCGGTCCACTAGCACCACGCGCGCACCGGCCGACAGAAGCGCCTCGGTGCTGGCCAGCCCAATGCCTGACGCAGCGCCGGTGACAATAGCGACCTTGCCCTGCAGTCGTCCTTCCATTTTCCTGTTCCTCATCGTTGTCGGTCATCGCTGACACATGCGGCGGTACCTGGGTGCTGGTGCCCGGACAGTCCTGTTGGTCGCCCAATTCAGACCGCCGGCAGCATGGATTTCTGGCCTAGCCTATGACCATCTTCGCGGGGGCGCGATGTGCGGCGCGTGACCCTGCGGGGAAAGATGGTCAATTGCTCTCACGAAGAGCAAATATTCGTTCTCAGGGGCAACTCTGTCAAGCAAAGTCAGGGGAGGAGAAACCCCATAGCCCTTGGCGATTAAGGTAAAAGCTGTTACTTGCGCGGGTTCAACTCGGGGTGCTGGTGTGAGTAGGGTGCTTCGTACTTCAGTTCATAGTGCACGCCGACGCCAGTGCGCGTTGACGGAAAGCGGTCGCCCTCAACGCATGTGGCATCAAATGTCCGGCCCTCGTTGTCGCCACCTTCAAGAACGACCGAATAGATACCCGACGCCCTGACGATTTCGCCGGGTCTGAAAGTGTCTGCCATGGTGCCTCCTTGCTTGCGCCTTCATTATTCGGGCGAATCTTCATCAGTTTCTTCGCCGTCTTCCGACTTGATGCGGGTGGTTCCACCCGTCGCCGGCGGGGAAGGTGGCATCGACAGCCCTGTCGATGTCGTCTTCGGACATCTCACTGGCTGGCTTCTGTTCCTTCGGCTTTGTGGCCATGTCTGTCTCCGGTGGTGTCGTCAGTGATTCGAGAGCAGCAAGGCGTATTCCGCGACCCCGCCGAGAACCAGCGCATCAGGCATTCTCTTCGCTCGTGCGCGGTTCCATACTCGATTGGCGTTGCCGGTTTGTTCGCGCTTGCATCGTGGCCGTAACCGGGGCTTTCGATACCGGTTCGCTTCGCGTGGACTCTCTCGCGCCTCCGTTTATTGGCATGCTCTGCCACGCTGACTCAGGAGGTTTAAATGGATGTCCCTGTTACGGAAGAGCAAATTCGGACCCTTGCCTTTTACCTTTGGGAAAGGGATGGGGGCCCGGGAGGCCGGTCCGAGGAATACTGGGAGAAAGCAAGACAGCAGTTAGGGCTTGATGCTGGTGCTCCGTCGACGGAAGCGGAGATGTCAGGACAGGAACAGTCAAAGGCGTGAGTGTCGCTCAAAATAGAGCGAATCCTGAAGGGCCCGTCTGCCGCGCCGTTTCGCGACCATTGCTATGTGGCTCTTTCTGAGGCATAGAACGGGCACACGATTCTTCGTCGAACCAGCCTCCCCGTCAGCATCGACGTTGCACGCTGTCGAAATCGGCGATTCATGCCGAAGACAATGGGTCATTCAGGCTTTGCTGCCAGTGAGGCACAACCTGAAGCCGCTCGAGAACCGGGAGCACCACCGTCACCTCGGTCCCTGTACGGCCATCGCCGCTCGCAATGGAGACGCGACCGCCATGACACTCAACCAGGTACTTGACCAGTGCGAGTCCGATTCCGAGACCTGAGTCCGCTGTCGATACCCGCGAACCGAGCTGCGTGAACATCCCGAACACATGGGGAAGCTTGTCCGCAGGGATACCGTATCCCTCATCCGTCACGGTGAATTTCACAGTACCTCGCGCGGTCGTCCGGTTGTCGTCGGAAGCCGGTTCGACAACAGCGGCGAGTTCAATGTGGCTGCCGTCGGGCGAATACCGGGCGGAGTTGCTGAGCAGGTTCACAAGAACCTGGGTAAGGCGAGCCGCGTCGGCGTGCAATGCGACCGGTTCGGACGGACACTGCACGGTCAGTCGGTGCTTGCGCGCCTCCATCGCTGGCTGCACCGCGTGGACGGCATCCCACACGATATCAGCCAGCTGGCATGTGCCCTTCTTGACTTCCACCTTGCCGTGCCGGATTCGCGATACGTCCAGAAGGTCATCAATCAGTCGCTGGAGCCGGCCTATCTGCCGTTGCGCTATCTCGAGCGCGCGCGCCGTCGCTGAACCGCTGCTCCCTGGGCGACCAAGAATTTCCAGTGACGAAACCACGGGCGCAATTGGGCTTCGGAGCTCGTGACTGAGTGTGGCAATAAACTCGAAGGTGCGCTCTTCGGTCCGGCAGAGCGCTTCCTGGGCTTCCTCCGCTTCAATCGCCCGTTTCTCCGCCAGCGCCTGCATACGAGTGACCTGCAACGCGGCACCGGTGAAGTCGGCGAGGCTTGTCAGCAAACGCAGGTCTTCTGCGTCGAAGCGCGCGTTTTCGTTGTGAGACATTACCCAGATTGCGCCCCAGGGCCCGTCGCCAACCGGGATGGGCACGAGCAGGGCTTCGACGACTGGCGGCGAGACGGCTTCTATCGACGAAAAGTAGCGTTGCGGTGTCTTGAACAGTTCCGGCTTGCCCATTGCCAGCGTCACGCCGCATACGCTGTCATCAAAGGGGCGGTAGGTATTCAGAAGTGGTGCACAGTGGCCTGCGAGGGCCGCCCACCGGAAACTCACCGGCTTGTCCGGCGGCGACTCGAGCACGCTGATGCCTGCGCTGCCTGCCCTGCAAAGCCGGGCAGCCTCCGATGTCAGCATGTCAAGCATGGCTGCATCAGAGGTAGCGAGCGCATGGGCGAGCCGTCTCAGGACTTTGGCCTCCGCTCCATGGTTGGGGCGCCGGCTTGCCCGCGTCGCGAGTTCGGCGGTAATCAGCGCTTCCCGGTGCGCCGCACGAATGCCCGTGTCGGTCGGAGAAGTATTTACTTCCAGGTTCATCTCTGCACTCTCAGCGCAAACGTCCAAGGCTTTCACGAGCGACCTGCAACGTCGGCGGTGTTAAGCACTTTCTGTCGCACGGGTCGTTCCTCACGGACTGCATCCCCGTGCCCATCGCCGTGCCGTTGGTCGCCTTGTTCCGCTTGTGCATGCCTTCGAAAGTTCGTCGACGACGCAGTCGACCGCGGAACGGCGGATACCTTTCCGCCGTTCAACCGTATGCATCGGGTAGTTGGCGTCAGCCTGTACGCACCTCAATGCGTCGTGGCTTCGCCTCGTCGCGACGCGGTATCGTCAGCTTCAGGACGCCATCCTTCAGGGATGCCTCAATCCGCGAGGTATCGAAGTCTTCGCTGACGGTGAAGCGGCGCGAGAAGTAGGGCGCCCGCACTTCCGCATGTGAGAGCACGAGGTTCGGCGGCACGGGCACCATGGATTCCGCCTCGATGGTCAGACTGCCGTCGTGGACGTTGATGTCCAGCTTCTCTTTCGATACGCCAGGCAGGTCGGCAAGCAGCGTGACCGCGTGAGCGTCTTCGAAGATATCGACCGCCGGCGTCAGCGCGGCGCGACGACGTGTGTCACCCGATTCCGCGCGCGTCACCGCGTCCGGGTCGCGTTGGGCGATTTGCGTGTTGTCGCTCATGATGTCACCTCGTCACTGAACGGTAATTGCACGGGGTCTGGACGTTTCGCGTTTGCCCACAGAAATCAGCAGGCACCCGTCGACATAGCGCGCCTGCACCTTGTCGGGGTCGGCCTGCTGGGGCAGTTCGATGACCCGCCGGAACGAACCATTGAAGCGCTCCTGCGCGTACTGCCGCGTGCCCTCAGGTAACTGTGCTTCGCGGGTCGTCCGCTCGCCGGCAATCGAGAGCAGACCTTTATCGATGGAGATATCAAGCTTCGCGGGCTCGACGCCGGGCGCAAACGCGACGATTTCTATCGTGTCGTCGGTCGTGCCGACGTTGATATGAGGAAATGTGCCGAACTGGCTTGAACGAAGGCTGGACGGGAAGCCGCCGAACAGGCTGGACATCTGGCGTTGCAGCCGGTCCAGTTCACTGAAGAGGTCGGTCCCAAAGTGAAGGTCACTCATGGTCGCTTTCTCCTCTGCGGCGAGGAGACAAACCGGCATACGCGCTTCAGTCCGGTTGTCCCGTGCCGCGGACAATCAAGGTTGAAACACGCAGCGCCCGCGAACTGGGTGTCCGCGAACGACTGCCTGAGCGATGCTTAAGATAGGACGTCTGCAGTAAATTTCAAGAGGCGGCGCAGCAGATTTTTTGGCCTTGAAAATCGACGCTGGCGCCCATACAGTCCGCGCACCAATGTTCACTGGGAGACGACCGTGGAATTCGATACGGACTGGAGAACGCTTGGCAGGCACCGCATCAAGCTGCGCTCCACCAAAGGCTTTCCGACCGAACTGATGCTGCAGGTCGCGGAAGTGACGCGACTCGCCGTCGACAACAATATGAGTGCGCGGGCGCGCATTGTCGAAATCGTGTATCGGCACGACAAGGCGTACGACATCACCGTCGGAACGACCCTGACGGAAGACCGGATTTGCGCGGCGCAGCTCGAAATCGCGATTGCCACGGTGATGGGCTTGTTGCCGGAGCAGGTCAACATTTCTGTCCACGCCGTCACGCAGGAGGAGGTCGACCTGCACTTCGGTGTGTACGAACGGATGCTGGCGGAGAAACTGGGTGCGGTGCCTCCGATACAGTGAAATATCGGATGAATCCGCGCCGGTTCTTATTCAGGACGGAATGCCGAGTTCTGCCGATATGCGCTATTCGTTATTGACTTTTGACGTCGTTTTACAGATTCGTGTTCGCCACGGCAGGGATGGTGGTTCACCCCAACCAGTGCCGCGTGTTATCCAGTCTTCGTGCACATTGCGACGTAACTGGAGCGCGAAGGTCCGTTCTCTTCTTTTCGAACAAGGAGAAAACGATGTTTCACTCGGACAAAGATGCAGCATTAGTTTGCGGCGCGTTTTAGACAGAACCGGGTCGGCCTTTATATCGGCCAAAAATCACCTGCGAGATACGTGGCAGGCGAAAAAAGCACACGCGATGGACAAGCTGTCGCGGCATAGACGCGACGACGACACCCACACCGGCGGCTGACGTACAAATGCGCTACTGAAGCGAGTTCCTGGGTACCCGCCTTTGCGGCGGGCGCCCCTGTTTGCCCATCCTCTGGCAATCCCGGTCGTTCTTTGGCCGTCCTGTCAGGGTGCTGGACTGCGAACCTGGAGTCGCACCGCCAATCTGGCACTGAGCCAGGGCTCACTTATGTCTATGGAGAACTTCACTTGCTGACCCATTGCAGCGCTCCCTCTTCAGTTTGATTGAAGAGGCTCTTGCTCAAGGCGGTTACGCGTCTCGCGCGTGCATGGCGACTTGATGTATATGGCGTCTACGTCGTGAGGACGGGACGCCGCTTGTACAAAAAACCTTTCTCCTTGCCGGCTGAAGGGCCACGCCCTTCCGGAGAAAGAGTCCCATCCATCTGATGGCTTTGATGCCTAAACGAAGTCCTCGTTCAGAAGAAGAGGTTAAAGACATCTGTAGCGAATCGCCCTTATATCGTTCGCGACGATAAATTTTAGATGCTGGTGGAACTCAGTGCTACGGTCTGGTCGACAACGTCGCATAGCTTCGTATGAGCGGACCGTGTTTAGCCTGTGCCGCCTGTCGCTGGGCGCTACATCTTCACAGCTGCCGGTGTTCCCCATGTCGCCGTCAACCGCAACCCGCCCCCGCCGTCTTCGTCGTCGCCCGCAACGAGCCGACGGCCCGGGAAAGCGTGGTCATGCGTCCGGAACCCATTGCCCAAGGTGCCGTGAGCGGAGGCTGTGACGGGGGCGGCGCAAGCCCGAAGTGGGCGCGAGTGCGGCGCCGCGAGCAACCGATGTGGCATCGGGCGGCAGCAGCGGTCTTCCGAGCAGATTACCTTGAGCGCTTTCGCGCTGAGCTCCCGTCAGCGAACGGCAGGTCTTCTGCACTGCCCACCGTGAAGAAGACGCATGGTGAGCCCGCCGTCGGCCCTCGAGGGTCTCGAAGGCCGACTTGTATCGGGGTAGCGGCTGGGACACCCCTCGTCGAACCCGACACGTGGTTACTTCAGGTGAAGGAGGACTTGCCCCTCCAATACCTCAGGTGCGCCCGCACCCGTGCTTCCAGCGTTTTTCGCAACAAAGTCCTTCGCTTTTTGGACGCTTTCGTCAACACCTGCCTTGTCCTGGCAGACGGTCACCGAGAGGCCACCCTCGCTAGTGCGCATGAGCGTGTATCCGACAAAACCATTTACTGAGCGCATCAGTTCCTCAATATCCGCCGTGCGCTGTTCCAGCACGTCGAACAATTCCTTGGCTCCCTTTCCGGAATATCTTCTTACGACGGTTTGCATGGCTTGCCTCCTGTTGGTGAACCATAGGAACGGCCTGGGCATCGACGCGACCATCCAGCTGCGCCAGGTGGCAAGGGTCGCGCCAAAACCTGGTCCGCATCGCCGCTTCGGCCCGCATGGGGCCGTCGCAACTGCTATGAAGTGTAGTCAGTGTCCAGCCCTTGCAAACGCCAAGATGCCAAGATGAGGAAGCGTTGCCACTTCTCGCTCGCAACATGGAGTTTTGCCAAACGCGTTTCGTCAAGGTTGGAATGTATCGAAGCTTGTCGTTGTCGCACTCGGCGCGGGACGCGCGATTCCGACCGTGTTCTCAGCCGCTCCGAGTAGTATGGTCGTGTACATCTAACCACCAGGAGGAGACCATGACTACCTGTCAGCAATGTGGTGGCCAAGGAAAAATCAGGTGTGAAAATTGTGGCGGGACGGGAAAGGTGCAGATAATCGAAATCGAGACTGTTTCAGACATGTCGTCCAACTCGGAAACCATCACATGCCCAAATTGCGACGGAGCGCAGTGGCAGCTCTGCCCGCGATGTTACGGTTCCGGAGAAGTCCATGGCAATGAGACCTCCAATATTTTCGACCCCGAAGGCAGAGATACTTGACTTCCTCAGGAGAACGCCGAGAAGACTCAATTGGCTTGATACGCTGGAGTGAACGTCACCAACGAGTCCGACGCCGAGCTGCGCGACCACGCCTCGTCGGCCGATTCGGTTACCTGCGATGGAGCTTTCGTTGAGATGCTCAAGTTAGTTTTTGGGCGACATCGATATTGCCTGCTCTGCGGTTTTTTTCGAGACGTTCTCAACGAACCATTGAACCTGGCGGTTGACTTCGAGGTACTGAGCATTGACAACCTCTGCCAACTGGGCCTGCATGGCCGAATTAATTTCAGGCAACCTGACGTTCGTACGTCAGGACCTTCTCCGCCGAGGGCAGCGGCAGCGCGTTTTGCAAGCCCGTAACTTCCTGTCCGTCCTCCTTTTTCGTCAGCCCGTCTTGCACGCGTTGATACCAATCGGCAAGCGTCGTTTTCGCCGCATCCAGATTCAGTCTCACGAGCTTTTCCTCGCCCTCCAGCATGCTGCCGGCCAGGCCGAAGAAGAAGTCAAGATTTGCTCGCTGGGCTGTAGCAGCCTGTGCCTGAAAATCAGCCATGCTCACCTCCTGAAGATGTATGCCCAACGCCCAGCATGTTCGGCAATGGTGACCAACTGATGAAGCGCGTCGTATGGAAGCTCCCGGGTCGGCTGCATTTTCGATGCCGGCTCCGCAGGCGTATTGGTCTCAGCCGCGATTTCCCGTACAACGTCCTCCGCGCTGGGCTGCGGAAGGGTGCTCTGCGGACGTCGACGGATGCAGGAGCTGCAAACGACGAAGATTCCATTGCAGGCCGCTAACGGTCGGGGTGCCAATTGAATCGGCCTATCTGGAGCACCGTTGAAAAAGTGTTTCTTCTCGCACCGCCACCCAACCGATGCGTCTGCGCCCGTTATTGCAATGGCATCGAGATGTGTGACGCGGTCGTGGAGGAGCCCGTCGCTCTCTGAATTTCTCGAAGTGGACGCCGCCTGGCTATGCGCAGGTCAAGCGTAGGCCGCGGCATGTCATGGCAGTTCTCATCGGACACGGCCTCGCACGTGGTTCGGCTTGTCGCCACTCACCGGCACCTCGGTCGGCTCACGTGTCTGGCCCTTGCCATCGACCGGCAGCACGGTCGAAATGGCATGTTTGAATACGAGTTGCACGGCTGGACCAGACCCCAGCAGAACTGCAAACTGGTCAAAGGCGGTCAGTTGACCACTCAGTTTGATGCCGTCCACGAGGAATACGTTTACGGTGGTCTTGTCCCTTACGAGCGTCTGCAGAAAGTCGTCTTGTACGCTGGGCGTGCGGTCATGTTCTGAGGTCAATGCGATAGGTCCTTCGATTGCGCCGGCGATAGCTGAAGCCGCCAGCTATTCCATAGGCAGTATGTTGCTGCGACTCAACGGCGTCAGCTCGCCCTCGTGTTGGTAGTGGTACGCGCCGAACAACTGTGAGCATAACTGAGCAAGTGAAGCCCCGTCAGCCAGGGGCCAGATAGTGCTCACGGAAACGGTCACTCGTGTGCTCTAGTGGCGCCGCCCGCGATGCCCGTAGTAACCACGTCCATAGTAGCCTCGGCCGTAGTACCCATGTCCATAGTAACCAGGGCCGTAGTAACCGCGGCCATAGTAGCCTCGATATCCGCTGTACCAATAGGGATAACTATAGTATCCGGGTCAGGGGCGCGGTCCATATATCACTGGCGGCCCGTAGATGACGGGCGGCGGCGCATGGAAAACCGGCGGATTGACATATACGGGGGCCCGCCACACCGATGCCGACAGACACCCCACCCGCCTGCGCGAAGCTGGTCGACCCCGCGCCGAGCGCGGCAGCGACCAGAAAACGAATGAGCCTGTTCATCTGCGTTCTCCTCACGTCGAGTCCAGTTCGAACGACTGGCGACGGCGCAACGTACGGATACACCTTCGCCTGCGACACCGACGAACAGGCCTTCAGAGGTTCGCGCCTGACCGTCGCTCCGCAAACGGCGGCCAACGCGTCGGGCTCACGTCCGGCCCGCGGTATCTGGCTTGCTGACATAAGCTAAATGTGTGGGTGCGCCGCACATGGGTCGCGCCCCGAGGAGCACGTCATGAACTCGCTCGATGCATCGTCGCGCGCTCGCAGCGCCGTTACCGTGGTCGCGGTCTCCGCAGCCTTGTCCGGGTGCTACTACTACGTGCCCTACGGCTACGTTCCATACGGTGAGGTGGCGACGCCTCCGTATCCGTTCACGATGCCCGACGCGGGCGCCCCCGGCACAGCGGCAGGTGTGACGGCATCGACGAACACGTATATCGCAGCCGCCGTGCCCGTCTTCGTCGAGCCTGCGTATTACCCCGTCGCGTATCCGTACTACGGTTGGCCGTGGTGGGGGCCCTCGGTGTCGCTCAGCTTTGGCTATTGGGGCGCCTGCTGTTACGGCGGCCATCGTGGTCACTGGGGCCATGGAGGCTGGGGCGGGCACGGCTATTGGGGCCACGGGCAAGGAGGCGGCTGGGCCGGCCATGGCGGCTGGACTGGCCACGGATATCGATGGCGCGGTGGCGGTGGCGGTGGTGGTTGGGGCGGCGGCGGCGGCGGCGGCGGCGGCGGCGGCGGCGGCGGCGGTGGTGGCGGTGGCCATTACTGGGGCGGCGGCGCACGTCATGGGTCTGTGCACTGAACTCGAAACGTCTGGAAGCGCGGACCGGCGGCCCAATGCGACCCGTCGCCCGCAATTGTGCTAGCGGCCATACGTCTGCCGCTACATCAGCGCGCTCCCCACGGCGCTGTCGCCATTGAACGCGAAGAATGAAGAGCGAGAAGGCACATCGTGGCGTCGCTCCCGAAATCCGCCGGATAAATCCGACAAGGTTTTGTTATTGCGATTCAAGGGCGTCGAGGCGAGCTTGCGCAATCTCGTCCGGGTGCATGCAGTGATACGCGTCGAGCAGTTCTCAGCAGCAAGGCCGACGGCCAGGTCTGCATGCTCGCCTTCTCCTGCGCCGAGTACGTCATCGAGAACCGGAGCGAGACGGCGCAGTTGGCGGAAAGTGACCTGCCGGGCTTTTGAATATGCTGAGCGAACTTCAGCGAATTTCATGATGTCTCTTCGGCCGAACATCCTGGCATTTCGATGTTGACCTCGTTCTGTCCCTGTCGCGTAACTGACCCCTCCCATCGCGCGCACACGAATCCATCACTGAACGGCTAACCTGCTAGTACAGTGCAGATGACAGATTTCCGCAGATGATTGCTGCGGCACCCCGGCTTACGTCGATGCGGGGCGAACAGCCATGTCATTAGTTCGTCCCTGCCGTGATGCACAACAAACCTGAGAGATTACGCGAACTTTATCTTCCAGCACCTGAAGCGCAAGGCATTCCTTATCATCCGACGATATGCGGGATGGGTCACAGCAGGTCGGATTTGAAACAACGCTTGAACCGCGTCAAATATCGTAAACGCGTATGTCCCGTAGCAGTTTGCCTGTGTTACAAACACCTTTCATGCTCGCCGTTGGCAGCACATCGTCAATACAATTAGTTTTCGAAACTATGGCTTCAGGTACTGTCAAGTGGTTTAACGATGCGCAGGGTTTTGGATTCATCACGCCGTATGACGGTGGCGAGGACCTGTTCGCGCACTTCTCGGAAATTCAGGGAAAAGGCTTCAAGTCGCTGCAGGAAAGCCAACATGTGACCTTCGACGTCAAGCAGGGACCGAAGGGCAAGCAGGCAGCAAATATCCAGCCGCAGTAATCCGTCGCCACTCTTGCCGCACGAACAAATTGCTCTTCGAGAGCCATTCTTGCTCCGATGTGTATTGGAAGCAATACGCGGGTATGTGTGGTACTCCCCGGAGCACGCAGACAGCTGTTCCCGCGTCGGGTTGGTCAACCAGCGGTCGCCCTGAGACAACCGCGTGCTATTGCATCGTATGCGCGTGCAACTATCAAGGCTGATAGCCTGATGTGACTTGATATTGCCAGAATGGCTGGTAAGCTTTACCGGCACGCGCGAGAGGCGGCGACCATAAAAACATTTCTGAGAGATTTCAAACGAGATGAATCAACGCGCTCAAACCATCGAGCACCTTCAGCGTAGCGATGAGGACAGTAGCCTGAGGCGCGCCCTTGCCGCACGCCTCGACACCGCGTTGAGGCGCGCTGGCATCAGTTCCGCCGGTGCCGCCAGACGGCTCGACGTGAGTGAACGCGACGTGCAATTCTGGCGCCGTGGAATCACGGTTCCACCGCTAAATGCGTTCACGCGGATTGCGACCTTTCTCAATCTCGACGTCTATTGGCTTTGCACCGGACAGACACCGGGAGCGACGGCTGCCCTCTAGGGAGTGTTTCTGGTAGAGGGCCATGTAAATCGAGCCCTTGCTGACGCCCGGTCGCCCGCACCGCGTCTCTAAGAACCGTTGGCGGAAGTTTGACGAACCGGTACGAAGCAGCTCGAATTCTTAAATAAAAAAATAGTAGTGCTATCAAATCGTGAGCAAGTTCTCTTGTCACCGTGGCAAGAATATTCCAGGCACTGACCGTAACGACAAGGAGTCAAAGACATGACGAAGCGAATTGCTTATGTAACCGGCGGCATGGGCGGAATTGGAACGGCAATCTGTCAGCGCCTGCACAATGATGGGCTCACCGTCGTGGCGGGTTGTGGGCCGAACTCTCCTCGACGGGAGCGCTGGCTGGCCGAGCAGTCTGCGATGGGCTTCACTTTTATCGCGTCCGAAGGCAATGTCGCGGACTGGGAGTCGACCGAGGCCGCCTTAGCGAAGGTGAAGAAAGAGGTGGGTGAGATTGACGTGCTGGTGAACAATGCGGGCATCACCCGGGACGGCGTATTTCGCAAGATGTCGAGGGAGAACTGGAACGACGTCATTGCGACCAACCTGACCAGCCTGTTCAACGTGACCAAACAGGTCATTGAGGGAATGGTCAGCAGGGAGTGGGGCCGCATTATCAATATCTCGTCCGTGAACGGGCAGAAGGGGCAGTTTGGCCAGACCAACTACTCGACGGCCAAGGCGGGGATTCACGGCTTTACGATGTCGCTTGCCCAGGAGGTGGCGACAAAGGGTATCACGGTGAATACGGTTTCTCCGGGGTACATCGGGACGGATATGGTCCGCGCCGTGCGGCCCGAAATACTGGACGCAATTGTTCAGGGCATTCCGGTTCGCCGTCTCGGAGAAGCCGCCGAGATTGCCTCAATCGTTTCCTGGCTGGCCAGCGACGAAGCGGCTTTCGCAACAGGAGCAGACTTCTCGCTGAACGGCGGCCTGTACATGGGCTAGCGCCGACGCCTGAACGACGGCGCGAAAGCGGCTGTCCCCAGCGCTCGCGCCAGGGCACTGGAGACGCGGAAGCGTCCCCGCACGACGCGTTCGCTGCGCTGCATCCATTCCGCGATAATGCGCAGCGACTCAGATACGCCATGCAACGGGAGCGGTACCCGGGTTGACCTGTGGCGCCGGACCTGCCGTCAGGACAATACGCCACGAACCTCGCCCATCACCCACGGAGACCCACATGCGCGATGTGCCATGCATCGAACCATCTTCATACCCCGTTGGGCCAAAGACACTGCGTTTTCTTGCGCGCGATGCCCAGGACCCCAGCGCAGCGCTCGTGTATTGGCTGGGGATAGCGGAGCCGTCGCGCGAGGCCAACTTCTTCGAAGCGACGCGAAAATTTGGTTCGCTGATGCAGCTCGTTCTTCCTGACGAGTGCCCCGGCGTGTTTGTGAACCGGAGCGCCGTTCATACCTTCCAGGATTGTGGCGTCGTTAAACGGCTTGTTTTCAAGGACCGGTCGTCGCTCGAGGTTCGATACAGCGGGTCTTGCAGCGACCTCTGCGGCGCGTAAGCACCAACAGGGCCGGACGACCGGGGCGAAGACCTGTTCGCGCACTTCTCCGAATTCAGGCCAAGGATTTCAAGTCGCTCGAGGAAGACCAGAAAGTCAGCTTAACGTGAAGCCGGGCCCGAAAGGCAAGCAGGCAGCAAACATCCAGCAGAAGCAGGTGGGAAGGGCTAGCAAAAAAAGGCCGGCGTCCTGATATTGCGCCGGCCATTGGATTCTGACGTACGAGGCTACCAGCCGGTCGGAATCCCTGAAGAGTAATCTCGGCTAGGACGCACCATCCTGTAGCAGGTCATCTACCGCGCGCTGCCCGGCGCTAAACCCTCCCATGAGCGCATCCGCCGGGCTCCTGAACCACAGTCCATCCGCATCGGTGAGTCGCATCGGAGTAAAACTGGGCATGGCGGCACCCGCGCTGAATATTTCCACGACGCTCGCGAATCCCGCTTCGCGCATCAGAACGCCCCGCAAGTCGGGCTCGGTGTGAGGTTCGACCGTGACCCGGATAGAGTAGCCTTTGTATGCGTATGTCCGGTCCATAGTTCTCTGCCTGAGAGCGCGCTGTATTCCAGCATAGCACCGGCTGCGTGACGCATGTGTGGCCTAATTGCGCTCTCAAAGTAACCTAAAGTGGGAATAGAAACAGTTGAAGGCGTGGGTCGCAAGAGCGCATCCAGGAACGCACGCGCGGCTGCGTGCCGGAGGCACCTCGCAAATGCGCGGAACCCGGTCCGCGTCCACCTTTTCGCCCGGGCAAGAAACAAGGCAGCGTGCCCTTTAGCGCGGCGAAAGGACAACGCGTTATGATGGTTGTACTACACAAAAGAGGCGGGCCGAGCGAACCTGTGACACGAGGGAGCGTGGATATCGATGCATTAATGCATCGCACTGGAAGAGAAAAAGTCGGACGATTCTGACGGACGAATATCTTATGGATGAACGGAAGCGGGACAGCATGGTTGCTTATCTCCGCCGCCGGATAAAAGAGTTTGGCATCAAGCCAGAAGACCTGGCAGCAGTGTTGGCGCGCGACCAAACGGAACAGAAAGAAGCACGCTACCGCAATGCGACGGGCGAAGTGTGGAGTGGCGAAGGGGAAATGCCGCGATGGCTGAAGCAGGCAATTAGCGCCGGGCAATCATTAGAACATTTTGAATTACCGTCGCAAGCGGCGCTGCCACAGACGGGTAAAGCCGTGGACTGGCGCGATGACCCCTTTGCGGGAAGCCCGCTGGCGCGACGGGATGGTCGTTAGCAACGTCGCCCACGGCGGCGACGAGTCCGATTTTTCATGATGGCACATAGGTGCGCCGTCCGAAAATTGATTGTCAGGCCTTTCTCGTTGACATTGCTTTTGCTGGTGCGAAGCTCGGGCGCTGGGGAATCTCGAAACCGAGTTAGTGGGCCGTGAGTAGATGCATGTCAGGACGTCGGCCCCGGTTGTGGCTAGGGCCACCCCTTTTTCTCGTCGGGCGCATCCCACTCGACAGACGGCGCGGCTGCGACTAATGCCTCAATCGGACTCGCCTCGTTTGCGTCAACGCGTACCGGGTCGTCCGAGGCGCTGCTCTTCATCTCAGGAAGCCCGGCCCAAAACCATCCCACCTACTTCTGCATTTGGGCGACATACGTCTTCCAGCAATCAGGGTTGCCATCAAAGAGGTCGTACTGAACGGTTGACGCCAGTGCGTTGCGGTTGAGTTCGGACTCGAGCAGCTCCTTTGCCCACAGGAAGAACGCGCTCGCGACGCGTGCGCTGAACTCAGTCACCGTCATCTTCGGGGCGAGCGCCCGGAGGTACCCGAATTCCTGCAACGAATCCTGCTCCTTCGCAAGCCGAGCCACCGGCGCATCCGGCCGACCCGCCTTGGACGAAGCAGTTGTGCGAGTTCAGGCCCGTTCAGTAGTTATGCGCAGACTTAACCGCAGGCATTTGAGTATCGGCAACGAAAGCGTAGGTGTTGAATCGAGCCGCCGAACCTGTCGCGACACGGAGAGGTCGCGATGAATAACAGCTATAGGCTGATTGCATAACAGTCGGCTGCGCCCGTGCTGTAACTTAACCTCCAACAACCTTGGCACACGACGTGTCCATCGGTTCTGCCTTGGCCGGACTGGGAAAGCGGACCTTTAGTCCGATTCCACATAAATCGATTATTCAGGCGGGGCTGGCGTGGAAGTCGGCGAAGCGGGCGTCGGACAGGGGGAAGCCATCGTCCAAACAAGCCACGTCGCGCAAGACTATCGAACGTCTACGTGCAAGGTGAAATAAATAAAAACGGTTTCAATTGAACGTCGATTACTTAAATGGAGACAAGCATGAAGACGATGCGTGCCGCACGATTGCACGAAGTAGGAGCACTGTTTCAAGTCGACGAAATCCCGGTTCCGGAGCCGCGTGCGACCGATGTACTGGTCCGTGTCAAGGCCTGCGGCGTTGTGCCGAACCTGCACAACGTGGTGGCCCACTACCCGAAGTGGTTTCCGTTTCTGCCTCTGCCGAAGCTCCCTGCCATCTACGGCCTGGATGCTGCCGGCGTTGTTGAAATGGTAGGTAGCCATGTTCGCGGCATCAAGCCAGGCGACCGCGTCTATGTGAATCCGGGCCTCTCATGCGGCAGTTGCCCGGCTTGCCGTCGGCGCGATAACACCAACTGCCCCGCTTATACCTTCCAGGGCTATTTCGGCTTCGGGCCAGGTTCCCAGCAAATCTACGAGGATTATCCGTGCGGCGGATTCAGTGAATTCATGACAGCGCCCGCGACTAACCTGGTCAGGCTTCCGGAGTCGGTCTCGTTTGAACAGGGGGCGCGCTTTGGGTATATCGGCACGGCCTACGCGGGTCTCAGAAAAGCTGGACTGGAGGCATCGCAGACGCTAATTATCGATGGTGCGACTGGCACGCTGGGATTGGGCGGTACGCTGTGCGCTCTTGCGATGGGCGCGAGGACAATCTTCGCGACTGGTCGAAACAAGGAACTGCTGGCGCAGCTCAAGGAACTCGACCCGGCCCGAATTCACCCCGTTGTCATTGGCGAGCGTAGCGTGCACGACATCGTCATGGAGGCGACAGAAGGCTACGGCGTGGATGTGGTACTCCAGGCGCTCGGTCCGGGAGCCCCGGTGTCGAACGTGCTGGATTCCTTCTCAGCTCTTCGTCGTGGTGGCAAGGCTGTCTCGGTTGGCGGTGTCTCCGACCCGATTCCGCTCGAGCCTTTCCCGCTCATGTGCCAGCAGAAGTCGTTCATCGGCTCGCTGTGGTTCACGCCCGCAGAAGGCGAAAACATGGCAGCGATGGCCGACTCCGGCGCGCTTGACCTTTCCGTCTTCGAGCACGAGGTCTTCCCGCTGAAAAAAATCAATGAGGCACTCGACGCTGTAAACCATCGCCATGGTGGATTCACGAATGTCGTGATTAACCCATCGCAAGTCTGAGCGGGAGGGGGCATGGTAAGGCGAATTGTCACGTCGATTGACAGCGACGGTGCTTCCACCTTTGTTGGGGATGGGTCATCACCGTGGTGCGCGAAGTTCGAGTCCATACCCGGCTTCGACGTCACCATGTTGTGGGCGACTGAGGGAGGCAATGCTGCAGACTCCAACTTTTCTGACAAGGGACCGTGGCCCACGTCATGGATTCCCGGTCCGGGCGGCAGCCGGCTGCTTGTCGTCACGTTCCCGCCCGATAGCGTGATGCTCAGCGAGCAGTTCGACGGCATGGCAGCACACCGTGAGCAGATGGAAAAAGTGCCCGGTCTTGCCGAGACATTTGAGGCCGAGAGTCCGGGTATGCACACCACACGGACGCTGGACTACGGCGTGGTGCTTACCGGCCGCATAACCCTCGAACTGGACAACGGGAAGACCAAAGAGCTGGAGGCGAACGACGTCGTGATTCAGCGAGGCACGCGGCACGCATGGCGCAATCCATCGGCAGCTCCCGCGACAGTTCTGTTCGTTCTGCTCGGGTCGGCGTCATCTAGCTGACTTCCGGAAACGGACGCGCCCCATCGAACACAGTAGTTCCTCTGGGGCGCGGTGCCTGCGACGCGGCGCCTCATCGCACTGAACGTGTGACGGGGCGTTCGACCTCCGACTTCAAACATCTGTCCGACCGCTATTGCGGCGTCGGCATGGCAGGTTGTTGCCATGGATTTCTGAGAGTGCTCCTGTGAACAAAAAGATTCTCGCAATCGCAATTGCAATGCTTCCTTTGCAGTCACAAGCGCAGAGTTCTGTGACGCTATTCGGTCTACTCGACAACGGCGTCACCTATGTCAGCAACTCGGGCGGACATTCGCTCGTGCAAATGGCGTCGGGCATCCAGGCGCCGAATCTTCTCGGCATACGTGTTATCGAAGACCTTGGGGGAGGATTTCAAACCTTAGCAGTTATGGATTCGCAGCCAGACCTTAACAGCGGCACGGCTCGAGGAGGAGCATTTACGGGTCGTGAATCATATGTCGGCATCGCGTCGCCCTACGGAACACTGACACTGGGTCGGCAATTCGACTACATGTTCGATAACCTGTCCATCGCGCGTTGGGGTCATCAGATACCGTATGTAAGCCTCTATCAGCTTCCAGGTGGACCCTTTGCCAAGCTTGGGGCGCCGCTTGGCACTTTCGATTACACGCGGATAGCGGGCGGCGAAGCTACGCCCAACGCGGTGAAGTTTACGTCGAAGCATTACGACGGCTTCAGATTTGGCGCGATGTATGGCTTTAGCAATATCGCAGGGCAGACCGGTAGCAACAACCTCTCTAGCTTCGGCGCTTCCTACGATAATGGGCCGCTCCGTCTGGATGCCGCTTACACGTATTCAAAGGAAGACGGTATCGACAACGGCCACTCTGGGATTCGCAACTGGGGCGCCGGCGGGAGATATGATTTCGGCAAGTTCGCGCTCGATGTCCTCTACACGAATACGCGCAATACGTTCACTGGCGGGCACGTCGACAGTTACGAGATTGGTGGCCTATATACGTTCGCACCAGACCTCTTTCTCTACGCAAACTATATCTATGCGAAGGGCAATGACGAGCTGACAAACAATCACTCGAATCAAGGTGGGATTACGCTTGACTACCTACTGTCCAAACGTACGGACGTGTATGTCAATGCAATCTATCAGCGGGCTAGCGGCGGAGCAGACGCGTTCGCGTCGATAAATGGCACGTTTGCGACGTCGTCGAGCGCGAGTCAGACGGTCCTGCGGCTCGGGTTGCGAACCCTGTTCTAAGCGTTTCCGTTGCGTGCATCGATGTGGCGCGTCTAAGCAATCGCGCCACACTTCAGCATTAATAGGCGGCTCGGCATCGCAATCGTGCGCTGCAAGCCATCCGGCCGCTACACCTCTTCAACCAGCTCAAAAGCGGCAGCCTTCGCGGTTTTGCTCAATCGCTCTGCTCCAAGCCACGTTCCCTGAGCCAGGATTTCATCGACAAGCTTATAAACTAGCTTCTGCCCCTCCCGCACAGCGGGTGAATGCGACCTGGCGGTGTTCTCGCATATCGCCCATGTCATGTACATACCGCGAATAGGACTCCACGCAACCTCCTTTTCCCACCGAGGATGGTCGCTGACTGCGCAGCAGGGCGTCACCGTATCGCAGACACCTTGACGTGCCAGTTCTATCGAAAGATTCATCGCGTCGATTTCGAAGATGGTCTTGAACTGGAAGCCCTTTCTTTCGAGCGAATTTTCAATCTGCGTTCGGATGACGTTCGGTTTGCCCGGCAGCGCCAGTTTGAGGTTATCAAGGCGTGACAACGGTACAGGGCGGTTTGGCTGCAAGTCGGCACCCTTCTGTGAGACAAGTATCAGCGGTTCACGAACAAGAGGCGTGTGAATATACCCTTGTGGCGGCGACCCTTCGAAAGGGACTATCGCCAGGTCAAGCATCCCGGAGTGCATGACTTCGCGCAGTTCATGACTGGCCCCTTCGTGTACTCGCAATGACACGCCAGGGAATTCTTCGACGAGCTTCGGGATGTACTTCGAAGTGAACATGTGTTGCCAGGACGGCGCTAGCCCTATGGACAACTGGCCCGCAGCCCGGTCGCCAACTTCCTCGACCAGCTTTGTGAGTTGCCTGAGTATAGGGCGAGCACGTTCCAACAATAGTGTTCCGGCATCGGTCAGGGTGACGCCGCCCTGCGTTCGCGTGAATAGCTTCGCGCGAACCTGATGTTCAAGCAAAGCAATATGACGTGAGAGCGCCGGCTGCGACAGGCGGAGGTCGGTTGCTGCCTTATTGATGCTGCCAAGCTCTGCGACGCGGAGAAAGTATTCGATAAGCCGCGAGTCCATCATGTGTCTCCATTACGCCGAATACGTCAAACCTTGGCGCTTGTTATCCATAAAATGATTATATGCCGCGCTCGATGGTGCTCTGCGACCAGGGTTTGCACGGGGGAGAAAATTCGGACCAGTGCGCTAGCACTGTGGCTTTGTCGGCGAGCGTAAACATCTGATTAACAACAAAAATATCTGTAGAGCTTGGTGGAGTGTCGCCGAGCATTGAGGGTTTTTACCGATAAACAAAAAACGGATGGAGACTATAGAAAAGCCGCATTATCGGCATAACAGGCGTGTCGCTACTATGTATTCAACGAACCGATACCAAGCGCCTCTCGCAACGTATCCTGGTTCGAACGGAATCCAAACATACATAGGAGACAGACCGTGCCATTGGCCGTGCTGAGCGCATCCCATACGCCTCTTATGAAAGACGGCGTTACCTCGGATGAAGTCCGAACTGCCGTCAAGCGTGCTTTTGGCGAACTCGCCGAACGCGCCGAGCGCTTCAAGCCGGACCTCCTCATCCAGTTTGCGCCCGACCACTTCAACGGATTTTTCTACGACGTGATGCCGAGCTTTTGCGTCGGCATTAACGCTGCGTCAGTTGGTGACTGGGATACCGCTGCCGGACCGTTACCGGTCGCTTCAGAAGAGGCGATGCACCTCAGCGAAACTTTAATTGAGGACGGGTTTGACGTCGCTGTCTCGTACCGCATGGAGGTCGACCACGGCTTCGTGCAGATTTGGGAGCAGATGTTCGGTTCATTCACGCGATACCCGACCATCCCTATCTTTATCAACTGCGCTGCGCCGCCGCTGCCTACTTTCAAGCGGGCTCGCCTGCTGGGTGAGGCGGTAGGTCGGTGGGCGGTGGCGACCGGAAAGCACGTGCTCATCTCTGCCTCCGGCGGCTTGTCTCATGACCCGCCTACGCCAAGCATCGTTACCGCGCCTGACGACGTCAAGGAGCGGCTCATTGATGGTCGTCACCCGTCACTCGCGATGCGTGAGGCCCGGGAACAACGCGTTCTTGCCGCTGGCGCACGGGCATTCGTCGGTGACCCGGCCATCCTGCCGGTCGACCCGGATTGGGATGCCAGCTTCCTCGAGCGTCTCCGGCTCGGACATCTCGCCGGGTTCGACAGGTTGACCACCAGAGAAGTCCGCGAAAAGGCAGGGCGCGGCGGCCCGGAAGTGCTCGCATGGGTAGCAGCTTTCGCTGCGCTCTCAGTGGAAGGCGAATACGAATCCGACCTCATCTACTACGAAGCCATCCAGGGGTGGATTGCTGGTATGGCAATGCTGTTTGCTCAATCGAAGACGTCGCGCGCATGAACGCGCCATCGCGAATCAAGGAGATAAGTCATGGGTATCAGAACCGGTAAGCAGTTCATCGAAGGACTCCGCAGCCGTCCGCGCGACGTTTGGGTGCGAGGCGAGCGTGTCGACGACGTCACGACGCATCCTGCGTTCAAGGGAGCCGTTGAGCAACTGGCGGCGCTGTACGACACCCAACACGACCCCGAACTTCAGGACAAGGTCACCTACGTCGTTCCGGAAACGGGCGAGCGTGCTGGCTCGGCATTCATGCCGGCAAAGTCGGCAGGCGACCTGCGCAAACGTCGCGAAGCCTATCGCATCTGGGCGGAAACGAATTTCGGTCTGATGGGTCGCTCCCCGGACTTCATGAACGTGACGCTGCTCGCCTTCTGGGAAGCACGCCACGACTTCGCGAAGGGTGGTCAGCAATTCGCAGACAACATCGTGAAGTATTACGAGTATGTCCGCGACAACGACCTCTTTCTCAGCCACGCGCTCATTACCCCGCAGAACGACCGCTCGAAGCAGTCATCAGAGCAGGCGAGCATGCACCTGCGGGTCGTCAAGGAAACCGAAGACGGCATCTATGTCAGCGGCGCCCGAATGATTGCGACGCTCGGCCCGGTCTCTGACGAGATGATTATGTACAACCTGCCGCAGTTCAAGGTGGGTGACGAAGACCATGCGCTGATTTTCGCGGTGCCGACGGACATCAAGGGCATGCGGCAGATTGCACGTGACCCGTACTACGTCGAAGCACACGAAAGCTATGACCATCCGCTCTCGACGCGTTTCGAAGAAAACGACTCGCTACTTATTTTCGATAACGTGTTCGTGCCGTGGGAGCGCGTTTTCTGCTACCGCCAGGTGGAGCTTTCGAACAAGCTCTACTCGCACACGGGACTTCGCAATCACACCGCGCACCAGACCAACACGCGTGCGCTCATCAAGATGCAGTTCTCGGTCGGACTTGCAATTGCCGTAGCGAAGTCAATCAAGGCAGACCAGTTCCTGCACGTGCAACAGATGCTAGGCGAATTGCTGGGTTACATCGAGCAAATCAAGAGCGCACTTGTGCGCTCGGAGTATGAGTCGGAACCGTCAGAAGTTGGCACCGTCCGTCCTTCATTGGCGCCGCTTCAGGCCATCCGCACCATGCTTCCGTATGCCTATCCCCGCGTCATCGAGGTGTTGCAGACCATCGGCGCCGGCGGCTTCATGCTTATGCCGAGTGGCGCAGATTTCCGCGCGCCGGAACTCACCGATGACCTCGCGCTGTACTACCAGGGTGCAGGCGATATGCCTTCAGTCGAACGGGTGAGGCTCTTCAAGCTCGCATGGGACCTCGCGGGCGAAGCGTTTGGGCAACGCCTCGTGCAGTACGAACGCTACTACGCAGGTGACCCGGTGCGAAATCTCGCCATGAATTATCTGAGCAACCGCAACCCCGATATGCAGCGGCTTGTTGATAACGCCTTGGCGCTGGCCGGTGCTCCTGATACGACCAGCAATCCCACGAACGGCGCCGCCAAAGAACTTGAAGCGGAATTGAATTGACGATGAATTGGGGCTCGGTTTGTCCCGGGCCACGAACGACACAGCGGGAAAAAACCATGTCAGCGAGCAGCCAAACGGACCGTCCATCTACGGACCAACGCGATATGAACGACGCGGCGTTTCGTCACGCACTCGGTCATTTTGCGACGGGCATCACCGTGATTTCGACGCTGGATGAACAAGGGAAACCATACGGCGCGACAGTGAGCTCCTTTTCTTCCCTTTCTCTGGACCCACCGCTGATTCAGTGGAGCCTGACTACGCGTTCGTTCTCGTATCCCATCTTTAGTCGGGCTGCGCACTTCGCCGTGAACATTCTGGCCTCGGACCAAGAGGAGGTGTCGCGCACCTTCTGCAAGCCGCTGGACAGGTTCGCGCAGGTCGAATCGATGGAGGGCCTCGAGAAGCTTCCTCTTGTCGCGGGATGCCTTGGCTGGATTGAGTGCGTTCGAGACCGGGAAGTGGAAGCGGGCGACCACACGATTTTTATCGGACGCGTGTTGCGAACGAGGGTGGCAGACAAGTCGCCGCTACTCCATTGGAGGGGCGCATACCACTCGTTCGAAGTTGATGCCCTGTCCTGATTCCGCATTTTGCGGACACGTTCAAAGAGGTTTTCTCATGTCTGACGCAACCATCGAGCATCCGGTCTCCGGTGCAGGAAATATTGAGGCGCTGGCAGCCGAGCTGCGGGACTGCTTCAAGACTGGACTGACAATTGCTCCGCTGCGCACGCGCACGTCGAGCGACGACGTCGACACGGCCTATGCCATCCAGGACACAAATACTCGCTTCTACGAATCGCAAGGGCGTCGCCTCGTGGGACGCAAGATTGGACTCACCTCGAAGGTGGTCCAGTCGCAACTGGGCGTTGACCAGCCCGACTTCGGAATGCTCTTCGCCGATATGGCCGCCGGCGAGGCCGAGCCTATCGATGTCGCCAAGCTACATCAACCGAAGATTGAAGCCGAGGTTGCACTCATCCTTGGCGAAGACCTCGACATCCAGACGCCGACGATAGCAGACCTGATACGTGCCACGGCCTATGTATTGCCGGCGCTGGAGATTGTTGGCAGTCGCGTCGCGAACTGGGACATCCGGATTTTCGACACTGTGGCCGACAACGCTTCATCCGGAATGTTTGTTCTTGGTGGACCCGCCCGCCGAATTGACGACCTGGATTTACGCGCGCTGCAAATGACGATGCGCCGCGAACACGAAGGTGTCAGTACCGGGCCCAACGTCGTGTCGACTGGCAGTGGCGCGGCTTGCCTTGGTCATCCACTGAACGCAGCAGTATGGCTTGCGGGCGAAGTTGCACGCAGAGGCCGTCCTCTGAAAGCCGGTGATGTCGTGCTTACCGGCGCGCTGGGACCCATGGTCCCGGTCACTGCCGGCGACACGTTTGTCGCTCAATTGTCGGGACTCGGCGAAGTCACGGCTAAATTCGTTTAAGAGGTTCTTCAATGTCCAAAACCAAAGTGGCCATCATCGGTTCCGGCAATATCGGTACCGACTTGATGATTAAGGTGCTCCGTCTTTCGGACGTGCTTGAAATGGGAGCGTTTGTCGGCATCGACCCTGAGTCAGATGGCCTGAAGCGCGCCGCAAGAATGGGTGTGCCAGTTACGGCAGAAGGCATCGATGGCCTGACCCGCATGCCGAACTTCGGCGAAATCCAGATTGTTTTCGACGCGACGTCGGCTGGTGCCCATAAAAAGCATGATGCCATTCTTCGTGAACATGGCAAGCGCGTCATTGACCTGACTCCGGCGGCAATCGGTCCGTACACCGTCCCCTGTGTCAACGGGGAAGCAAACCTCGACGCCCCTAACGTCAACATGGTGACGTGTGGTGGCCAGGCGACCATACCTGTTGTGGCGGCTGTGAGCCAGGTCGCCACCGTCCACTACGCCGAAATCGTGGCATCGATTTCGTCGCGGTCGGCTGGTCCCGGCACGCGGGCCAACATCGACGAATTCACTGAGACCACTTCAAAGGCAATTGAAGACGTCGGCGGCGCAAAGCGCGGCAAGGCAATCATCGTCCTCAACCCGGCAGAGCCGCCGCTCATCATGCGCGACACGGTGTACTGCCTCTGTGAGGGCGCGGACGAAGGCGCTATCGCTGCCTCGATTGAGGCAACCGTCGCAAAGGTGCGTTCATACGTCCCTGGCTACCGTATGAAGCAACAGGTCCAGTTCCATCGTTACACGGAGCAGAACCGTCTCTACATCCCCGAAATGGACAAGTGGTTCACGGGCCTGAAGGTGACCGTGTTCCTGGAAGTGGAAGGTGCAGCACATTACCTGCCTGCTTACGCGGGAAATCTCGACATCATGACCTCTGCGGCACTCTCGACTGCAGAGCGCATCGTGCGCCGTCAGACGCACGAAAACACTGAAGCGGAGGCGCTGTGAGCACCATGAACAAGCCTAAGTTGTACATCCAGGACGTGACGCTTCGAGATGGCATGCATGCCATCCGTCATCAGTACAGTCTCGACCACGTTCGCGCAATCGCGAAGGCGCTTGACGCTGCAAAAGTCGATGCCATCGAAGTCGCGCACGGCGATGGCCTTTCCGGCTCGAGCTTCAACTACGGGTTCGGTGCCAACACGGACTGGGCATGGATTGAGGCGGTCGGGGAAGTTATCACTCACGCGAAGCTCACCACGCTTCTGATTCCCGGCATTGGGACGACCCACGACCTGAAGCGGGCATACGAACTCGGCGTGCGTTCCGTGCGCGTTGCGACGCATTGCACGGAAGCTGATGTCTCGAAGCAGCACATCGAATATGCGCGCTCGCTCGGCATGGACGTGTCGGGCTTTCTGATGATGTCGCACATGGTCGGTCCTTCCAAGCTCGCCGAGCAGGCACAACTGATGGAACAGTATGGCGCCCACTGTATTTACGTGACGGACTCGGGCGGTGCGATGACGATGGACCATGTCGCGGCACGCTTTCGTTCATACGACGAAGCGCTCAAGCCTGAGACCCAACGCGGCATCCACGCACATCACAACCTGTCTCTCGGTGTAGCGAACTCTGTCGTCGCCGTGCAAAACGGCGCGATTCGAGTCGACGCCAGTCTGACAGGAATGGGCGCAGGGGCGGGCAATGCGCCGCTCGAGGTCTTCATCGCCACTGCAGATGTGTACGGCTGGAACCATGGCACTGACCTTTACGCACTGATGGATGCGGCCGAGGAGCTCGTGCGTCCGCTGCAGGACCGCCCGGTCCGCGTGGACCGCGAGACGCTCAGCCTCGGCTACGCCGGCGTCTACTCCAGCTTTCTCCGTCATGCCGAGGCCGCCGCGAAGGAGTACAGGCTCGATACACGCACCATCCTCATCGAGCTTGGCAAGCGAAAGATGGTTGGTGGTCAGGAAGACATGATTGTCGACGTTGCACTCGACCTGGTTCGACAGCGCGACGAACAGGAAGCAGCCTGACAGCTGTCAGTCGAATCGATGTGAATCGCCGGGCTCGTATCGAGTCCGGCAAACATAAAAAGAAAAACGTCCATCCACGTTTGGAGGAAGACATGAACGATTACGTTACTTCGAAATACGAGCCAGACGCGATAAAGCGTGTGGCATACCGGAAAATCTGGTGGCACATCATCCCTCTGCTGTTCGTGTGCTATGGCATCGCCTTTATTGACCGAATCAATCTGGGGTTCACCAAGCTCCAGATGAGTGACGCGTTGGGTATCAACCCGACGTGGTATGGGATTGCTGCGGGGGCGTTCTTCATCACGTACGCTATTTGCGAAGTTCCGAGCAACATGCTCCTCGCGAAGTGGGGCGCACGACGCACGTTTATTCGAATCATGGTGCTCTGGGGACTGGCAACGGCCGCCACGGCGTTCATCTCGAGCGTCGGTCACCTCGTGACGTTGCGACTGCTGTTGGGCGCGTTTGAGGCCGGCTTCCTCCCAGGCATCGTCCTGTACTTGACCTTCTGGTTTCCCGCAAGCATGCGAGCTCGAGTGACGGCAGTCATTTTCGTGGCCAATGCGGCTGCCGGCTCGGTCGCGGCTCCTCTGAGTGGATGGATTCTCAGTTCAATGAACGGTGTCTGGGGGCTGGCCGGCTGGAAATGGGTCTTTATTCTGGAAGGATTGCCTGCCTGCGCTATGGGATTCGTCTGCTTCAAGATGCTCCGCGACCGCCCTGACCAGGCTGAATGGCTGAGCGATGCAGAGAAGTCGGCGGTGAACGCAGACCTCGCGGCAGAAGTCGTCTCGACAGACCATTCAGCAGGGGTGCTACGTCAGGTTCTTGGGAACCCGACCAACTATCTGGTGGCCTTCCTCTTCTTTACGGCCATCTGCAGCAACTATCTGCTGTTCTTCTGGCTGCCCACGATTGTTCGTGAAAGTGGTGTGGCCTCGCTGGTGAACGTCGGGCTTCTCACAGCGATTCCGCTCGCTATGGGCTTTGTCGGAGCCATCGTACTGAGCTGGAGTTCCGACTGGCTCAAAGAGCGTCGCTGGCACCTTGCACTTTGCTTCTGCCTGATTGCATTGGGTCTGATTGCGAGCACGTCCACTCATTCGTTGCCATTGATGCTCATCTCCTTCGCAGTCGCCAGCTTTGCAACAGGTGCCAGCGGGCCGCTCATCTGGGCGATTCCTCCTGCATATCTTGGCAAGAAGGCCGCACCCGTTGGCATCGCTTTCATCAGTACGTTGGGCAACATCGCAGGTTTCGCTAGCCCGCCATTGCTTGGCTATATCAAGTCCTCGACGGGCAGCCTGGCCCCCGGCGTAATTGGCATCGCCGTTCTGTCGGCCGTCGGTGCGCTGTGCATTGCATTCGCCTTCCCGGAGCAGGCCGTACGTGTGAAGCACAAGGATGTGCTCGACACCCTCGAGCAGGCCTGATGCAGACGTAGCGGCTGGACCGATTGGCCAATGCAACGAGGTAACGAAGGGCGCGCGAGGCGCCCGGCACGCAGAGACTCTCTAACGTGTGCAGCCAGTGGGTGTGCCCATGGATGCGATTTCAACAATCTTTATGAAGCTCAGGATGTGACTATGGGAAACACCACTGAATTCGACACGGATGTCGTTATTGTCGGCTCCGGTCCGATGGGCGCAACGACTGCTTTGGCGCTCGCTACCTACGGTGTTCGTGCACATATGGTTTCGCGCTGGAACTGGCTTGCCGATACGCCGCGCGCCCACATCACGAACCAACGGACCATGGAGGTTTATCGTGACCTCGATATTGAGCAAGAGGTAATTCGGAACTCAACGCCGTGGGACCAGATGGGCGACAGCCTGTTCGCAACAAGCCTCGCTGGTGAAGAACTGATTCGTATCCGTGCCTGGGGTACCGGTCACGAGCGCCATGGAGACTACGTCAAGGGCAGCCCGTGCCCACTTGTCGACATTACGCAGCCGGAAATGGAGCCCATCCTGTTCAAGAACGCGGCTCAACGTGGCGCGACATTTTCGACAAACGCAGAGTATCTGTCGCACGAACAGGACGAGAGCGGCGTCTCGGTGCGCCTGCAGGACCGGTTGACGGGGCGCGAATACGCGATGCGCGCAAAGTATCTGGTCGGCGCCGACGGAGCGCGTTCGAAAGTTGTCGAGGAACTTGACCTGAAAATTGAAGGTGAGATGGCGCGTGCTGGAACGGCGTATGTCATTTTCAATGCAGACCTCAGTCACTATGTGAAGCACCGACCGAGCATCCTGCACTGGATTGTGAGCCCGCATGCGAGCTTCGGGGAAATCGGACTTGGTCTCCTTCGGGCGGTAAAGCCGTGGACCCAGTGGATTGCTGGGTGGGGTTTCGATATATCCAAAGGCGACCCAGACCTCAGTGACGAAACGGTACTCGAGAAAATTCGGGTTCTGGTTGGCGACCCGGAGCTCGAAGTCGACGTCGTACGTAAGTCGGTCTGGTATGTCAATCAGGCCTACGCCACGTCTTATTCCAAAGGACGGGTTTTCTGCGGAGGCGACGCTACGCATCGGCATCCTCCATCGAGCGGGCTCGGTCTGAACACGTGCGTTCAGGACGCTTTCAATCTGGCGTGGAAGCTTGCATACGCTCTCAAGGGATATGCGAGTAGTCACCTCTTGCAAAGCTATTCGGATGAGCGCGCTCCCGTCGGCAAACAGATTGTTCTGCGCGCGAACCAGTCCCGTCGCGACTACGCACCCATCAAAGCGGTGTTCAGCGTGGAAGGCGCAGAAAATCCCGTTGCCGCTGGAATCGCGCGATTCAAGGACCCGGGGCCAGAAGGTGTGAAGGCGCGGATGCTTGCGCAGGAAGCGCTCGAACTGAAGAACAAGGAATTTAATGCTCAGGGCGTGGAAATGAATCAGCGTTACGCGTCCACCGCAGTAATCGCTGAAGCGCACGTGCCGTCGGAGGAATGGGTGCGTGACCCTGAGTTGTACCTGCAGCCGACGACGCGGCCAGGTGCAAAGCTTCCGCACGCGTGGCTTATCGACCGGCGCGGCCAACGAGTCTCGACGCTGGACGTTGTCGGGAAAGGCAAGTTCACAGTGCTGACGGGCCTCTCCGGTACAGCCTGGGAGCAGGCAGTTAAAGAATTGGATTTGCCGTTCCTGGACGCTCTAGTTATTGGGAAGGCGGAACACCAGGACCCTTACTGCGAGTGGCAGCGTCAGCGCGAGATTGAGGAAGCGGGTGCCCTCCTTGTGCGGCCGGACGGCTACGTCGCCTGGAGACAACAGACGGGCGTGTTTGACCGCGCGACGGCGCGTCAGATGCTTCGGTCAGCCCTCGAAAGCATTTTGGGCAAAATGTAATCAATGTGGAACGAATCGCGTCATTGACATGGCTGCAGCAACGTCTGCTGCAATGGACCAACGTACCTACAGAAGGGAATCAAGCATGAGCACAGCATTGACTGAAGCAACAACAAGCAAATATGCACGTATCAAAGAGGGCGATTTGGACCTCCAGATTCACTATAACGACATGGGCAAGGGGCCGGAGACGGTCGTCATGTTGCACGGCTCGGGCCCGGGCGCAAGCGGATGGGCCAACTTCAATCGCAATCTCGAACCGCTTGTCGAGAAGGGCTATCGCATCATCCTGATGGACTGCCCAGGCTGGAGCAAAAGTGACCCGATTGTGTGCACTGGCTCGCGCTCCGAGCTCAACGCGCGAGCGTTAAAGGGACTGCTGGACGCGATTGATGTGCAAGGACCTGTCCATATCATCGGGAATTCGATGGGTGGTCACAGTGCCGTTGCGTTCGCTATGGCCAATCCGCAGCGAGTCGGCAAGCTTGTTCTGATGGGCGGTGGCACGGGTGGTCCGAGCCAGTTTGTACCGATGCCCACGGAAGGCATCAAGCTGCTCCAAGGGCTCTATCGAGACCCAACGATTGAAAACCTGAAGCGAATGATGAACGTCTTCGTGTTCGACACGAGCAATCTGACCGAAGACCTCTTCAAGGCACGCCTTGATAACATGCTTTCGCGGAAAGAACACCTTGATAATTTCGTCAAGAGCCTCGAAGAAAATCCGAAGCAGTTCCCGGATGTCGGACATCGACTTTCCGAGGTGAAGGCCGAGACGCTCATCATCTGGGGCCGTGATGACCGCTTTGTCCCGATGGACGTCGGCCTTCGATTGCTGTGGGGCATGCCCAACGCCGAGTATCACATTTTCAATCGCTGCGGTCACTGGGCTCAGTGGGAGCATGCGGACAAGTTCAATCGCATGGTTCTGGATTTCTTTGCCCATTAACCTGCGACCGTGCCAGCGGACCGAACCGCTGTACCGGGTTCGCTGGTCGACTTTCAGGACGAGGCTTGAGTTGTCTTTCCCTTGCCTCCCGGTTCATGCCCGCGTTCAGCCTGCCTGTGAGCACTCGAGACATACGCGGTTCGTGTGCACAAGTTGGAGCTTTGTCACCGAGTCACTAACTCCTCATACCGAGAGCTAGGACGTCGACGCAGCGCGCATCGCTTGTCTTCCTATCAGCTAACGTCGGTCATCCATTGCAGAATCAGTGGTGTCGAGTGTGCGCATGAGGGGTTGGATAAACGGGACCCTTGATAACAGTCGAAGAATTGATAAGCCGCACAGGTATTCCTGAAGGCCGGGTTAGTGGGCACGGTAGGATGAGGGCTCGGATTGCAACCTCGCTCGGCTTACCCCGTGCTGAGCGGCCGTGTTGTTGGAATCTGGAAAGGAGAGGATTTAATTCTTCAGAGAAAAATCGGCTGACCTAGGTTCGGGAAAACACTAGCTCGCTTCCTTGGAGAGTTGGGGCCATACCTGCTACAACTTATTAGTGCCGGAGCGCGAGGGCCGCATTCCGGCTGGTGAAGAAGAAAAGCAAGGAAGAAGGAGAACAACATGCAACCGGCACACGTATTTCCCGCTACGCTGTTCGTGATTGCGTGCCTGATAAACTTCGTAATCTTTTTTCTATGTCGTCTCCCGCGAATTAACGTGACCTGGTGGCCTTGGTTGAACCAAACGAAGTTTGGCCGGTGGCTTGGTAAGGCGCATCTTCCGCTGGGTGCTTTCCTGATTAAACTGTTATGCGATTGCATGAGGGAGCAGTATGCGAAGAACTGAGTGAAAGACACCGCAAGGGCCCTCAGCGAAGAGAATATCGCGACCCTTTCGGGAGACGAAAAGGACGACTTGGTTGAACTGGTTGGAAAGGCGTTGTCGCCGACAGAGCACTCGATGGGCAGAAGGATAGCGTGGGTTGAAGAAGTGCTGTACATGTAGGGAGTGTCTGAATTTTTGTGTGCAAGGCAGATAAAAGCCTGCCATCTGGCAGGCTCATCAATTGCATTCTACAAATGATTCCTGGTGAAGCGATCCTCGTAGAGGATCGCGAACTGGTTCATCGCGGCTTTCCAGTCATGCGCGGCACGGCTCCAGTCAGCCGTGATATTGCGCAAGGCCAGCCATAGCAGTTTGGTCGCGGCCTCGTCCGTCGGGAAGTGCCCACGCGTCTTGACGATCTTGCGTAGCCGGGCATTGACACTTTCGATGGCATTGGTCGTGTAGATCACCTTGCGAACCGCTGGCGGAAACGCGAAGAAGGGGATCACGCGATCCCAGGCCCGACGCCAGGCGGCCACCACCGTCGGGAATTTCTGGCCCCACTCACCCTGTTCGAACGCGTCCAGTTCGGTCTGCGCAGCTTCAGCGCCCGTTGCCGAATAGATCGGTTTGAGGGCAGCAGCCAGCCCCCGCCGGTCTTTCCAGCTCGCGTAGTCCAGCGAGTTGCGGATCAGGTGCACGATGCACGTCTGGAGCGTGGTGGCCGGAAACACCGCGCCCAGCGCTTCAGGCATGCCCTTCAGTCCATCGGTGACCGCGATCAGGATGTCCTGCACGCCACGCACCTTCAGGTCGCTGAATACCTTCATCCAGAACTTCGCGCCTTCCGTGTTCTCGATCCACAGCCCCAGGATGTCCCGTGTGCCGTCCGGCAGGATGCCCAGCGCCAGATAGATCGCCTTGTTGCGCACCATCCCTTCCTCGCGGATCTTGACGCGTAGCGCGTCAAAGAACACTACCGGGTACATCGGCTCGAGCGGACGCGCCTGCCAGATACTCACCTCGTCCATCACGGCATCGGTCACCGAACTGATGAATTCCGGCGATACATCGGTACCGTACTGCCCAGCCAGAAACCCCTGGATCTCGCGCACTGTCATGCCACGGGCGTACATCGCGATGATCTTGTCGTCAAAGCCGGTAAAGCGCCGTTCGTGCTTCGGAATCAGGATCGGCGCAAAGCTGCCGTCGCGGTCACGGGGAATCTCCAGGCGTAGCGGACCGTCGTCGGTCAGCACTGTCTTGCCGCTCTTGCCGTTGCGCTGGTTGGTCGCATCTTCTGGCCGCACGGCACCCGCCGGATAGCCCAGATGGTGTCCAAGTTCGGCGCCCAGCGCCCGCTCGATCAGCGCCTTCTTGAACGCCGCCGAAGCGGCATGCACCGCTTCGGCCGTCATCGGCCCCTTCGCGAACTGGTCGATTAGTTCCTTCGGAATGGACGGCAACGCTGTCTGCGCTTCGGTGGTCGTCTTGGGTTTGCGTGGCATACATGCTCCTTGAGCTACATGTTATGCCTTGAACACAAAATCTATGACAGCCCCTGCGGAGCGCAGGTAAAAGACGTCTCCCGGCCCCCTTCGCCTCCATGACAATTAGCGCGACGTGGTGACCTGCAAGCTTCTCAAGCATCGAGTCAAAGCTGACATGATCATTCGGAAGAGTCAACGGAGTGGATGTCACACCAACTGCTATGTCCAAAGTGGCTTTCGCCACGTCGATGCCAGCAATGACCAGCGTCGGATTCGGAACTGGCAAGCTCGTCATTACCCCTCCTTGTACATGCGAATTCGCTACAGACAACTGTTCGGGCTTTCGATGAGCAGTTCGGCACTGCGCCTTAATGATTGGAGACGGGCTTCAAATCCCATGGAAGTTCTGGCTGCACGAGCCTCGCTAAACTTGCATCTACACCAGCCTGTGATCGCATTGCCCAACATCCGTTTGGCACGTTAGTCGCGCATGGGAAAAGCGGACTCGACGCCAACACATTCCTTTCGAACTAGCGATGGGAGAGGGAGGTCAGGGCGTACTGCGCGTGCGCCACGCGGGCGAGCCACGTATGGCAGGAAGTCGCGAATGGCGACGAGGTGCTTGTGGTCTTTCATGCCGGGGCGAAGCCTGCATGTCGCCGGTATCCGGGCAAGCATGAACTGCACGAGCGGGGGTGCCGACCTGAAATTACATGATTGTCCATGCTCACGGACGCATCGCGATCATCGACGAAAGCGTTATGCGCGCAGTGTCATCGATCGCTTGACGCGCGCGCACGAAGCCTCGCAGCCATAACCTGGAACAGGGTCGATGCGTCCAGGTACTACCTCACAATCGAATCCAAACAAGGCTGCGTCTACAAGCCAAATGCCGTTTTCATCATGCTCAAGCGATCGGCAACCCGTCGTGCATAGCCCTTGGCGCCCCCGCTATAGCGACATAGCGCGCCCTCGAGGTCTCCGCCTGACGCCCTTATGTAGTCTCGGAGAATCGCGGACCCAATACGGACGTTGGTGCGCGGATCGGTCAAATCGGACGTGCGAAGGACACGGTCTCTGTGTTGAGATGGAAGTACTTGCATGAGTCCCTTGGCGCCAACAACACTTATCGCAAATCGGTCGAAACTAGATTCGACTGCGATCACTGCAAGCAATAACAACGGCGAGATTGCGTAACGCCTTGCCGCAGTTAGCACCGCGTGACCGATTCCCAAGGCGTCGTGTAATCCTATATGAAAGCGCGAACTCACAACAGCTGCGATTTCCTCTGCTGTGGGTGTTTCCTCTAGCGGCAGTTCGACCGCTTCAGCCGACGTCGGCAAAGCCGGTGCAGCAGCGCCATAACACAGCCCCGTTAGCGAGCAGAAAACCACAATAGCCGAGAGGACGATGTCGCGCAGGCGGCGAGCAAGAGGGTGTAGCCACCCAATTGAATCTTCCCTCAGGTTCGTGAACATGGTCTATGTTCCTCAATATTCCACGGTCACGACCGGTTCAATCGTCTTCCATGGAACGACACGACGACGAATAGATGAAAAAACAAAGTAGAAAATCGAAGTGTCGGGTACTGTCCAATTCAGTCTTTAAGAAATCAAACAATCTGCCCAGCACCTTCCGCAGCGGAAACAGCAGAGTCGTCAAGCCAGACGCTCGAGCGCCCGATCAATGCAAGCTGCGCACGTTTCGCTCGCAACCAACTCGCGAACGCTATTGGCATAGCGTCGGTGCGCTACGGGCACCTGTCCACGCTCTTGCATTCTTCACGTTTGATTTGTTCATCCAGCTCGACCCGCCATGCCCGGCTCGCCCGAAGTCTTTTCGATACCCATCACAATTCTCCTTCACCGCAAATTAGCATTACAGTAAGCATACCTTACTAAAATCTACAGTCCGTCGGTAGACGTTCCTGTTCAGCCAAGGCACGAACGTGTATTCGTCGTATGCATTGCTGCCCACATAAATCCAGTTGCTGAGAATGTTGGACATCATCGTCTCCTACTCTTTCCACCATTAATGGGCGCCGGTTTTGCGACAAAGGCCGCTCCATGCCGGCTTTCATGTCCTCCGATGCCAAGGCGCTGGGTTGTTAACTCGCTCGCCTGCGGCACATCAGTACCGATATGTAGTACGTGAAGACTAAGATAGGTAAACATACCAACGACGTCAAGAAAAATTTTGATGGCGTGTCCACTGGCTTCGCGGCTGAAAAGGCGGTCTCGAGCGCTCAAGCTGCTTGCGGGTGCCGGAACCGCTTCCCGGGAGTTGTCATGGGGCTGGCAGGCTAGTGCGTAACCCTAGGAAGACCGGGATACCCTCTCTTTTCCTCTTGCACAATGTTTTTCTTTATGACCTAATTTTGGTGACGTTACCTAGGATGATTCTGGAAGCGATTGCAAGCGAAGCACCGAACGACGTTTCACGGGTTCAACGATCGATGAAGGCACGCGAGGCATTCGACGAGGAAGATGCCGTCGGGCCATAGATTTTCCTGGCGAGCAGTAGCTGGCCCGGCGCACAAGGCTCACGGCCGAAACGCCAATCCGTTCGCGAAGGCCGCCCGGGCGACCTGGTCGGGCAGTTGCGGTTCGACCGGTTGTTCGCTGGTCTGGCAGGATCTGGGGCACGTTTGATACTTCGCCATTGGCCGTAACCCGCAGAACACAGGGAATTCCCCGTCTTTTTTTCTTTTTTCTATTTTTGTATTATGACCTAACTTTGGTAGTATTTTCTACGAAGGCGCCGCAGGAAGCGTTTGCAACCTGGTCGCCTTTTGACGATTCAGGAGTTCAGCTATGGATGAAGCCACGCGCAAGGCGTTCGCGGAGGACGGCGCCGTTCCGGTCAAGGGCCTTCTCAGCGAGCAACAGTTGGCCCGGTGCCGACAGGTCTTCGACTGGGGTATAGAGAACCCAGGGCCTATGGCCTGCAGCCTCTTCGACGGCACAGTGCACAAGACGCGCAACGACAACGCCAATCCGTATGCGAAGGGACGTCTGGACGAGCTCGTTGGAGAGCTGCCGTTCGGCCGACTGTTCGCGGATCTCTGGGGCTCAGACAACGTCTGGTATTTCGCAGAGGAACTGTTTCTCAAGAGCGGGGGCAATAGCGGCCGCTCGCCTTGGCATCAGGACACGTCCTACCTGCCATGGAAGGGGATGCACTTTGGCAATGCCTGGATCAGTTTCGAGGCCGTGCCCAAACAAAATGCGCTTGAGGTCGTGCGCGGGTCGCATCAAGGCCCCCGTCACGACGGCACGACCTTTCAAAATGCTGAAGATCCGACTGATCCCTTGCATGGCGGCGATGTCTGGCCGCGCCTGCCGAATATCGAAGTAGGGCGCCGCGCTAACCCGGCTGCCTACGACATCCTTTCGTGGGCGACCGAGCCGGGTGACGTCTTGCTGATGCATCCGGGCGTACTGCACGGTGGCGGCGCGGTGGACCCAGCGTTTCCGGATCGCCGCACGCTCGTACTGCGCTTTTTCGGCGACGACGCGGTTTTCAGCCCACTTCCGCAACCGAGTATCTCGGGCTTCACCGCGGCTGGTGTCTTGTTCCTCGAAGAACTTGCTGCGTTGAAAGACGGGGATCCGTTTCGCGCAACGTCTTTCCGTCAACTCGTCTGACCAAAGGAACCACCATCATGGCAACGCCCACTTCGCGGCAACCGATCATCCCGAAGCCGTTCCAAGCGTTCTACGACGCCTATCACTTTTCTCCCGCGACCCGCGTGGGGGACACGATCTGGGTCTCCGGTCAGGTCGGCATCGGCCCCGACATGAAGGCCGGCGAGGGCATGCAGGCTCAAGCCCGCATCGCCTTCGAGTCCCTGAAGGCCGTCCTCGAGACGGCGGGCGCGAGCCTATCCGATGTGGTGGAATTGACCACTTTTCACACTAACCTTCGCGACGAGATGGAGGACTTTTCGGCAGTCAAGGACGCGTACTTCCCGGCGTGCTATCCGTCGTGGACGGCGGTTGGTGTAACGCAACTGGCGCTTCCGGAGTTGTGCATCGAGATTCGGGCGGTGGCCGTGGCAGGGTGTGGCGACGGCTGAGCGGTTTGGTCCAGGGGCATTGGGTTTGAATCAATCCATATGTAGTGCGAATGAATGTAGGATAGGACGGAGAGTCGAGATGAGAAAGCACACAATCGGAGCCGTATCCGCCATCGCGGCATTGTTGCTCATGACCGGAGTGGCCGTCGCCGAGGACCTTACGCCGGTCGGCGGCGAGCGCGCGGCCAGCAAGGACGGGCTCGTGCCAGCGTTTGCCGGCAGGGAAGCCACGCCCGGAGGATGGGAATGGGGCAAGGTTCGCGGTGACTTCTGGAAGTACAAGAATGAAAAACCGGTGTACACGATCGACGCATCGAACGTCGACAAATATGCCGACAAGCTTTCGCCGGGGCAGACCCAACTCGTCAAGCAACTGAAGGGCTATCGCATGGACGTCTATCCGTCACATCGCGAATGCCAGTTGCCGGAATTCGCCGAGCAGAATTCGAAGGCAAACCTCACGACGGCGAAACTTGCTTCGGATGGCGAAACGGTGCAGGCCGCAGTGCTCCCGGGGGTCGCCTTCCCGCAGCCGAAAAACGGCGCCGAAGCGATTCTGAACTATGAGACGCGCTATCGCGGCGAAGGGATCGAGTGGTCGCCCGTTGTAACGTCCATTTCCCCGCGCCCCGGCAGTAGTGACTGGATCGACGCAGTCGGTCCGCAGGCGTTCTATTTCCCTGCAGGCAAGGAAGGCAAGACCACACCGCAGGACGTCGACCAGTTTAACCTCGGCGCGTATTTCTCGGTCGATTCGCCCGCGGCGCTGGCTGGTCAGGCTTTCGTGCAGCGCCAGTACTTCGACAAGGACTCGGAAACGTACTACTACTTTCCCGGCCAGCGTCGCGTCAGGCGCATGCCGGCATACACGCATGATGCGCCGCTGATCGGCTTCGAAAATCAGTATCTGATCGACGAATCCAACATGTTCAATGGCTCCATTGACCGGTTCAACTGGAAGCTCGTGGGCAAGAAGGAAATGATCGTCCCGTATGACGATTTCGGCATGTACGCCTTCAGGGACAAGCTCCACGACGTCGCTACGCCCAACGGCATTTCCTCCGATCATCGTCGTTATGAAATGCATCGCGTCTGGGTGGTCGAGGCAACGCTTAAGCCCACGGCGCGGCACGTCGCTTCGAAAAAGGTCGTATATCTGGACGAGGACAGCTGGCTCGCGCTCGTAGGCGAGGACTATGACGCGCAGGGCAAACTCTGGAAGGTGCGCGAGAGCTACCCGATTCCGGTGTGGGAGCTGGGCGGTGCATGCGATAACGAGCCGTTCGTGCAGTATGACCTCAACGACGGACGCTACGTGCTTGATGCTTCGTCGATCGGCCAGGGCAAGGATCTTCACTGGTATGAGCATGTCGACAACCCGCGCTTCAAGGTTGACTTCTTTACGGCGGAGTCGCTGAGGTCGGTAAGCGAGCGCTGACGCTCATTGGAAGGTCGGGGTCCGGCGCACGCGAATCGCGTGCGCCGGCTTGGAGGAGGACGGCAGGATAGAACCATGAAAACGAAGATCATCGGCAGATATGTTGCGGTATCGCTGGCCATGTTCGGAGCGGCAGCGTCGAGCGCGTACGGTTACGAGTTTACGACAGGAATCAACGATCTCACGGGCTCGTGGGTGACCAACCTGACGGCAGGCGCGGGGATCCGGACCAAGAACCCGAGTTGCTCGCTTACGGGCGATCCCAATTCCGAGGGTTGCGGCGCGGCGGCCAACACCAATCAATGGGGATTCGGCGACAACGGCGACCTGAATTACCGTAAAGGACAGGCCTTCAGTACCTACGTGAGCGCGACCAGCGAGCTGCTGATGAAGATGCCGAGCGCCGGTCTCAAGTTCATGATCCGCGGCACGGGGATGTACGACTTCCTCGCGAAAGACACTGCGAGAACGCCACTGTCGAGCACCGCATCGGCGCAGGTCGTCTACGATGCGCAACTGCTTGATCTGTGGGGCCAGAAGGATTTCGCGATCGGCGGGCGGTCCGCTCACGTGCGACTGGGCAACCAGGTGATCAACTGGGGCGAGAGCCTGTTCGCACAGGGCGGCATCAATGCCACGAACTCGCTCGATATCCAGAAGCTGCTGGTACCGGGTTCGCAACTCAAGCAGGCGCTGCTTCCCGCACCGATGGTGAGCTTCGCCGCCGATCTTTCGCATGGATTCAGTACTGAGGACTACTACCAGTTCAATTGGAATGGCAATCGCTATCCGCCCGTCGGATCTTACTGGTCAACGACGAACAGCCTGGGCCGCGGAACGCAGCCGCTCACGATCAGCACGACCAACCTCAACGTGGCGGGTCCCAGTGCGGGGACGATTGCCGGTTCGAATAGCGGCAACCAGAATGTGCTCGACGGAATCAACAACGGTCTCGTCAATGGCGGATTCGCCGGGCCGCCCTTCTTCGATATCGGTCTTCCGGTCAACTGGCAGGCGCCGTCGAAGTACAAGCCGCAGTTCGGCTTCAAGTTCAACTATGCGCCGCGCTCCTTCGGTGCGAACTTCGCGTTCTACTACATCAACTATACCGACAAGTCCCCTGTGCTTTCGTCACTGGCCAACGGGACGGAGCAGTGGTCGTATCTGCAGAACCGGCAACTGTTCGGTGTGAGCGCGAATTTCGGGCTGGGCGACTGGGCGATCGGCACGGAGCTTTCGTACCGGCCTCATGACGCCGTGGCGCTGTCGAGCTGCTATGGCGCTGGTGGTGCGCCCGATCTGAACACCAATGGTGTGCCAGGCATCAACTGCCAGCAGTGGGCCGACATGAAGAAGTTTCAGTACGACATCAACGGCATCCTCGCCCTCACGCGCAGCGAGTACCCGTTTCTCAAGCTGATCGGCGCGGATTCGGCGACGCTGAGCGCGGAGCTGACGTGGATCTACTACCCGGGCCTGAGTTCGAGCGGCATCACGCGCACGATCAACGGACAGGCGGTAACGCAGTTGCCGCAGGCGGGCTACCTTCCCTGGCTGAACAACAACTCGAGTCTCGGCTATCCGATCGGGATGGCGCAAGGCACGTCGAGCTCCGTGGGTGCAACAGTTGATTTCAACTGGACCTATGACGGCACGCTGATTCACGGCTGGCAGGTGACGCCAGGTATCACCTTCGCCGGTGGACTCTACGGCTATACGCCGACACTCAACGCGAACTATCTGCAGGGCGCGAAGTCGCTGAACCTCTACGTGCTGTTCAACCAGAACCCGACCACCTGGCAGGCGGGCATCAACTACACGCTGTTCTGGGGAGGCCACAACACGGTCGGCCAGCCATATGCGGACCGGAACTTCGTCGGGATGTTCGTCACCCGGAACTTCTGATGGCCCGATGCCGTGGGCCTTTGAATCACCTGAGGGAAGAATACCGTGTTAAATCGCCTGGTTAATAGTCTGGAAAGGGTGTGCTTCGGCCACCGGATCGCCGTGCTCGTGACGATCGGTGTGTTTACTGCCGTCATGGCCGTGTTCGCGGTGCAGCTGCGCATGGACGCTGGTTTCGAGAAACAGATGCCGATCGGCCACGAATACATCCAGACCTTCCAGAAGTACCGCTCCGACCTGCTCGGTGCGAACCGGATCACCTTCGTCGTGCGGGCCCGCAAGGGTTCGATCTGGACGAAGGATGGGCTTACGCGCCTGTACCAGGTAACCCAGGCCGTCACGTATCTGCCGAACGTGGACCGCATCGGCGTGCAGTCGCTCTGGACGCCGAACGCCTACGTGAACGAAATCACCGACGAAGGCTTCCGCGCCGAGCCGATCATCTCCGGCAGGATCACGCCTGCCCAGCTCACGCCCGACGTCGTCGCGGCGATCCGCCGCGCGACCACGTTGGGTGGCTACGTCGGCACGCTTGTCTCGCACAACGAGGACAGCGCGATGATCACGGCCGAGATCAACGAGCGGGATCGCAACGGCAAGGTGCTCGACTACGTGGCATTCAACCATCAGCTCGAAGCACAGATCCGCAAGCCGTTCGAGGATGCGGGCTATGAAATCCAGATCATCGGCTTCGCCAAGCAGATCGGCGATATCGCCGATGGCGCGACGGCAGTGCTCGGCTTCTGCGGTATCGCGCTCCTGCTCACTGCGCTCGCCGTCTACTGGTATTGCCATTCGGTCCGCTTCACGGTGCTGCTGATTTCGTGCTCGCTGACGTCGCTCGTCTGGCAGTTCGGCACGCTCAGGCTGCTGGGCTTCGGTCTCGATCCGCTGGCCGTGCTGGTCCCGTTCCTGGTGTTTGCGATCGGCGTCTCGCATGGCGTGCAGCAGGTCAACTTCATCGTGCGCGAGATTGCGCACGGCAACAGCTCGTTCGATGCGGCCCGTCACAGCTTCAGCGGTCTCCTGATTCCCGGTGTGCTGGCGCTCGTCACCGCGTTCGTTTCGTTCATCACGCTACTGCTAATACCGATTCCGATGGTGCGTGAGCTGGCGATCACGGCATCGCTCGGTGTCGGCTACAAGATCGTGACGAACCTCGTGCTGCTGCCCGTCGCGGCTTCGTGCTTCAACTTCACGAAGGCCTATGCCGACAATGCGCTTAAGCGCAGCGAACGGCGCTCATCGTGGCTGCGCGGGCTGGCGCGGATCGCCCGGCCGAGGTATGCGGGTGTCACCGTGGCGTTGACACTGGCAGTGTTCGCACTCGCTGCATGGCAAAGCCGCGACCGCGTGATCGGCACGCTCCAGCCGGGCGCGCCCGAACTGCGTGCGGACGCGCGCTTCAACCGCGATGCTACCTCGATCGCCAACAGCTATGACATCGGTCTCGACTGGCTCACGGTCGCAATCGAGTCGGACGGCAAGGCCTGCGACAACCCGGCCGCCGGACTGTATGAAGACGACCTGACGAGCGCGATGCGCAGCGAGCCGGGCGTCGTGTCGGTGCAGTCGTATTCGGCGATGCTGCGCCGCTACAACCAGGGTTACAACGAAGACTACCCGAGGATGAATGTCGTGCCGATCGACCCTGAAAACTACGGCGCGGTCTCGGTCGACGCCGGCCGGGTAAAGGGATTCATGAAAGGCAACTGTGGGATGACGGCAGTGCATCTTTTTCTGACCGATCACAAGGCCACGACGATCAGCCGGATTCTCAATGACGTGAAGCAGTACCGCGTATCCCACGTCTTTCCTGGTATCAACGTGCGTCTCGCGGCGGGCAATGCGGGCGTGCTTGCCGCGACCAACGAAGAGGTGGCGCGCAGTGAGTTGCCCATGATGCTTTACGTCTACGCGGCCATCCTGATCCTCGTGTTCCTGGCCTACCGCGACTGGCGCGCAATGCTGGCCTGCTGTCTGCCGCTGACGGTTGCCACCTTTATCGGTTATTGGTTCATGAAGGAATTGAAGATCGGCCTGACGGTCGCCACTCTGCCCGTCATGGTGCTGGCCGTCGGTATTGGCGTGGATTACGCGTTCTACATCTACAACCGGCTGCAGGTGCATCTGGCTCACTGCCAGGACATTGTGAAGGCCGTTCAGCACGCGATGCTGGAAGTGGGCGTCGCAACGATCTTCACGGCGATCACGCTGGCCATTGGCGTGGCAACGTGGAGTTTCTCGGCGCTGAAGTTCCAGGCGGACATGGGCAAGCTGCTGGCGTTCATGTTCCTCGTGAATCTGCTGATGGCGATGACCGCGCTTCCCGCACTGGCATCGGTACTGGAGCGCTGGTTCCCGCGTCGCAAGCCGGCGCGCGCGGCCGGTCTGTTCAGCCACTGATGCCCGCGAGTACCCAATAACTGAGGCCCAGCCATGATCAAGACGCTTGTTGCCTGTACCGCGCTCTGCGCGTCCATCACCGCGTTCGCACAACCGCCGGGAACGGTCGCAACGTGGGCCGCGATGCCGGCTCATTCCTGGACCGCTCCGTCACACATGATGCTGATGGACGCCACGCGCGCCGGCAGTCGCATGGTCGCCGTGGGCGAGCACGGCGTGATTCTTCTTTCGGACGATGACGGACACAGCTGGCGGCAGGCGCGTCAGGTGCCGGTGTCGGCGACCCTCTCGGCCGTCACCTTCATCGATGCAGAACACGGCTGGGCCGTCGGGCAATGGGGCGTGATCCTCGCGACCCGAAACGGCGGCGAAACCTGGGAGAAGCAGCGCATCGACATTTCGGTCGACCAGCCGCTGTTTTCCGTGCTCTTCACCAATGAGCAGGACGGGATAGCGGTGGGTCTGTGGTCACTGATGCTCACGACCCATGACGGCGGCAGGACGTGGGCCCGAACGACCTTGCCGAAGCCGCCGGGAGGCGGGAAAGCGGACCGCAATCTGTACCACGTCTTTGCCGACCGCAAGGGCGGGCTTTATATCTCCGCTGAACAGGGGACGGTGCTCAAATCGAGCGACGGCGGCGCGAATTGGACCTACCTTCCGACGGGTGGCAAGGGCACGCTGTGGACGGGTGTGGCGCTACCTGACGGGCGGCTCGTCGTTGGTGGCTTGCTCGGCAGTCTGTTCGAAAGCCGCGATGGCGGGTCGACGTGGGCGGCGCTGAACTCGGGCACGAAGAGTTCAATCACCGATCTCGTGGCGACGCGAAGCGGATTCTTGGGTGTCGGACTCGATGGCCTTGTGTTCCGGCAACACGAGGGGAGCGCGTCGTTCGAGGTTCATCAGCGCGACGATCGCGCTACGCTCACCGCCGCATTGATCGATGGCGCCGGCAAACCCGTGTTGTTTTCGCAGGACGGGGTGCTGACGGTCCGTTGAGAAACGCCAGTCGCTACCTTGTTAGATCGTTCTCCTTAAGAGCGGGGAATTAAAAGGAGAAGCAATGAAACTGAATTGGGCATCAAAGATGGATCGGAAGCGTAAGCCGGA
Organism: Paraburkholderia sp. SIMBA_054; assembly: GCF_046534875.1. NCBI lineage: Bacteria > Pseudomonadati > Pseudomonadota > Betaproteobacteria > Burkholderiales > Burkholderiaceae > Paraburkholderia > Paraburkholderia sp. SIMBA_054. The sequence continues at coordinate 90,460 of NZ_JAWRXV010000026.1, read as the reverse complement.
TACACAGACCCGGCGCCAGCTTCTACGCGTCACGGCGATAAGCGCGGCGTCACTTGCGACCGGCGGTGTGTCGCTGGCACAGACCGCCGCAACGACCGCAACGAAGCCTATGAACGGCGACATTCTGGACGTCGCAATCATCGGCGCGGGTCTTGCCGGATTGACCGCGGGCCGTGACCTCAAACTGGCCGGATGCGATTCGTTCGTCGTGCTCGAGGCGCGCGACCGCGTCGGCGGACGCACGTATAACCATGACCTTGGACAAGGCGTCGTTTCCGAAGCCGGAGGGCAGTGGATCGGTCCCGGCCAGACCGCGATCTTCGATCTGGCACGTCAACTGGAGATCGATACGTTTCCGAGCTGGTACGCGGGCAAGACCGTCGTGATGGCGCAGGGCGCTACGGTGGCCCAGGATTTTCAAGGGGGCACTGGGGGTGACGACACGATCGGTAACCGGCTTGCCGAACTGTCGCGCGGCGTGCCGTCCGGGGCGCCGTGGAACGCGCCGCATCTGGCGGAACTGGACAAGCTCTCTTACGGCGAGTGGCTGTTGCAGCAGGGCGTGAAATACGAGGACGGCTACTTTCTCGCGCTAGCCGCGAAGCTGACCACGGGCGGTGCGCCAGCGCAACTGGGTCTGCTGCACTACCTATCGATGATCAACAGTGCAAGCTGCAACTACACGCAACTCGAAGCGTTCAAGGGCGGCGCGCAGGAAACGCGCATCGTCGGCGGCTCGCAGCGTCTGAGTATCAAGATGGCCGAACAAGTCGGCGACAAGGTCAGGCTGTCCTCGCCGGTGCGCAAGATCGCCGGCTGGGATCGCGATGTTGTCGAACTGCATACCGATCAGGGCGTGGTCAAGGCGCGCCGCGTGATCGTTGCGATAAATCCTGCCCTGTGCAATCAGGTGGTTTTCGATCCGCCGTTGCCCGGCGGCCGGGCGCAGCTACAGCAGAACTGGCCCACAAACGCCCCCATGCGCAAGACGGTACACGTCTACGACAAACCGTTCTGGCGCGACGCCGGTTACTGCGGAACGATCTTCCAGGTCGGTGGCCCGGTTTTCATGGCGTACGACAACTCGCCCCCCGATGCGTCGCTCGGCGTGATCGCCGCATTCGTCGCGCCGGGGATGTTGCCCAACGATCCCACGACGGCTGAAAGAACGCTTTCGGCCACGTTTGCGAAGGCATTCGGCGACCGCGCGCTGCATCCGACGCAATTCCACGACTACGACTGGGGCCGGGTCGATCCATGGACCCTGCATTGCATCAATCCCATGCCACCGGGCTTCTGGTCGAAGTGGGGCAAGTATCTGCATCCCGAAGTGGGCCGCCTGATCTGGTCAGGGACCGAAACCGCCGACATCTGGGCCGGCGCGATGGATGGCGCCGTGCGTTCGGGTCACCGCGCAGCCTTGCAGGCGCTGGCCGGTTTCACTCAACGCGGCGAGGTGGCGTGAATGAAACGGGCATGGATCGTAAGCGCAGTCGTCGTGCTGGCAGGCGTCGTGGGTGTGGGAGCGCTCTACGGGCGCGAATACCTCGACGGCATGCATTTCGAAAAATCGATGAGCGAAATCGACAAAACGGAAGTGGTCAACGGCGGCCCCTGGCCGCAGCCGCAGGAGACCTGTGTCTTCTGCCACGGTGCGCACGGCCAGTCCGTCAACGCCTGGTATCCGGCGCTGTCTGGACAACCCGAGGCTTATCTCGTTGCCCAGTTGCACGCGTTTGCCGGCGGGCAACGACTCAACCCCTACATGGGGGCGATTGCGAGGGGGCTTACGGGCGAGCAGATCAAGTCGCTGGCTGCTTATTTCGCGCGGCAGACGCCGTCCCAAAGCGAAGCGGTGCACGCCCAGACAGCGCTCGAAAAGCAGGGCATGGCGCTCGTAGCGGCGAAAAGCTGCCAGGCCTGCCACGGGGCTGCGTTCATGGGCCAGGGTGCCGTGCCGCGTCTGGCAGGCCAGGGCGAAGCCTATCTCGCGACGCAGCTTGCTGCGTTCAAGGCGGGCGAACGTCGTGACCCGAGCGGCGCAATGAACGGGATGGCGGCCGCATTGTCCGGCGAAGACATCCACGCGGTAGCCAGCTACCTCGCGGGCCTGAGGCCTGGGGGCAGCCCCGCAGGCGTGCAATAGCCGCATTGGCGTAGCGCGGCAGGAGTCGGGAAGAGACAGGAAATACCCTGTCTTTTTTAGCTTTACGTATTTTGTAACATGAACTATGTTTTGTATTGTGTTCTATAAAATGGACGTGCATTATCGCAGTATCGTCCGACGGCGGGGTTCGCCAGCCGCCGAAGACAATCCAGGCATTTAGCCGACTCGACATTCGACCAATCAAGCTTCAGGAGACAAGCATGGCAAAGCATCCCGTCGTCGTTTATGGCGCAAGCGGTTATACCGGCATGTTGATCATGGACTGGCTCATCGACCAGGACATTCCCTTTACGGCGGTCGCACGTAATGCGAAGCGCACGCAGGACATGATGGCGCAGCGTGTCGTGCGCCTCGAATCGGCGAACTACGAAGTCATCGAAGCCGAGCACACCGTGGATTCGCTCGTGAATGCCTTTCGCGGTGCCAAGGTCGTGTGCAACACGGTCGGGCCGTTCTTCAACTTCGGCCTCACCGCTGTTGAAGCGGCGCTCAAGGCTGGCTGCCACTACCTCGACACTACTGGCGAGCAGCACTTTATCCGCCAGGTTCGCGAGCAGTTTGGCGAGCAGTTCCGGCAGGCCGGGCTGCTGGTGTCGCCCTCGAATGCCTACATGTACACATTCGCCGAAATCGCCGCCGAACTGGCACTCGAAACGCCCGGTATAGACGCGCTGGAGACGGCCACGCTCACGCGCGGCCCGCGCGGCGCCGGCGCTGGTGTGAGCGTGGGCTCCACTGCGACCATCTTCGAAGGCTACCGCCAGGAATCATCCTATCTGTGGGAAAAGAGGCTGGTGCCGCATGACAGGCACGCATCGTTCAGTGTTGCCTCCCCCGATTTCCTGCAGCCTGTGTTCGCGTTGCCGTGGGGCGGTACGTCGTTGCCGGTGTATTTCGAGCACGATCCGCGCGTGCGCAGCTGCGTTTCCTGCGTAGGCTTCTACGACAACAACGCGATGCAGATGGTGCACGCGCTCGGACAGAAGTGGGATGCCGAGTACGCGCACCTGCCGCGCGAGCAGCAGGATGTGGTGCTCAAGCAGCTCGTCGATTCGACCACGCCGGCCATGCCGCCACGCGAACGCACGTCGCTTCATCGCACGGTTGACTTCGCGATCGGCCGCGGCCAGCTCTCGGCCGTTCGCGCGACCGTGCACGGCATCACGCCATACATCGCGACCGGCGCTATCCAGACGGCCGCAGCCATCAAGCTGCTCGACGGCGAGGCCGCGAAGGTGGGCTTTGCCTCGGGCTCGAAGGCATTCGGGCATCGCTATCTGCTCGGATTCCTCGAGCAGCGCGGGCTCGCGCGCGCCACCGTCACGCAGCTGTAAGCGCCGCGAGCGCGCAGTTTCGGTACAGGTTCAGGACAGATTCAAGGAAACATGGGACATGGCAATCATTGACTTCTTCGACCGCGGTTGGCGCCTCAACCCCAACGGCGTGGCCTACATCCAGGACGAGCGCAGCTATTCGTTCGATGAGGTGCGCACGCTGTCGTGTCGCGTCGCCAACGGCCTGCTCGCCGCCGGCTTCGAAAAGGAAGCGAAGGCAGCGGTCTGGGCCGATAACGACGTCACCGCATGGACCTGCACGCTGGGGCTGTGGCGTGCGGGCGTGGTATGGATCCCGGTGAACGGGCGCAGCGCACCGCAGGAGAACGAGTACCTTCTCGACGCGTTCGATTGCGAAGCGCTGTTCTTCCATCAGGCGTTCGCGCCGGCGATTGAAGCGCTGCGTCCGAGCCTCCCCAAGGTCAGGCTCTGGATCTGTATCGATGCCAACCTGCCATGGGCGCCGTCGCTCGAGACATGGAGCGCGGCGCAACCCGTGACCGAGCCGCGTGTCGATTACGACATGGACGACATCGTGACACTTTCGGGCACGGGCGGCACGACGGGCTTGCCCAAGGGGGTGATGAACACCCATCGTGCGTTTCAGACCTACTTCGCGCAATTCATGATGGCGTTTCCGTATGGTGTGGAGCGGCCGGTGAATCTTGCCGCGGCGCCCATGACCCATACCGCGGGGATGCTCTCGCTGCCATGCACCGCGCGCGGCGGCACCGTGGTCGTGCTGCCCAAGCCGGAGCCGGGCCTGCTTCTCGCGGCGATCGCGAAGCATCGGGTCACGGAGTTCTTCCTTCCGCCGACGGTCATCTATCGCCTGCTCGATATTCCCGGCATCGCGGCCCAGGATTTTTCGTCACTCAAGTGCTTTTTGTATGGCGCTGCACCGATGTCGGTGGAGAAACTCAAGCGCGCGATCGAGGTGTTCGGGCCCGTCATGGCGGGCGGCTACGGTCAGACGGAAGCTCCAGCGTCGATCTCCTATCTCACTCCGGCCGAGCACTTCGTGGACGGCAAGCTTGCGCCGCAAGAACGGCTCTCCTCGGTTGGCCGCCCCAATCCGCTCGTACGCGTTGAAATCATGAACGATAGCGGGGAGATTCTGCCTCGAGGCTTGACCGGTGAAATCTGCGTGCGCGGCGACCTCGTGATGAAGGGCTACTACAAGGCGCCCGACAAGACAGCGGAGACCGTCGTCGATGGATGGCTGCATACGGGCGATATCGGTCATCTCGACTCTGAAGGGTACCTGCACATTACCGACCGCAAGAAGGACATGATCATCAGCGGCGGCTTCAACGTCTATCCGAGCGAGGTCGAGCAGGTCATCTGGGCGCATCCAGCAGTGCAGGATTGCGCGGTGATCGGCGTACCCGACGAAAAGTGGGGCGAAGCCGTGAAGGCAGTGGTGGAGCTCAACGCCGGTCAGAGCGTCAGTGCTGAGGAGCTCGTGGCGTTGTGCAAGGAAAAGCTCGGGTCGGTCAAAGCACCGAAGAGCGTGGACTTCATCCGCGCGTTGCCGCGCAGCCAAGCCGGCAAAGTGCTGAAGAAGGACCTGCGGGAGGAGTACTGGAAAGGCGTAAGCCGCCGGATCTGAGTCAGCCACGCAGGAACAAAACACCATGAGCGATATTTACATTGCCGGCATTGCAATGACCGTGTTCGGCAGGCACTTTGAACGCAGCATTGAGGATCTCGCGGGCGAAGCACTGCGCGGAGCGTTGAAGGATGCAGGTTGCGACGCCGCGGCGATCGGCGCGGCTTTCTATGCCGGCATCACCAACGGGCCGCTGCAGGGCCAGCTGTCAATTCCGGGGCAGGTCGTGTTCAGCAAGATCGGGATTGACGGCATTCCGGTCTACAACGTGGAAAACGCCTGCGCATCTGGCAGCACAGCGGTGCATCTCGCGGCCCAGTCGCTCAGGTCGGGCGCCTGCGATGTCGCGCTCGCGCTCGGCGCGGAAAAGATGAACGTGCCGGACAAGGCGAAGTCATTCGCCCTGTTCGAGGCGGGCTGGGACGTGTCACGCGTCGACGAGAACTTCGCCAGCCTGATGAAGCTTGGCGAAGGCGTCGAGCCACCGCCCGGATCGGAGTCCGATCGGCCCTATAGCCGCTTCATGTCGGTCTATGCCGCGCTGTGCCGGTATCACATGAAGACATACGGCACCACGCAACGACAGATCGCCGCCGTGTCGTCGAAGAACCATCTGCATTCGGTGCATAACCCATATTCGCAGTTTCGCCAGGCGTTCACGATCGAGGAGGTCCTTGCGGCGCCGCCGATCACCTATCCGATCACGCTGCCCATGTGCGCGCCGGTTTCAGACGGTGCGGCGGCGGCGATCCTGTGTACCGGGGAGGGCTTGCGGCGCATCGGCGCCGACCGCAGCCGCTGCATCCGGGTTGCAGCGAGCGTCGTGCGCAGCTTCACACATCGACGCGTCGACGAGCCGGAGAAGAACATCGGCCGCGTTGCGGCGCTGCAGGCCTACGACCAGGCGAGCCTCGGCCCCGAGGACATGGATGTCGCCGAAGTGCACGACGCGTCGGCGATGGGGGAAATCATCCAGGCCGAAAACCTGCAACTGGTCCCGCCCGGTCAGGGCGGTCCCGCCGCCGAGCGCGGCGAGTTCACCCTCGGCGGGCGCATTCCCATCAATACATCGGGCGGGCTCGAATCGAAGGGGCATCCGCTGGGTGCCACAGGAATCGGTCAGCTTTACGAACTGGTTGCTCAACTGCGTGGAGAAGCGGGCGCGCGCCAGGTGCCGGGTGCGCACCACGCGATTCAGGAAAACGGCGGCGGTTTTCAGGGCATCGAAGAGGCGGCGCTTGCCGTCCACATTCTGAGCAAGACTTGATGGAGCATGCATGAGCGAGACAACGGAAGCACAAGCAGGACAACAGGACGGCTCGCGTTCCGGAGTGAGCCGCCGCACCTTCATCAAGGGTGCGGCGGCAGCGGCCGTGGTGGTGCCGGCGGTGGCGGCTACGCAATGCTCGCGCGTCGAATCGCCCGGCCCTGTGGAGGAGGCCAAAATGACTGCTGACCTGGAGAAGTACCGTGCGCTCGGCGGTTGGGTAGAAAGACCAGGCGACATGCAGCCTGAACTCGCGGGCGACGTGAGTGCAGATGTGGTCATCGTCGGCGCCGGTTTTGCGGGGCTTTCGGCTGCACTGGAACTGGTCAGGCACGGAGCGAAAGTGGTCGTGCTCGAGCGCGAATTTGCCGGCTTTGGTGCAAGTGGACGCAACGCGGGCTATCTGGCTGGCGCGCTCGCGCTCGAATACGATCTTTTTCTCAAGAGCGTAGGTAACGAGAAAGGGAAGGAGATCGTCCGCTACTACGAGGACGCCGTTCCCTTCGTAGAGGGGAAGCTCAGAGAGTACGAGATCGACTGCGACTACAACCAGACTGGCATTATCCGTGCGGGCATTGATCCCGCACAGGAGGAGAAGGTGCGCGAGGACATGCGAACCGGCGCCGGGTTGGGCTTTCAGTCGGAGTTTCTCGACCACGCCGAGATGCGTGCGCGTGGCATTCCGCCGGCGTTTTTATTCGGCAATTACGTGCCGCGCGGCGGCACGCTCCACCCCGGCAAATACGTGATGGGGCTCAGGCGCGCGGCGTTGCGAGCAGGCGTGAAGATCTACGAGAACACGCCGCTGCTGTCTTACACCGAGGGGCCGGTCATCAAGGTGCAAACACCGCGCGGCAGCGCGAGCGCGCCGGCGCTGATGCTGGCCACCAACGCCTATACGCCGCAGCTCGGCCTGCTCGCGGACAAGGTTGTACCGCTACGTGTCTCGGCGATCGAGACCGAACCGCTCTCCGACACCCAGCGCAAGGCGTTGGGTTGGCCGCGACGCGAAGGCATCGTGACGGCACACTGGACCATGGAGAGCCATCGCCTGACCGTCAATAACACGCTCGTGGTGACGACGAAGCGTATCCATTACCCATACGGCTCCAAGACGCCGAACGTGCCCGACTATGAGTCGTATCGCGAGCTGCGCGCGGCCCTGCATGACCGCTTCCCGTCCCTCAAGGGCATCGCGCTGCGGGCATGCTGGAGTGGCTATATCAGCCTGGCCAATGACGCGCTGCCGGTTGTTGGAGCCACGGGGGCGCATCGGAACATCTTCTACAGTGCCGGGTGCTCCGGACATGGCGTGGCCGCGCAGTCCATGGTGGGCAACATGATTGCCGGGCGGATTCGTGGCATCGAAAATCCGCTCCTTTCGGCGCTCGATCACAAGACGCCATCTACGCTGCCCGAACCGCTGCGATGGTGCGTCGTAAATGCGGCGTTAGGCGTGGTGAACGCGCTCGACGACCGCGTGAACAGCAAGGCGCGCGCCGCGCAAGCGCTGCGAGCGTAACGCGCATCAAGGTATGGGACGGCTCCGGCGAACGTGCCTCGACCATGCAAAATCGGGGCATTGTGCGAGCGGCTCGGTGATCGGCTACTGCGGTTGTAGGTGATGAAGAGCGGGTGCGAACGCTGCAGCAGGCCCGGCCATGCGGATGGAGTTTCAGCCTGGTGTAAGGTATAGTCATGTTTACCTAGGAAGCGGTTCGTGTGACCGCATTGCCTCTACCCGGCGAGGCGTCTACCTCACTCAAGGCGGAAAGCGATGACAGTGCCAAAAGAGCCAAGCACCCGTAAGCGGCGCACGTCGAGCGCAGCACCTTCCACGGGAACCGCTCCCGACGGCCTGCGGGCCCAGGGCGTACGTACACGCAATGCCATTATTCGTGTGGCGAGGAAGCTCCTGCTCGAGAATGGTCCCATGGACTTCTCGCTGCGTGCCGTCGCGCTGAAAGCGGGAATCAGTGTCAGCAACCTCCAATACTACTTCCCGACGCGGCCTGACGTCGTGCGGGCGGTGATGGCGCCGGTGATCAACACGTATCTCGATGTTCTGAAACAGGCGCTCCAGAACAACGCCTCGCCGCGTGCGACGATCGAAGCCATTCTCGACCAGTCGGTGCAGGACGCGAAAGACTCGAAGAATATCCCGTTGTGGTGGCATTTCTTTTCTTTTGCGTCTACCGATCCGGAGTGCGCGCAGATGCGGGATGAATGGTACGAAACCTTGACGAACGAACTTACCAAGCTCATTCGCGCTGCGAATCCGGAGCGTGGGGCGGCCGAGAGTACACATATCGCTGTGCTGCTCATTTCGATGGTGGACGGCATGACCATTCATCTGGGCACCGCGCGCAGCAAGCGCGCGTACATGCGAGGGTTTGAGACGATGTTCCTTGAGACCGCGCGTAACCTGGTATGGGGGAAGACGGTGGACGCCGAAACGGCCTAGCAGCCACGGCACTGTGCCGACGAAGAAAAAGGAAAGGGGGAATACCCTGTCTTTTTTTTTCACCTCATGTTTTGTATTGTTACCTATGTTTGGTAGTGTGATCTATTAATGAGGCGGCTGGGTTGCTGGGCAGTCCGGTCGACATATGTCCAGGATAGGAGTACTGAAATGATTCGACTGCACAAGTCCGTGGGGTTGCCTCTGGCAGGCTTGACTGGTTTCGAAACGCCGATGGGGGAGGAGGAACGTGCGATCCAGGAGACGGTTCACCGTTTCGCACGCGACGTGCTGAAGCCCGTCGGTCGCGAACTGGACCGCATGACGCCGGAGGAAGTGATCGCGCCTGGCTCGCCGTACTGGGGCGCCATGATGGAGAGTGCAAAGCTGGGCCTCGATCCGCAACTGCTTGCGCAACTTCCGCCAGACATGGCGGTGCGCATCGAATCGCTGATCGGCGAAGAGCTCGGCTGGGGTGATGCGGGGCTTGCCGTTTCGATCGGCGTGGCGCCCGCTCCGTTGATGATGGCACAGTCGATCGGTAATCAGGAACTGATCGACATGTGCACCGGCAAAATTGGTTGCTGGATGAATACGCAGCCCGACCGCGGCACCGATGCCGCGATTCTCTACCGCGATGAGATCAGCGCGGGCGGCAAACAGCCGGTGGGTAATCTCACGGCGAAGGTGGGCACAGACGAAATCGTCATCAACGGGCAGAGTTCGGCGTGGATCTCGAACGGCTCGGTCGCGCAGGTGGCGCTCGCGTACATGGCGGCGGACTATGGCGATGGCTTTTATGGCACCGGGGAACGAAGTTCGTTTGCGAACGGCATCGGGATGATCGTTCCGCTCGATCTGCCGGGTGTCTCGCGCGGCAAGCCGCTCGACAAGATTGGCCAGCGCTCGCTTCCACAGGGCGAGATCTACTTCGACAACGTGAAGGTGCCCAAGCGTTTTGCCATTGCGCTAGAGGACGATTATCTCGGCAATCTGGCATCGACCTGGTCGTTCGCGGGCACACACATGTGCCAGGTGTTCGTGGGCGTAGCCCGCGCTGCGTTCGAACTCGCGCTGGGTTATTGCCACGAGCGCAAGCAAGGCGGGGCGCTGTTGATCGATCACCAGATGACGCAACTGCGCGTGGGCGATATGTTGCGGCGGCTGGAGATGGCGCGTGCGATTGCGCGACGCAGCCTCGCATTCTCACGTCTGTCTCCAAAGAGCCATCCATACGCTACGGCACAGGCCAAGGTCAGCGTAACTGAAGAAGCGATGAAGATCACGCACGAGGCGTTCCAGCTCTTCGGCGGCAACGGTACCACCCGCGAATTCCCGATCGAGAAGCTGTTCCGTGATGTGCGCTCCGCACTGATCGAAGACGGCGAGAACTATCACCTCACGTTGCGTTTGGGCGTGCTGGCAGGGAAGCTCTATCAGAACGGGTGGACGAAAGAGTAACCAGCCCGTCGACGCCGATATATTGGCCTGGCGTTGGGGCTCCATGGTACCCGAAGGAAGCAGTCGAATAGCAGCTACTGTGCGTGCAGTGCCGCTAATCTGGGTTCGAATCCATTTGTCTATCAGGAGTGCGACATGAAAGCTGCTGCGATATCGAACCTTTCGGCACTCGCGGTTGTGCTGACGTCCATCGCCGTTTCTGCTCACACGGGCGGCGGCGGCATTCGCCCGCAGGAACAATCGACTCCGCAATTCGTGTCCGTTTCAAGTGGAGTGCCCGACGAGTCGAGTGCGCAGACCGATGCGGCTCGTGCAGACGGGCGCCCGGGCACGGAAGTCAGCCCGGCGCTGGGTAAGACCCGGGCACAAGTCCGGGCCGAACTCGTGCAGGCCGGGGAGGAGGGCATGCTTCCGCCACGCTGGGTTGATTATCCGCCCAGTGCGGCAACGAGCGCGCGCAATCGGGAAAACTTTATCCGCGTGGAACAAGTGGGGAAGGCGAAAGCGATCATTCCGCCGACGAGCGCAAATAGCACAAATGGATCGAACGAGGAGCAGCAATGAAATTGTTGGTCGCTGTAAAGCGGGTCGTGGATGCCAACGTCAAGGTCAGCGTGAAATCCGATGGAGCGGGCGTCGATATCGCCAACGTGAAGATGTCGATAAATCCGTTCGACGAGATCGCCGTGGAGGAAGCGGTGCGGTTGAAGGAGGCAGGCGTGGTCACTGAGGTGATCGCAGTTTCGTGTGGCGTTCCGCAGGCGCAGGAAACGTTGCGTACTGCGCTCGCGATCGGCGCAGATCGCGCGGTGCTCGTGGAGTCCGCAGTTGAGTTACAGCCTTTGGCTGTCGCGAAGCTCCTGAAGGCGCTGGTCGACAAGGAACAGCCGCAGCTCGTGATCCTCGGCAAGCAGGCCATCGACGACGATTCGAACCAGACAGGCCAGATGCTCGCCGCGCTGGCGAACCTGCCGCAAGCGACGTTTGCCTCGAAGGTTGTGGTCGCGGACGGCAAGGCTACCGTGTCGCGTGAAGTGGACGGCGGCGCGGAAACGCTGTCGCTGACGCTGCCTGCCGTGGTCACGACGGACTTGCGCCTGAACGAGCCGCGCTACGTCACGCTGCCGAACATCATGAAGGCGAAGAAGAAGCCGCTCGAAACCGTGAAGCCGGAAGACCTGGGCGTTGACGTCACGTCGCGTCTGAAGACGCTGAAGGTCGCCGAGCCGCCCAAGCGTTCGGCAGGCGTGAAGGTGCCGGACGTGAAGACGCTGGTCGAGAAGCTGAAGACGAAAGCCAGGGTGCTGTAAGGAGCGAGACGAAAATGACAAATCCGGTAAATCTGGTAATTGCTGAACACGACAATCACTCGATCAAGGCCGCGACGCTAAACACGGTCGCTGCAGCACAGAAAATTGGCGGCGACGTTCACGTGCTGGTCGCGGGCCACAACGCCCAGGCCGCAGCGGACGCAGCAGCAAAGATCGCCGGCGTTGCGAAGGTGCTGCTCGCCGACGCGCCGCAACTCGAACAGGGTCTTGCAGAGAACGTTGAAGCGACGGTGCTGAGCATCGCGAAGAACTATTCGCACATCCTGGCTGCGGCAACGGCAGCGGGCAGAAACGTCACGCCGCGCATTGCCGCGAAGCTCGACGTTGCACAGATCAGCGACATTACCGCCGTGGATGCGCCCGATACGTTCGAGCGTCCGATCTACGCCGGCAATGTGATCGCAACGGTTCAGTCGTCCGATCCGGTCAAGGTCATCACAGTCCGCACGACCGCTTTCGACGCCGTAGCAGCCGAAGGCGCCAGCGCAGCGGTCGAGAAGCTCGAAGCGGCAGCAGACAGCGGCCTCACGCAGTTCGTCGGCCGTGAAGTGACGAAGCTCGACCGTCCGGAACTCACGAGCGCGAAGATCATCGTCTCGGGTGGCCGGGGTCTGGGCAGCGGCGAGAACTACACGAAGGTTCTGGAGCCGCTCGCCGACAAGCTCAATGCCGCGCTCGGCGCCTCGCGCGCAGCAGTCGACGCTGGCTACGTGCCGAACGACTACCAGGTCGGTCAGACCGGCAAGATCGTCGCGCCGCAACTGTATGTGGCAGTCGGCATCTCGGGCGCGATCCAGCATCTGGCCGGCATGAAGGACTCGAAGGTCATCGTCGCGATCAACAAGGACGAAGATGCACCGATCTTCAGCGTGGCCGACTACGGCCTCGTGGGCGACCTGTTTACTGTCGTGCCGGAACTGGCGTCGTCAATCTGAACGCATAACCTGGAGTTGCGCCTGTGATGTCCGGGCGGATGCCGGGCTAATCCTGCTCACTTGGGCGGATCGTCAGAATCCCTACATGGCGTGGCGCTTTGGCGCTCAGCCAGGCGTCGGAAAGTGGAATGTCGCGGCATCTTTTGAGATACAGGGGAATACCCTGCATTTTTTTCGATCACTATATTGGTATGTTGACCTATCTTTGTCTATATGAACTAATACGAGGTCGCTGAAACATCGGATCGCACGGGTCTCGGGCCAGACGCGCGAACGATTCTTAAGGGATTTCAAAGAAGTTGCACAGCACGGTGTATCGACCGGATATGGAGACTGGCGCCTGAGCGCAGCGGTTTCGGTGACCCGCTCAGAGCGGGAGCCTTCATCAAGTAGACAGAGGCACTATGGCAAAAAAATCTTCCCCAGACGGCGCTGCAAACCTGCAGCGCAGGCAATGGCTCAAATATGCCGGTGCCTCGGCAGCTGCCGTGGGTACGCTCGCCATGAGCACCCAACAGGCGTATGCCGCAGTCACCAAGGCCGCGCCAGGCGCGGACGGCATTCTCGACGTCGCTATCGTAGGAGCGGGGCTGGCCGGACTGACCGCCGCGCGCGACCTGCGCCACGCGGGCTGCGAGTCCTTTCTGGTGCTTGAGGCCCGGGACCGCGTGGGTGGGCGAACGTTCAACTACAACATCCCCGGCGGGTACGTTTCGGAAGTCGGCGGGCAATGGATCGGGCCCGGCCAGACCGCCGTTGCGGATCTCGCGCGCGAGCTGGGCGTCGGGACTTTCCCGACCTACTACGACGGGAGTACGGTCATTCTGGGCGGCAACGGCCGCGTGGCAGTCGATCTGAAGGGCACGTTCGGCACTGACGAGGCGATTGGCGCCAAACTCAGCAGACTCTCGCGCGACGTGCCTTGTGGCGCACCGTGGACGTCCCCGAAGGTCGCTGAACTGGACAAGCTCTCGGTCGGTGACTGGCTGGAAAAGCAGAATATCAAGCCTGAAGATCAGGTCGCATGGAATGGCAGCATCACGCTTTCGGGCGGCGCGGCGCCGGCGAAGATGGGGTTGCTGCACTTCCTTTCGATGGTCAATTCGGCGGATTGCGATTATTCGCAACTCGACAGCATCAAGCACAGCGCCCAGGAAACCCGCTTCATCGGCGGCTCGCAAATCCTCAGCATCAAGATGGCCCAGCAACTGGGCGATAAGGTCCGCCTGTCTTCTCCAGTCCGCCAGATTTCCGGATGGGACGGCGACGTCGTCACCCTGCATACCGACCATGAAGAAGTGCGGGCACGGACCGTCATCATGGCCATCCATCCGGCATTGTGTCATCAGGTGCAGTTCGATCCGCCACTGCCGGAAAAGCGTGCGGCCCTGCAGCGCGCCTGGCCCGCGAATTCCCCGGCACGGAAGACGGCCATGGTCTATCGCCGTCCGTTCTGGCGCGACAAGGGCATGAACGGGAGCATCTTCCAGGTCAATGGTCCCATTCTCTGGGCCTACGACAATTCTCCGCCCGCTGGGGAGATCGGGGTTATCAACGCATTCATCGAGAATGCAATGGTCCCGTCTGAGCGGGACGCGGCAATGGCCATGCATAAGCAATTCTATGCGCAGGCATGGGGCGATGAAGCGCTGTCTCCCATCTCTTATCACGATCAGGACTGGGGACGGGTCGATCGCTGGACCTTGACCTGCGTTTCCGCCATTCCGCCCGGCTTCTGGAGCGCTCACGGCGAGGCGCTGCGCCCCTCGTGCGGCAAGCTGATCTGGTCGGGGACGGAGACTGCGAATATCTGGGCCGGGTACATGGATGGCGCCGTGCGCTCCGGCCATCAGGGCGCGCTTCAGGCGCTCAATGCGCTGCACCGGGCGTAGGAGGGTTACGATGAAGAAAACACTATTGATTGGCATTCCTCTGGTTATTGCCCTGCTGCTGGCCATTTTCGGTTCCGATCTGCTGGGTCTTTATCGGCTTCAGCAGTATCTCACGGCATCGACCACGGCTTACCTTGCTGACGGCGGCCCCTGGCCGCACGTGACCGACGTCTGCATGGGCTGCCACGGCGTCAAGGGCAATTCACTCCATCAGGGGTATCCGAGTCTCGCCGGGCAGCCGGCACCCTATCTGGAGACCCAGCTCCACAATTTCGCGAGTGAGGCGCGCCGTAATCCGAACATGAGGCCCCTCGCGATGACGATGAGCGATCCGCAGATCAAATCGCTGGCTGAATATTTTGCCAGTGTGACCCCGGTCGCGAATCACTACTTCAAGCCGGATGGGCAATTGCGCGAGAAGGGACAGCGTCTGGTGGCAGCGAGCAACTGTGTCGCCTGTCACGGTGCCCAATTGATGGGCCACGACCAGTTTCCGCGTTTGGCGGGGCAGGGATACGACTATCTGCTCGCGCAGTTCGACGAGTTCGCATCCGGCACTCGCAGCGAACCCACCGGCGTCATGAAAAACCTTGCGACCGGTTTTTCGCCCGAAGACCGCAAGGCTATTGCCACCTATCTGGCAAACCTTGACCCGAAGAGAAATTGATCAATCAGATGCAACCGGAGTTGGGAGTTTAGTCATGGACCTCAGATCTGTAGTTCTTATGCTTTCCAGTACCTTGCTGGCATTAAGCTCATTTTTCTACGGCTGGAAGGTCGTCAGGAAACGAAATTATCTTCTCGGCCTGGAGATGTGGATCGTCGGCGCATCGGCGACGAACGCCATCGGATTTTTTGCTACCGGAAATGCCGTTTCCTATGAAGTAGCGCACTTCTTCGATGCATTTTCTCGAGGATTTGGCATACCCATCATCGCCGTCGCGGGTCTGATGGCGATTACGCACGGCTACAAGCCGTCGATTCGCCAGGACGTCGCGGTATTCGTCGTCGCGTTTGCGCTTACGTTCGCTCTCGTGGGAGCGGAATTCATCGCTGGGGTTTTGCCTTACTTCTATCTGACGATGTGGATTCTGCTGTCGATCTATCTCGTGTACTTCATCAAAAGACTTCTGGAAATTGGCGAGATGCTCCGTGCGCTGGCCGTGGGGGTGGCTCTGGTAACGTCACTGGGCATTGCGGTCATTTACGATTTTTACAAAATACCGGGCGAAGAGACAAACGTTTTTTTCAACTTCTACACGCTTGCCTTGTGCTCATGGGCCTACTTCATGCCGGCGATCTATTACGGCTATTGCGCTCTGGAGCGCGTAAAAAATGGCAGAGTCGTGCTGAACTCGCCCACGCCTTACCGAACCTGACCTTCCTGGAGATCAATGATGAATCAAACCTCGCATAGGGTCATGCGCTTCACGGCCTGGAGCGCCATCATCGGCGGCGTTCTGGCGTACGCAAATGTGGGCTTGTCATTTGTGGTAACGGGCCAGGATGCGGATATGGTGCTGCACGGTGCATCGATGCTCGCGTTGTCGCCCGATACCCGCGACGTGTTTCGCTGGTGCATGGTTGCAGACACGTTCGGGTTCTATCTGCCCTTCCTCGTCATTGGCGGATACTTTGTGCACGTATTTCGCGAAGAGCTGGGTGCGCTCGGCAACATGGTGGCGATGGCCGTCGTGTTGTACGTCATGGTTGGCATGACCGGCGCTGTCGTGCAGTTTGCGATCCTTCATCCGCTGGCCCATCTCTACGCGGGCGGCGACGATGCCACGAGAAACGCCGCGGCGGCAGTATGGACTGCGATAGCCAACGGGACGCAAAACGGCCTCTGGTGGATTGAGGGCCCGCTCGTGCTCTTCTGGACGCCGATTGCCGCCAACGTGCTCAAGAAGGAGGGCTGGAAGGGATCGATTCTGCTGAAGATCGTCGGATGGGCTTTCGGGGTCTTCTTCCTGTTCGGCTTGTTTCCGGATCTCGACGCGTTTTCGAATGCCAGCGAGATGGTCGTCGTGCTGGTTCTGCCGCTATGGATGTTGTTGTTCGGATGGCAGATGCTGCGGCGCGCGCGAGCGTTGCCGGCACCATTGCAAGGCGCCGGCGCATCCACGTAACGCAACTCTCAAACGCATCTCAACACGGGACTGAATATGACTACCCTTATCGTGAGTTACCCAAGCACAGAAGGCGGGATGTTTGACCGCGAGTACTACCTTTCGACTCACGCTCCACTTGTCCGCTCAGCGTGGAGTGAGTTTGGTCTGCAATCAGCCGAAGTCCTGTTCCCATCACCAGATCCGCAACCCTTCGCATGCATAGCGATACTGCGTTTCAGCGATCAGGTCGGGATCAATATGGCCCTTTCGTCGGCGAAAACTGCTGAGGTCATTGGCGACGTGAAGAACTTCACCAATATCACACCGACGATGTTCTGCGCGGACGACTGACTGATTGCGCGGCTGGCGTGACTTCGCCATTGCCGTCAGGCCTGCAATCCTTGCGACAACCGATACCAGTGTGACGAATCAACTTGCCCTATGACATTACTGATTGGCATTCCTCTGGAACTTGCCACCGGCGAGCGGCGCGTAGCGACCGTACCCGAGGTGGTCGAGAAACTGATCAAGCTCGGATTCATGGTGGCCGTGCAAAGCAGCGCAGGCGCCGCGGCGAACTTTGACGATGACGCCTACCGTGCGGCCGGTGCCGAGGTCATGGCATCGGCTTCCGAACTCTGGGCTTGCAGCGACATCGTCCTCAAGGTTCGCGCTCCGAGCAGCGACGAAGTCGCGTCGATGCGCGAGGGCGGCATGCTGATTGGCTTTGTTTGGCCTGCCCAGAACCCCGAGCTGATGCAGCAACTGGCCGCGAAACGGGCCACGGTACTGGCCATCGACGCGCTGCCGCGCACGCTCTCTCGCGCGCAGAAGATGGACGCGCTCACCTCGATGGCCGGCATCAGCGGCTAGCGCGGTGATCGAGGCCGCGCATGCGTTCGGCCGCTTCCTGAACGGTCAGGTCACCGCCGCCGGCAAGGTCCCGCCTGCGAAGGTCTTCATCGCCGGCGCGGGCGTAGCGGGCCTGGCCGCGATCGGCACCGCGGCTAGTCTCGGCGCGAGCGTGCGCGCCAACGACACGCGCGCCGAGGTGGCCGACCAGGTCAAGTCCCTGGGGAGCGAATTCGTCAAGGTGGACTACGACGAGGAAGGCTCGGGCGGCGGCGGCTACGCCAGGGTCATGAGCGAGGGCTTCCAGCAGGCGCAGCGGGCGATGTACGCGCAGGAGGCGAGAGACGCGGACATCATCATCACCACGGCGCTGATTCCCGGCAAGCCGGCTCCGAAGCTCATCACGGCCGAAATGGTGCGGTCGATGAAGCCTGGCAGCGTCATCGTGGATATGGCGGCCGAGCAAGGCGGCAACTGCGAGTTGACCGTGCCCGGAGAAGCGGTGGTGCGCGACGGCGTGACCATCGTCGGCTACATCGAACTTGCTTCGCGTCTGGCGCGGCAGTCGTCCATGTTGTATGGCAACAACCTGCTGCGCGTGGTCGAGGAACTGTGCAAGACCAAGGACGGCACGATCAACGTCGATTTCGATGACGACGCCATCCGCGGTCTCACGGTCATCAAGGAAGGCAGCATTACCTGGCCGCCGCCGCCGCTCAGGCAGCCGGCCGTAGCACCCGCACCCCAGCCCGCCGCTGCTGCGGCGGCAGTCGCTCCGAAGAAGGGCCACGGCAGCAGCGAGCCGATGTCGGCGAAGTCGCTGGCCTTCGCCTTCGGCATCGGGGCGCTGGCCTTCCTGATGGTGGGGCTGTACGCGCCGGCCACGTTCCTCTCGCACTTCACGGTGTTCGTGCTGGCCTGCTTCGTGGGCTATATGGTGATCTGGAACGTCACACCGTCGCTGCACACGCCGCTGATGAGCGTGACCAACGCGATCTCGTCAATCATCGTCATCGGTGCGCTGGTGCAGGTCGCGCCGCCGCTGGGCGGCTCCGCGGCGGGTGACCGGCCATCGGGGCTGATCCTGGGCCTCGCCGTGGGCGCGTTGGCACTCACGGCCGTCAACATGTTCGGCGGCTTCGCAGTGACGCGGCGCATGCTGGCGATGTTCCGCAAATAAGGGGATGACAACAATGACTTCCAACCTGACTACCGTCTCCTATATCGGCGCGGCGATGCTCTTCATCCTTAGCCTTGGCGGCCTCGCTAATCCTGAGACCGCGCGCCGCGGCAATCTGCTCGGCATGGTCGGTATGACTGTTGCCGTGCTGGCGACCGTACTCGGGCCGCGCGTTTCATTTGGGGGCATTCCGTATATCGTCGGCGCGCTGGTCGTTGGCGGCGCTGTCGGGATTGTCGCTGCGAGAAAGGTACAGATGACGCAGATGCCTGAGCTCGTGGCGCTGATGCACAGCCTGGTCGGAATGGCGGCCTGCTTCGTGGGCTTTGCAAGCTACGTCGACACCTCGGTCCACTTCACCGGGTCCGAGAAGGCCCTCCACGAAGTCGAAATTTACATCGGCATTCTGATCGGTGCGGTGACATTCGCGGGCTCGATCATCGCGTTCGGTAAGCTCTCGGGCAAGGTCGGCGGCAAGCCGCTGTTGCTGCCGGCGCGGCACTGGCTCAACCTGGCAGCACTGTTGGTGGTGATCGTGTCCGGCCGGGCATTCCTTCATGCGGGCAGCATCCAGGATGGCATGACGCCGCTCGTCGTGATGACAGCGATCTCACTGCTGTTCGGCGTGCACATGGTGATGGCCATCGGTGGTGCCGATATGCCCGTGGTGGTGTCGATGCTCAACAGCTACTCGGGCTGGGCGGCGGCGGCCACCGGCTTCATGCTCGGCAACGACCTGCTGATCGTGATCGGCGCGCTGGTGGGCTCGTCGGGCGCGATTCTCTCGTACATCATGTGCCGCGCGATGAACCGCAACTTCATTAACGTGATCGCCGGCGGATTCGGTACCGCCAGCGGCGCGCACGCAGCGGTCGGCGGCGGCGCGCAGCCGGCCGGTGAGGTAGTGGCGGTGAACTCCGCCGAAACCGCCGAGCTGCTGCGCGACGCGAAGAGCGTGATCATCGTGCCCGGCTACGGCATGGCCGTGGCGCAGGCCCAGCACACGGTGTACGAACTCACCAGTGTGCTGCGCGAAAAGGGCGTAGACGTGCGCTTCGCGATTCACCCGGTGGCCGGCCGCATGCCGGGCCATATGAACGTGCTGTTGGCCGAAGCGAAGGTGCCCTACAACATCGTGCTGGAGATGGACGAAATCAACGCCGATTTCGCCGAGGCGGACGTTTCGATGGTCATCGGCGCGAACGACATTGTGAACCCCGCGGCGCAGGAGGATCCGGCGAGCCCGATCGCCGGTATGCCGGTACTGGAGGTCTGGAAGGCGAAGACGTCGATCGTGATGAAGCGCAGCATGGCCTCCGGATATGCTGGCGTGGAAAACCCGCTCTTCTACAGGGACAACAACCGCATGTTGTTCGGCGATGCGAAGGCGATGTTGCGCGAGATCTTTGCGGCGCTGAAAGCCTGAACACGGTGACGCGCTCGACAACTACGGTTACTTCATAAGCCATTCGTATTTATATTACTCTGCCTTACCGGCACGCCAATCCCACAAAAAGGATTACTTATATGAAAAAGTCCCGCCGTATATTTATGATCGCGACCGCCGGTGTGGCTTCGAGTCTGGCGCTCACGCGTCTTGCATTCGCCGATTCTCCGAAAGAGTCCGACACCGACGCTACGGCGCAGGCACTCGGCTACAAATCCGATGCAACCAAAGTTGACAAAGCGAAATACGCGAAGTATGCCGCTGGCCAGGTTTGCGGCAACTGCACGTTCTATCAGGGCAAGCCAGGCGACGCGTTCGCGCCTTGCCCGATGTTCGGGGGAAAGCAGGTCGCAGGCAAGGGCTGGTGCAGCGCGTATAGCAAGAAAGCCTGAAGCAATGGCGCGTGTCGACGATATCTGAAGCATCAGTGGGCGACCGGTGGTAGCAAGCGGCCAGCCGATAAGACGTTATATTTCGTAATCCAAATATAAGAATGCTGGCTGTATGGGAGCTTTTGCGGCGACGATCCGGTTCAAGGTCATGCTGACGCTTGGTGTCTGCGTCGCGCTGATGGTGGCGATCGGCATGATGGGCCTTCGCGGTCTGGCGAGGCTCAGCACCGATATGGGCAGTATGTACTCGGCGAGTACCGTGCCGATCGAGGATCTCGCCTCGATGCAGGCGGCGGCGCTGAAGATCCGTCTGCAGATGCGCTACATCCAGGCGCTGCATGAACAGGAAAAGGCCGAGGAACTCGTGGCCGATATCGGCAAAGAGCAAAGGAAGCTCGATGCGGCCTGGCACGACTACTATCCCGCAAAGATCGCGACGGCGGATGAGCGCCGATTGGCCGACCGGGTAGCGATGGTATTGGCCGCCTTCCGGACGCAATCGGACGATATCGTCGCGGTGCTTCGGTCCGGCAATCTGGAGATGGCGGCCTATTCGATTGACGAGCTGACGGAAACTGGCGATGCATTGTCTGACGCAATCGGCCGCGACGTTGCACTGAGCGCCATGCAGGGAGAGCGCGCCATTCCGGGGGCTGGCGTCACCGACCGCCTTTTCGACTGTCAGGCGGCCTTGCCTTTCCTGCGGGCGCGCAGTAGCGTGGAAATGCTCCCCCCCGATTGCTCGGCTGCCTGTTGGTAGGTGATTCCCTGCCTGATCAGGGACAAGCCCTTGTTCACCAGGCGCGGTGTCGCGTTGGGCCGGCCGAGGCGCTTGCCCTTGACGCGCGCATTGGCTAGGCCCGAGCGGACACGTTCCCGAATAAGCTCCCTTTCGAATTCCGCGACCGCCGAGAGCAATTGCGCCTGCATCCGACCCACTTTGGTGTGCTCATGTCAATCTGGCCAGGTACCACGAAGGCCACTCCAAGCGCTTCCAATTCCGCCATTGTCAGGATCAGGTCCTGCACGCAGCGGCCCCAACGGTCCAGGGCCTGGACCAGGATCACATCGACGGCGTGGGTGCGCGCCAGTTTCATGACCTCTTCGCGCAGCGGCCGCTTTTGTGACGCGCCGCTGGCGGTTTCCCGGTTTCCTGCATCTCTCGCACGATCTTCCAGCCGCGGGCTTTCGCGTAGTTAATTGCGCAATTCCCGCCGTTGCCGGTCAGTGGTGGATTGGTCCGGGGTGGACACGCGGGTATAGACCGCCGCACGCATGGTCAACCCCCCTCCGGTTCCGGTGCCCAGCCCCCAGTGCTGGCGGGCCTTGCAGAGCATCGTTCTCGACCGTCAAAATCAGGTGATTCTGACGGTCGTTTGCCAAGCTTAGGTGACTATGACAAATGCAACCAGCGCCACGGTTTACCGGCTCCACGTATGGATTCGCCAGATCAGTCCGATGATCTGGCGCCGATTACTGGTACGCAGCGACAGCACGATCGCCGACTTGCATTACGCGCTGCAGATCGCCTTCGGCTGGAGCGACGCGCATTTGAATCTGTTTCACATCCATGGCCAGGACTATGGCGTGTACCACGACGGCGGCACGGGCTTCTCGACTGATCCGGACCAGGTTCGACTGTGCGATTTCAAATTCCGTATCAACGAACGCTTCCGCTACGAGTACGACTTCAGCGACGGCTGGCAACACGAAGTGCGCGTTGAAGCGCGCCTGGCGCAGGACGAAAAACGCATCTATCCGTGCTGCATTGGCGGCAAGCGACGGGCGCCACCGGAAGGCTGCGGCGGTGCTCTGGCCTTCATGGCACGACGGGACGCGGTCCCATCACACGTTGAAGATTTGCTCGAGGACATTCAGGCCGACCTGGATGCGAACGACATCGAGGCCGTCCGGGATCGAAGCGAGGATATCGAAGCGTTACGTGAATGGCTGACGCTGGATGAGTTTGACCGGCGCGGGGTCAACCGCCGGCTCAAGCAGTACGCGACCCACGATGACTGGATGTGGCAATAGACAGGAGCCGCCCGATGAAAATGCGAATACAGGTAGTCGTTGAAGCTGAAAATGGCGAACCGGAGAAGGTCGAGGAAATCGCGCGGCTGGAGCGCGGTGCGCTGCGGCCGGAGGACCTTGGCCTGACACTCGCGGAGGCGAAAGTGTTGCTACACGGCATGCAGCAGGCCGTAGTCACTGAGCAGATCGTGGAATACCTCGAGAAATTCAAGACCTGTCCGGACTGCGGCGCGCACCGAACCCGGAAAGGACAACATCCCCTTGTTTATCGAACCCTGTTCGGGAAACTTAACCTGGTCAGCCCGCGTCTTTACGACTGCCCCTGCCAAAACCACAACCGCCATAGTTCAAGCCCCCTGGCCGAGCTGCTGAGCACGCATTGCGCGCCCGAACTGCTGTATCTGGAGACCAGGTTCGCTTCGCTGATGTCCTATGGGCTGAGCGTTGAGTTGCTGACGGAAGTCCTGCCGATCGCCGAAGAGATCAGCTCCACGTCCGTGCGACGCCACCTGCAACGCGTTGCCGAACGGATCGAGGGTGAGCTGGGCGAGGAACAGTTCCAGTTCATTGAAGGCTGTCCCAGCGATTGGGCGAAACAACCGCCACCGGGGCCACCGTTGACGGTCGGCCTGGACGGCGGCTATGTGCATGCTTCGGACCAGAAGTCGAAAACCGAAGGCTGGTTCGAGGTCATTGCCGGCAAGAGTGTCCAGACCGAGGGTGGCGCCAAGGTGTTTGCATTCGTCAACAAGTTCGACACCAAGCCCAAGCGCCGGCTTTACGAGGTGCTTAAATCGCAGGGTCTGCAAATGAATCAGCAAGTCGTCTTTCTGTCGGATGGCGGCGACACCGTGCGTGATCTGCAGCACTATCTCAGCCCGGAATCCGAACATCTGCTCGACTGGTTCCACATCACTATGCGCTTGACCGTGATGAGGCAAATGATCAAGGGGATGACGGCGGAACTGAAGCACGGCGACAAATACCCGGAAACTACAACCGGGCTGGCCGATCTGGAGAAACGCCTGGAAAGCGTCAAATGGAATCTCTGGCACGGCAATGTTCCGCACGCCCTGCAACGGATTGATGACCTGGACGACGATCTGGAGATGCTGGAAGAGAACCCGGCAAACAAGAAGAAACTGGAGAAGGCAGTCCGGGAATTCCGCACCTATATCGCGGCCAATCAGACGTTCATTCCGAACTACGGCGACCGCTACCGGCACGATGAGACGATTTCCACGGCGTTTGTCGAGTCGACCGTGAACTACGTGGTCAGCAAGCGCTTTGTGAAAAAACAGCAGATGCGTTGGACCCAGCGCGGCGCGCATCTGCTGCTGCAAACCCGCGTGCAGGTTCTGAACGACGATCTGCGGAAAACCTTCGCTCGCTGGTTTCCGGGAATGAGAGCGGAAGAACCAGCAGCGCTAAACGAGGCTGCATAGAGACCTCAGCCCCCGGAATGGCGCGCTCTCCCGTACAAGGCCCCTGACCACGATTCGGTCGAATTGCTATCATAAGCCCGTAGGTTATAAGGTGACCTGGTTTCCGTTGCTTTCGGAATAAGGGAGTCACCCAGTAAATGCCTGGCCAAACTGCCGTGCCCGCTTTACATCGTCCGCATGCAAATAGATCGATGTGGTCGAAATCGAAGCATGACGAAGGTTGTCCCGGACGGCGCTGAGTTCGACACCTCTGGCGATCGCGTGAGTGACATGCGTGTGCCGGTTATATCTTGCAAGATATAAGCGCCACACGCACGCAACACACGCGCTGGCCAACGGGGCGACGCTGACCACCGTACGCGACAACCTGCGTCACGCGTCGATCACAACCACGTCGATCTACCTGGACGACGACGAGGTCCAGCGTACCCGGCAGATCGGGCGGATCTTCGCGAGACGGCCACCAGCATGAGCACCGTCCACGAGACCATCTACCCGGTCCTGCCCGCCGAACCGGGCACGGCGGAACTGAAAGCGGCGTTCACCCCGACCGCCGCGGAAATCCGCTTTGTGCGTCGGCAATCCCGGCAGGAAGCTACCGCCATGCTGATCATGGTCCAGATGAAACTGCTGCAGCGTCTCGGCTACTTCCCGATGCTCTCGGACGTGCCGCCGGGCATCACCGATCACATCCGGACCGCGATGCGAGCCCGGGCGTTGCCCCGGACGGCGATTGCGCGGTACGACATATCTGGAACTCGCATCCGGCACCAGAAGCTGCTGCGCGCCTGGCTCGACATCCGGCCGTTCGACGCGGACGAGACGGCGTGGCTCGCCGATCTCGCGTCGGGGGAGGCAAGGACCAAAGTCGAGCTGCCCGACATCATCAACGTGCTGGTCGAGGAACTGGTCCGCCGCCGTTACGAACTACCGCCACTGTCGACGCTTCAGCGCATCGCCACACAGGCGCGCAACGACCTCAATGAAACGATCTGGACGACGATCTCCGGCGCACTGGATGCGGCCATGATCGAAAGGATCGATGGGCTCCTCGTCATCAAGGTCGGCAAGTCGGGCTGGGACGATCTGAAGCAGGAGCCGAAGAGGCCAGCTGCGCGGGCGATCTCGAGCTTCCTCAAACATATCAACGGGATCAGGAAACTGGCGGAAGGCTTGCCGGCACCGCCCGCGATCCTGTCGGTCAGCAAGCGAGCACAGCTAGTCACTGAAGCGCGGGCGCTCGATGTCGCGGAACTGCGTTCGCTCAAGGTAGCGAAGCGTCATGCGCTCGCGGTACTCTTCATCCAGGCGCAGTTGCAGAAGGCGCTTGACGACGTCGCCGAGATCTTCATCAAGGTCATGCGCAAGTTCGAGACCTACGCGAAGGTCCGGCTTCAAAAATATCAACTCGAACACGCCGGCGTGCTGGAGGGACTGGTCGGGCAGTTCCGGGACGTCCTGCAAATCCTTCAGGATGAAGGGGTATCAGAACGCCAACGGGTTGCCGAAAATCCGCGAGGCGCTCGGCGACCCATCCGCAGCGCTTGCACAATGCAACGAGCACATCGCCTATGCCGGCCAGTTCGACCTGCCGTTCATGCTCGTGCCGTACCGGAACCAGCCCTCACTGCTGTTCCAGTGCCTGGACGTGCTGCCGTTGCGATCGAGCTCGCAGGACCGCGCGGTACTGGTCGCGCTCGCCTGGCTGCAGGGCTCCCGGAACGCCCACCGCGAATACCTGCTGCTCACGGAGAACGACCTCGCAAACCTGCCGCTGGACTGGCTACCGGATAAGTGGATGCGTGCGGTATTCCCGCACGGTCGGGACAGCCGTATGCTGCACCGCCGGTTTTTTGAACTGGGCGTCTTCAGCCAGATCATGCGCGAGCTGAATTCCGGCGATCTCTACGTCGAGGGCAGCGATCGCTTCGACGACTACCGCATGCACCAGGTCTCCGACGAGGAATTCCGGCGTGAGCTGCCGCGCTACTGCGAGATCGTGGGGCTGCCCACGGGCGGCAAGAGCTTCACGAAGGATATGCGGGACCGTCTGAACGCGGCGCTCGACGAGACCGATGCGAACTTCCCGGCGAACGACAGCATCGAGTTCGTCGATCAGGAACTCGTCATTCACAAACCGGACAAGGAGCCCGAACCACCGAACCGGACGCTGATCGATCAGGCGATCACGGCATCGATGCCGCAGATCAGCATCCTGGATCTCCTCACCGAAACCGAGCAGTGGCTGGACCTGTATAAACTGTTCGGCCCGCTGTCCGGATTCGACGCGAAGGTCGACGATCCGCGCAAGCGCTTCATCACGACGCTGTTCTGCTACGGCTGCAATCTGGGCCCCAGCCAGACGGCGCGCTCGGTGAAAGGGCTCAGCCGCAAGCAGGTCGCCTGGCTGAACCTCAAACATGTCACCGAGGAGCGGCTCGACAAGGCGAACGTGAAAGTGATCAACGCCTACAACCAGTTCGCGTTGCCGAAATACTGGGGTAGCGGCAAGCGCGCGTCGGCGGACGGCACCAAGTGGAGCCTGTACGAACAGAACCTGCTGTCCGAGTACCACGTCCGCTATGGCGGATACGGCGGGATCGGCTACTACCACGTGTCCGACATGTACATCGCGCTGTTCAGCCACTTCGTCCCGTGTGGTGTTCACGAAGCCGTCTATATCCTTGACGGACTGATCCAGAACGGGGCCGACATCAAGCCCGACACGATCCACGGCGATACGCAGGCGCAGAGCGGTCCGGTGTTCGGCCTGTCCTACGTGACGGGAATCAACCTGATGCCGCGCATGCGCAACATCAAGGACCTCGTGCTGTACAAGGCCGACAGGCGTCGCAAGTACGAGCACATCGACAGCCTTTGTCGCCAGACCATCGACTGGACGCTGATCGAGCGACACTATCCTGACATGATGCGCGTCGCGGTATCGATCAAGGCGGGCAAGATGACGCCGTCGACAATCCTGCGCCGGCTCGGATCGGAGAGCACGAAGAACAAGCTGTACTTTGCGTTTCGGGAACTCGGGCGTGTGATCCGGACGCTGTTCCTGCTGAAATATCTCAATGACCCGGAGTTGCGCCGCACGATTCACGCGGCGACCAACAAGAGCGAGCAGTTTAATGACTTCGCGCAGTGGCTGATGTTCGGCGGCGAAGGCGTCATCGCCGAAAACGTCCGGCACGAGCAGCGCAAAGTGATCAAGTACAACCACCTCGTCGCGAACATGGTGCAGCAGAAGGGGCATCCGGTCGACGCCCATGTTCTCAAGGTGCTGTCGCCATACCGGCGAGAGCACATCAACCGGCTCGGCGACTATCTGCTGGATCTCCAGCGATCCGTGCCGCCACTCGATCCAACCATTGAATTCGTATTTAAATCAGCAGCGTAGATCGAGATGTGGCGGATTTTTTACGAATCCCGGCCGCCCCTCGTGGTCGCCCAGGTTAGGGAGAAGACGATCGGCATGATTCCGATGAAGCGCTTCGGCACGTCGGGGGAAATTGCGAAGGCGGTCCTCTACCTCGGGTTCGATGCGACCTTCACGACAGGCATGGAACTTCCAGTCGATGGCGGTTGGTCGCAACTCTGAAGGCGGTACGCGGGTACGCGCCCTGGTCTAGAGCGCTACGCCTTGCCGCTCGCTATAGCCTCATCGTTTCGCTGCGAACGGAGCAGACGGACATTGACCTGTACAGCGTGATCGCGAACAAGATCGCGATCTGATAGTCGATCCGGACGCCACAGAGTTTACATCTCTACACGCCCACAAATGCCGCGAGCCATCTATACAGGGTCATCATGGCCGTTTCCAATGCAGTCCAGAGCCCAGTACGTTTGGAAGCGCTGCTTGAGGACCCTTTGAACGAGGCCAGCGGCCTAACCGCTCGGTCTTCCCCCGCAAGATGGAAGATGGCAGCAACGCGCCAAGAAGCAGCCATCCGATGGCCGACATGTCGAATGACCGGGTTGGGAGTACGCGTTGACGACCGGCCGGTTTCGGGGAGCGAAATACCAATGACCGCTTTGCGGCGATGAGTTCGAAGCACGGATGGACTCAGGACGACCAATTCAGCCAGTTGCGCACCACCGGCAAATGACCGTTCGCGCTCCGACTTGAGACACCCCCGGGGACCCGGGTCCGCTTCGAAAATGCCTCATCCCGCTTCAGGTCGGGCATTTTGGCGTGACGACTGATGTCGGCGGCATGCGATTTCCATGTTTGCGCACGCATCCCATGGTCAGGGCTTCGCCATCCGGGCATTGCCGATCGCACCGAGTAACGCGTGCAACGACACGGGCTTGCCGAGATGCGCATCGAATCCGGCCCGTATTGCTTCCTCCGCATCGCTCTGCCTTCCGAACCCTGTCAGGGCAAAAGCCGGTACCGCCTCCATGCCTGGCAGCTTGCGCAGTTCAGCGATCAGTTCGTAGCCGCTCATGCCGGGCATACCGATGTCTGACAGGATCAGGTCGAATTTGCCTTCTTTGGCAGCCGCCAGCGCGTCCGGACCATTGCGCTCGGGCCGCACCTGCGCCCCTTCCAGTTCAAGGAGCGCACGAAAACCTGCAAGCCCTTCCGCAGAGTCGTCGACAAGCAGGACGCGTAGTCCCTTGAGTGCGCTTGTATCGGCTTGCGCGCGCCGGGTTGCCGGCTGAGTCGAGTGTGGCACCTCCGGTAGCCTGAGACTGAACCGCGCGCCGGTGCCCAGACCTTTCGAATACGCCTCGATCCTTCCGCCGTGCATTTCGACCAGTTGCCTGACGAGAGACAGGCCGATGCCGAGTCCGCCGCGCTCGCGACCTGCACCGGTATCCGCCTGACTGAACATGTCAAACACGCGTGGCAGAAAGTCCGGCGCGATGCCCTGCCCTGTGTCGGTCACGTCGACGCACAGGAACGCGTCCTTGTGAGACATGCGCACGTCTACGCGTCCGCCCGAAGGTGTGAATTTCAACGCGTTACGCACCAGATTCCACAAGATCTGTTCGAGGCGCACCGGGTCGGCCTGAATCGTTGCAGCGCTTTCCGCGCCGGTGAGTGCCAGGGTGACGCCACCGGCCGCCGCATCGACTGCGCTCGCATCGATTACCGCGTGCAGGATCGACGCGACGTCGACCGCCGTGAAATGGAGCGCAAGCTTTCCGGTTCGTGCGCGCGACAGATCCAGCAGATCGTCGATGATCTTGGCCTGGCCAACAACCGAGCGCAGGATGGCATCCGCCGCGTCCTGCACAAGTGTTATCTTCCGAACCTCGGGTGAGCGCGTCAGCATCTCGGCCTTGACATGAATCAGGTTCAGCGGATTTTTGAGTTCATGTGACAGCACGGCAAAAAACTCGTCTTTCTGACGATTCGCCGACTCAGCGCGCTCGCGAACGCGCCGTTCGAGTTCCAGCCTGAGCGCCTGCTGACTCTCGATGCTTTTGCGGTCCGTCACGTCCCGCGCAATCTTCGCGTAGCCGTTGAATTCCCCGGTCGTGACCATCGTCATCACGCCGCTGCAATAAATCCGCCTGCCGTCGCTTCGCACGTGCCAGCGTTCATCCTCGGCCCGGCCGGTGTCCTTGGCCTGGGTTCGCTCCGCCAGCGGCGCGCCCTGCGCTCTGTCCTCTGCGGTAAAGATCACATCGATTGGCTGCCCCAGCACTTCGGATTCCGCGTAGCCGAAGATATTCTGGGCGCCCCTGTTCCAGCTGACAATCGCGCCATCGAGATCCTGCACGATGATCGCGTAGTCGTCGGTGGTCAGCGCAGCGAACTTCAGACGTTCTTCACTGCTGCGCGCCGACTGCTCCGCCTGCCGTCGCTTGGTGATGTCGATCAGCGTCAGCACGGCGCCATCGATGTGGTCGTCAAGTGTCCGGTATGGCAAGATCCGGGCGATGAACCATTCGCCGTCATTCGTGCAGACTTCCCGCTCGGTCGTCTTGAGCGACTCGAACGCCGCTGTCGCATCGGCGGTCAGTTCGGGATAATTCAGGCGATGGGTGAGATCCGGCAGCGGGCGGCCGACGTCCGTCGCGATCAGCTTGAAGATGCCAACCGCAGGTTCAGTGAAACGCTTGATGCGCATCTGCCGGTCGACGAAGATGGTCGCGATCCCCGTCGAAGCGATCAGGTTCTGCAGGTCGTCCTTGGCCTTGGCCTCGTCCTCCACCTTCGACTGCAATTCCGCGTTGACGGTGACCAGCTCCTCATTGACGGACTGCAGTTCCTCCTTGCTGGTTTCGAGTTCTTCCGTCGCTGAACGCAGTTCTTCGTTGATCGCCTGCAACTCCTCATTGGAAGCCTTCAGCTCCTCCGTCGATACACTCGCCTGTTCGATATTGGATTGCAGCAGTTCCTTCGAGCGACGCAGTTCGCTTTCCAGATGGGCAATGACGGGATTGTGGTCCGCATGACGGCTGGTGTCCGGTTCATCGGTGCTTTCCTTGACCACGATCTCATTGAAAAGAACGGCCATCACGTCGCCGCCCGCCACGTCGTCATGAAACGGATGCACTATCATCCTCACGTACGAATTGGCGTCGCCTTGCGGGAAACGGACGTTTTCCGCATGGATACTCTTGCCGGATTGCAGCGCCTGAAAAATTGCGGTCCGGAGCTCGAGACGCAACTCGGGATTGATCACCGTCAGCAGGTTATGCGACGGCTCGCCGGCCACATAGCGCAAAAAGCGTCCGGCATGCTCGGAAATATGGAGGATCTCGGCTTCCCGGTCGATCAGGATGCTCGGCGGTGCGTAGTGCTCGATTAGCCGCTGATGCAGATTCGCGAACGAAAAGCTGGAGGGACGCGACGCCGGACGGACAACTTCCGCTGGCAACGGCTGCAACGTCTTGCCGGCGACCGGCAGCACGGGCGTCACGCGAGGCCGGTTTGCATTGCTCTTTGCGCGATAGATGCGGTTTTTCTTGTCGACCGGAAAAAACAGTTCCTCGGCGATTTCTGCCGATTCGGAACTTCCCAGAAACAGATAGCCACCCGGCCGCAACGCAAAATGAAAGGTCTGCAACACCTGACGTTGCACGCTGCGGTCGAGGTAGATCAGCAGGTTGCGACACGACACAAGGTCGAGCTGCGAAAACGGCGGATCGCGCAGGATGTTGTGTGCCGCAAACAGTACCTTCTCGCGTAGCGGCTTGTTGACGACATAAGCGCCGCGAGTATGAGTAAAGAATTGCCGCAGCCGGGACGGTGGGACGTCGGTGAGAATGGATTCAGGATAACGGCCGGATCGGGCCATCTCGATCGCGCGATCATCGATGTCTGTGGCGAATACCTGAACCTGTGCGGAGGTCGAATGGTCCGGTAGCGCCTCCGTCAACAGCATCGCAAGGCTATACGCCTCTTCGCCCGTCGAGCAGCCCGCTACCCACGCTCGCACCTGCTCGGCGGGCAGTGCCCCGCCGCCGCAAATACGGGGCAACACTTCACGCTCGACCGCTTCGAACGCTTCCCGGTCACGAAAGAAATTCGTCACCCCGATCAGCATGTCCTTGAGCAGCGCACGCGTTTCGTCGGGGTGACTGCCGAGATAGCGTCGATAGGCCTTCAGGTCGGGCTGCGCGTTGACCTGCAGGCGCCGCTCGATGCGACGCAGGACT
The DNA here is from genome assembly GCF_046534875.1 of Paraburkholderia sp. SIMBA_054. Classification (NCBI taxonomy): domain Bacteria; kingdom Pseudomonadati; phylum Pseudomonadota; class Betaproteobacteria; order Burkholderiales; family Burkholderiaceae; genus Paraburkholderia; species Paraburkholderia sp. SIMBA_054. The sequence continues at coordinate 58,913 of NZ_JAWRXV010000026.1, read as the reverse complement.
GTGGCGCGCTTGTAGTGCCGGAAGTCATGCCCGGTCTGCGTGCGCAGCGTGGTGAGTATGTCGTGCAATGCCTGTTCAGCCGTGTCATCAGGCTCTGCAGAGGGCAACGTGCGATCCGGTCGCTCGTCTGCGGCGGGGAGTTTGATGACCCGCGCGTTTGCCCATAGCTCGACCAGCTTTTGCGGCAGATCAACCACCGGTAACGCGATGTCGATCTGCCCACTCGCAATCGCGCTTTGCGGCATCTCAGGATATTCGGCGTCGTCGGGAGTCTGGGCGAGCGCAATACCGCCGCACTCCTTGATACGGCCAATCCCCACCGTCCCGTCGCTGCCCGTGCCTGACAGGATGATGCTCATGGCGCGCGCGCCGTGGGCGTCGGCAAGGCTACGGAAAAACCGGTCGATCGCCACTGGCGGACGACCCTGGCGTTCGGCCCGTGTCACCCGCAGGTGTCCGTCTGCCATCGAGAGATCGTTAGACGGCGAAATCAGGTAGACGTGGCTCTTTTCGATCCTTGTCTGCTCGAGTACCTGCGTGACGGGCATTGTGGTGACGCGCTGGATCACTTCATCGACGCGGCTTTCGTATTTCGGAGACAGGTGCAGCACGACAACGAACGCCATGTCGACGTCGCCCGGCATCTGTTCAAAAAAACGCAGCAGCGCCTGGATGCCGCCTGCGGATGCGCCGATTCCGACCACCGGGAAGTTGAGCGTTGAACGCCCAGGGGCTGGCTGGCCAGCAGGCGAATCCGTGGATGTGTCGGTGGTCATGGAAAAGCGAAACACCTTCGGTTTGACAGTTCAGTATTCTTCGCGCGAACTGTTGGGAGGGGACCGGTCCGCTGCGCAAGTCGACGCTGCGGCCCAGGTACACGGATACCGACAGCGCGTTGTCGCGACCGATTCCTGGAATCCTCGGATGCAGGTTCGTCGAACGCTACGACCAAACATTGACATCCTTATAGCGCAAGCGATGTTCCTACTGACGTTCTGTCGATTGCACAGACCTATCCGGAGGGTGACAACCGGGACAGTACGCGTCAAGACGGCGCCAACCTGGCGGATACTTTAGTGGCCAGGAGAGAATATTATTCTAATCCAGAGGACGTCCGAAACCGAATTTCTGCTAGATGCGACGCCCCAACAGAACTGCCGCGGGGTGCTGGCGCGAAGCGGATTCGGGCTTTTTTCCGCCCCTCCGGGCCGGCCTTGGACAGTAGTTGACGATTTGCCAATTCGTTTTAAGATTGAAAATCCCACGCTCCGATTCCTGCTTGACATGCTCGATAGCAGACCTAACCCGGTTGCGATTCCTGCGACTATCGTCAGCGGATCGCCCATAGAAGTTGATCAATATCTCGTCGCAGCGCTGTGGACCGGCGAAGTACCAAAGCCATCCGTTCGCGAGGTGACGGAGTGGGTCAACATCCTTCATGAACGCGGCGAAGGCTTCTCGTCTCACGCGTCGGCCTGTCACTACTGGCTGTTCGAACAGAGGTCGATCGCGGCGGGCAACGCGCCGCGTCCATATCCTAAATGCGCAAAGTAGATCTGACCGGATCGAGCCAGATCGGCCCAGAAACCTCTCGGCGCGGCCGGCGAGCAGAGATGCGACGGGAGCGGCGACGGAACGCGTGTGGCACGATTTGGCAAATCAGGCAAAACAGCATTACAACTTCGCTTCAAGCGTATCCACGCGCGCACCCAGTTCGCGGATCGCCTCGACAATCGGCGCAGCCAGTTCGCCGTACGCAACGGCTAGCGTGTCCGCTTCGCCACCGCGCGCAACCGCCTGCGGATACACGGCCCGTCAGCAAGGTGGTCACATCGCCGTTCGCCCACGTCAGTTGCAGGTCCCATGCGAGCATGCGCCCGACGAGCTTCGCGCACTCGGCAGCCGTCAGCGTGGCGAGGATCGTGTTCGGCAGTGTGGCGCGGATGCCCTCGAGATCAGGCCATCCATCCCGATCCGGCACGATCGAAATCGCATTTCATCTCCAAAAAATTCGAATCAGATGTCATGCGCCCGGTCTCGAAATACCATGTCGCGGCCTTGCACGCATGTAACTCGTCCGCCAACCGCCGGTTGACGGGTAGGCTGGCCGAAATCTGCGACGCCGGTTGGACTCCTCCAACATCGCCTTTCGGATCAAATCTGCAAAGCACTCGAGCGCCTCTTTCGTCCCACAGACGCTGCTGTATTCGTGCCCGCCAATCCGGGCTTCCAGCAGTATCGTGAATCCTGCTGCGCGCGCAATTCCAAGCAAATCCATTTCGGTTCCCCCGGTACGTTGACTTGCCAGTACATCCGCATGATCCGTACCTCGCGCGTCTTCGGGCCTGTCGTGCCAAGAAGACTCGTCCGATTCCGCAGTCGAACCGGGTAAAGCAAAGGTGCCGCAGCAAAGACAGGCGTGCATTGTCACTGCATAAACCATCTGATCTTGCGTGCTGGTAGCCAGCGATCGCACAAGCTAATCGGGTTGCTGCTCGCGCAATCCCTGCTCGGTCGCCGGCGGCCCAGGCGTAACTGGTTTCGCCCTTGGACGGCAGGATGAAGCCGTCATCGGCGAGCGGCGGTTGTGCGTCGCGGCCGGCCGTCGCTGCCGCGCCGCAACAGAGCGCGCTCGAGCCTGCAGGCGTTCAGGCGGCGCATATCCTGCGCCTGTGGAATTTGACGCTGTTCATCTGCGGAACCGTTTTCGCAGCCGTGCTTCTCGCCACGCTCGTCGCGCTCATCCGCAGCCGGCGCAACAATGACTCATCGCCGCCGACTCCTCAACCCGACGAGCAAACTTCGACGCGCACGCGCAACGCGGTCACGACCGATGCAGCCGTCGCCGCAATGAGTGACGGGGCAGCAATGGTGGTGGCAAGCTCGTGATGACGGATCGCGCCCTCTCGAAGCTGCCCGTCGAGAGCAGTCTATTCGCCGGAATCGGGGCAGCCCGGCTTCACGCGTCGGCGAACACCAGGCCGACGAGCAGTACGTCAAATGAGCTACACGTGCCCGCCGGCCGGCCTGTCATCGTTGATCTTAAGGCGGGTGATGTGATCCATACGTTCTGGGTGCCGAATCTGCACGGCAAGAAGGACATGCTGCCGGGCATCCAGACGACCATTGAGTTTCGCGCCGACAAGCCCGGCATATATCGCGGCCAATGCGCAGAGTTTTGCGGCGCCGAGCACGCGCTAATGGCGATGCTCGTCGTTGCTCAATCGCCGGAGCAATACGCGGCATGGTGCGGCCAGCAGGCGACATCCGCTTCCGGTGCGTCCGACGCCCTCGCGCAACGCGGACGACAAATCTTCGAACAGTCGAGTTGTGCCGGATGCCATACGGTGCGTGGCTCCTCCGCACAAGGCACGCTCGGTCCCGACCTCACGCATCTGATGAGCCGTCAGACGATCGCCGCAGGAGGGCTCGCCAACACACCCGCCGGTCTGCACCAATGGATTCGCGATCCGCAAGCGGTCAAACCAGGCACGACGATGCCGGCGGTGCCGCTGGCCGCCGACGATCTGCGTGCCGTCATCGCGTGGCTGGGGACCTTGCAATGAGCACTGCTGAACCGCGAGTCGCGATGGATGTGAACCTCGACCTGAAGGACGGGCCGGACGCGCCGCAGCACGTAAAGGATGCGCTCGAGCAAACCTGGCGCGACCCGGGTGGCTTGATCGGCATGCTGTCCGCCGTCAATCACAAGACCATCGCGCGCCGCTTCATCGTCACGACATTCGTTTTCTTCCTGCTGGCAGGACTGCTTGCGCTCGCCATGCGCACCCAGCTCGCCCGCCCGGACAACCGGCTGATCGGACCGGACGTCTACGACCAGCTCTTCACGGTGCACGGCTCGACTATGATGTTCCTGTTCGCCGTGCCCGTCATGCAGGCGGTTGCAGCGTGGCTCGTGCCCCTGATGATCGGCGCGCGCAGCATCGCATTTCCGCGCGTCAACGCCTACGCGTATTGGGTGTTTCTGTTCGGCGGACTGACGTTGTACGTCGCGTTCGCGCTGGGCGCCGGGCCGCGCGCCGGCTGGTTCAGCTATGTGCCGCTTGCGGGCCCCGACTATTCGACGGGCAAAGGCACGGACATCTGGGCACAGATGATCACGTTCACGGAGCTCTCCGGGCTGCTCGAAGCCGTGGTGCTGATTGCGACGATCCTCAAGATGCGCGCGCCCGGCATGTCGCTCAACCGCATGCCGCTGTTCGTCCGGGCGACGCTGGTGACGCAGTTCATGGTGCTGTTCGCGATGCCCGCCATCATGCTGGCGAGCACAGCGCTGATCCTCGATCGCCTGGTCGGCACACAGTTCTATAACCCGGCGCTCGGCGGCGACGTGTTGCTATGGCAGCATCTGTTCTGGTTCTTCGGCCACCCGGAGGTGTACCTGATCTTCATCCCGGCGCTCGGCTTCATGTCGTCGATCGTTGCGACGTTCTCGCGCCGTCCGGTGTTCGGCTATCCGGCGATGGTGCTCTCATTGATCGCGACGGCATTCCTTGCGTTCGGCCTCTGGGTTCACCACATGTTCGCGACGTCAGTGCCCGCACTCGGCAAGAGCTTCTTCACGGCGGCGAGTGTGATGATCGCGGTTCCGTCCGGCGTGCAGATTTACTGCTGGCTCGCGACCCTGCTGACGGGCCGGCTCAATATGAAAACGCCTCTCTATTTCGTGCTGGCGTTTTTCTTCACTCTCGTGCTGGGCGGATTGACGGGCGTGATGCTTGGATCGGTATCGCTCGATCTGCAGGTGCACGACACGTACTTCGTCGTCGCGCATTTGCATTACGTGCTGATCGGCGGCGCGGTGTTTCCGCTGTTTGGCGCGATCTACTACTGGTTTCCGAAAGTGATGGGCCGGATGCTGGACGAACAGCTCGGTCGATGGCATTTCTGGCTCTTCTTTATCGGGTTCAACGTGACATTCTTTCCGATGCACCTGCTCGGTCTGCATGGGATGCCGCGTCGCGTGTGGACGTATCCGCACGGGATGGGCTGGGACACGATGAACCTGGGCGCGACCGTCGGCGCGTACATGATGGCCGCAGGCATGCTGGTCTTCATCTACAACATCGTGCATAGCAGCAGACGCGGATCGCACGCGGGCGCCGATCCATGGGGCGGCGGCTCGCTCGAATGGAGCGTGCCGAGCCCTCCGCCGCCTCACAACTTCGACGCGCTGCCCGTCGTCCATGCACAGGAGCCGCTTTGGGCGCCACCGCGCGAGCCGCGCTGGGTGTCGGGACTGACGGCGACTGCGCGCGAAGTGCTGACGACGACCGTGCTCGACGCGCAGCCCGACACGCGCCCGCTGTTCCCGACGCCGTCCATCTGGCCGTTCCTTAGCGCGATCGCGACCACGGTCTTCTTCATCGGCTCGATCTATACGCCGTCGGCCGTGTGGTGGGGCACCGTACCCGTCGCGATCGCGATGATCGTCTGGTTCTGGCCAAGGCGGCGCAGCAACGCAATTGCGCGCGCGCTGGAACGCTGGCCCGACGATGCACCGGACAACGATGCAAAGAAAATAGCCATGCCGCCCGCACAACCATCGACGCTCGACGTGCGCGGCCTGCCGAGCTTCGGCTTTGGTTCACGCAGCCTGATGTGGTGGGCGACTGTGGGACTGATGCTGATCGAGGGCACGGCGTTCGCGCTCGCCATCGCGATGTACTTCTATCTGCGAGCCGTCAACGCCGTGTGGCCGATGCATGCGCCGCCGCCAGCGCTGCTGTGGGGCTCGCTAAATACGGCGGTGCTGATCGCGAGCATGGTGCCCAACGAACTCGCGCGGCGAGCGGCGAACAAGGGCAACCGCGAAGGCGCACGCCTGTGGCTTGTGATTTGCCTTGCGTTCGCGCTGATCTTTCTGGTGTTGCGCGGTTTCGAGTTCGCCGCGCTGAACGTGATGTGGTACGCGAACGCGTATGGATCGATTGTGTGGCTTCTGCTTGGTCTTCATACCACGCACCTGGTCACCGACACCGTCGATACCGCCGTCCTTGCCGCGCTGCTGTACTTCGGTCCATACGAGGGGAAGCGGCTGGTCGACACGAGCGAGAACGCGGTCTACTGGTATTTCGTCGTGTTGAGCTGGCTGCCGATCTATCTGGTGATCTATTTCGTGCCACGGATGTCGCCATGATCCGGACTTCTTTTGCTTCGTGGCTCGGTCTGGTCGTCGCGCCGTTTGTCGTGCTCGGTGCGCAGAGTCTCAACTATGCGCTGGTGCAGGTGGCGTGCGCACAGCAAAGCACGCTGGCGCTCGATGTCGTCAGTGCGGTCGCATTTCTGTTTTCGGCGGCGGCGACGGTGCTTGCTTACACGCGATGGCGTCTCGTATCGCACGTACGCGATGCCGACGCTGCGCCGGATACCGCGCACGCCGCATTCTTCGCGCTGATGGCGATGCTGGTCGCCGCGCTGTCGGCGTTGATCCAGCTGATGATGTGGTTCCCGCAATGGTTGATCTCACCCTGTCGCTGAACGCGGCGTGCATGCGAATCGGACGCGTTGCCGCGCCGGCGTGCGTCGCGTTGCTCACGCCCAGAATTGTGGCGGCACATGTGCTGTCCGCGTCGAGCGCTGCAGTGCCTTCGTTCGGATGGACGGGCGAGCCGTGGGTGCTTGCGCTGATGATCACGAGCCTGGTTGCATACGGTACCGGCTATTGGCGTCTGCGCAGACGCGGCTCTGCGCAGGCGCGCGGCGCCCGCGTACGCGCGACCCGTCTCGCCGCGTTTGCCGGTGGCTGGCTAGGGCTCGCGCTAGCCCTGTTCTCGCCGCTCGATCCTCTCGGCGCAGCGCTCTTCTCCGCGCATATGGTGCAGCATGAATCGATGATGCTGATTGCCGCACCGTTGCTCGTAATGGGCCGACCGCTCGGCGTATGGATATGGGCGCTGCCGAAGCGTGCGCGGTTGCGGCTTGGACGGCTGGTCAGGACGCGCGGGTTTTCCCGGTGCTGGCACGCGCTGACCTTGCCGCTCGTTGCCTGGCTACTGCATGCGGTGGCGTTGTGGACATGGCATGCACCCGCGCTGTTCCAGGCGGCGCTGCTGCACCAGTGGGCGCATTCGCTGCAGCACGCGAGTTTTCTGCTGACAGCCTTGCTGTTCTGGTGGACGGTCGCCGGCGACGGCGCGCGGCGGCAGACGGACGGCCACGCCATGCTGTCGCTCTTCACGACGATGGTCCACACGGGCGCGCTCGGCGCGCTGATCACGCTCGCGCCGGGCCTCTGGTATCCGCTGTACGTAGAACCTTGCAGCGCGCTAGGTGTCGATCCGCTGCGCGATCAGCAGTTGGGCGGGATGATCATGTGGGTGCCCGCGGCGACGGCATATCTGGTCGGTGGGCTTGCAATTGCCGCACGCTGGCTGACGCGCCCCAATGCGCCCGTGCTCGCAACGCGGCATGCGGTGATTGTGCCGCGGGATGGAACGCGATGAAGCGTCGCCGCACGCCGCGCATCCGTTGGCTCATAGCCTGCGCCTTGTCGGGCGGCTGCGTGCTCGCGCTGCTGCTCAATCCGCCGGCACCCCATGAAGCCGCCGCTGCTGCGCAGGCGCCGCTGGCGGATGACGCAACGCTCGCGCGCGGCGAATACGTCGCGAAGGCAGGCGATTGCGCAGGCTGCCATACGGCGGCCCAGCGCGGCGCACCGCTCGCAGGCGGACTAGGGCTCGCTTCGCCGTTCGGCACGATCATGTCAAGCAACATCACACCTGACAAACAATTCGGCATTGGCCAGTACAGCTATGAGGATTTCGCGCGCGCGATGCGCGAGGGCGTCGCGCGGGGCGGCAAGCGCCTGTATCCGGCGATGCCGTATGCGTCGTTTGCCAAAGTATCGGACGACGATATGCGGGCGCTCTACGAATACATCATGCATCGCGTCGCGCCCGTTGCCAAGCCGACGCCCCCTTCGGACGTGGCGTTTCCGTTCGATCAGCGCTGGGCGTTGCGCTTCTGGCAACGGGTGTTCGTGCCGCGCGGCGTGTACCGGCCGCGTGCCGACCATGACGCACAATGGAATCGCGGTGCGTATCTGGTGCGGTCGCTCGGCCATTGCGGCGCGTGCCACACGCCGCGCGGTAAAGCGTTCCAGGAGCGCGGCTACGACGAATCCTCGAACAGTTATCTCACGGGCGGCGTCAACGATCACTGGTTCGCGCCGAACCTCACAGGCGATAAGGGATCCGGCCTCGGTCGGAAGAGCGCCGCCAGCATTGCGTCGTTCCTGAAGACGGGGCACGCTGGCGGCGTGATCGCCTACGGCAGTATGGTCGAGCAGATCGAAGACAGCTCTCAATACCTCACCGACGAGGATGCGCAGGCAATCGGGCGCTATCTGAAGTCGCTGCCCGCGCAAAAGCCGTCCGGGACTTACACGCCGAACGCCGATCCGGCGCGCGCATCCGTCAATGGCAACCGCGTGCCCGATGAACTGTCGCTCGGCTTCAATGTATATCGCAGTTTTTGCGCGCGCTGTCATCGCGATGACGGCATGGGCGTTCCCAACGCCTTTCCTTCGCTGGCCGGCAACCCTTCAGTGCTGACGGAAGATACGACGTCGCTGATCAGGCTGCTTGTCGAAGGCGGCAATAGCCCGGCGACGCTCACGGGGCCGCCGCGCCAGTCGATGCCCGGCTTCGTCGGGACGCTGGCCGATGTGCAGATTGCCCAGGTGCTGACCTATATCCGCGGTGCGTGGGGCAACAACGCGCAACCCGTCACGGCCAACGATGTAAGCACGCTGCGCGGCGAACTGCACAAGTGACAGAGGGGGAGCCATGAACGTGGCACGACAGGTGGTGTCTTTTCTCAGCTCGCGCGGCCTCAAGCTCGCGACAGCCGAGTCATGCACGGCGGGGCAGATCGCATCGTGTCTCGCTGAAGTTCCGGGAAGCGGGGCGTGCCTCGACGTGGGCTTCGTGACGTATTCTCCGTCGGGCAAGGCGGGCTTCCTCGGCGTACAGCACGCGACCATGCAGGCACATGGCCTGACGAGCGAAGCCGTCGCCCGCGAGATGGCGGAAGGCGCATTGCAGCAGGAGGCGAGTTGCGCCGATGTTGCCGTAGCCAACACGGGTGTTGCCGACCATCGGACGGACCGCCGCCCGGTACACAATGCTTCGCGTGGGCGTACCGCATGCGCGATGGTCGCATCGTCACGTTTGCAAAAACCCGACGTTTCACCGGCAGCCGCAACGAAATCCGTCATCACGCGGCTCGTTACGCCTTGTCCCGCATCGAGCATTACTTCAACACCCTGGGTTCGCTGCGCTGACCCCGCGTCGCGGCAAGGCGCGAGGCACGGCGGATGCTGGCAACGTCTCCAGGTAATTCATGGAGCGCACGATGAGCACCGTCCACAAGAAGTCAGATGCGTATCAGCACGCAAGCGGAGGCTGGGGTTCCGTCAAGGCCGTAGCAGACGCACTCGTGCATGAACACGCGCCGGTCGCGACGAGCCGCGTGCTGGTTCATCAGAACAAGCCCGACGGCTTCATGTGCGTCAGTTGCTCATGGGCCAAGCCGGCCCATCCGCATCCGTTCGAGTTCTGCGAAAGCGGCGCCAAGGCGACCGCATGGGACTTGACGTCGCGCCGCGTCGATCCTGAATTTTTCGCGGCACATACCGTGAGCGAACTCGAAGCATGGCATGACCACGATCTCGAGGAAGTGGGACGTCTGTGTGCCCCGATGCGCTGGGACGCCGCCACCGACCGGTATGTCGAAACCAGCTGGGAACATGCGTTCGGTGAGATCGGAGGCGAGCTGCGGGCGCTCGATCCCGATTCTGTCGTGTTCTACACATCGGGGCGTGCGTCGCTCGAAACCTCATACATGTACCAGCTTCTCGCGCGCATGTACGGCACCAACAATCTGCCCGACAGTTCGAACATGTGTCATGAAAGCACGAGTGTCGGCCTCAAGGAGGCGATTGGCGTCGGCGTCGGGACCGTCACGCTCGACGATCTCACCCAGACCGATCTGATGTTCTTCTTCGGCCAGAACGTCGGAACCAACAGTCCGCGCATGCTGCACGACCTTCAGGCGGCGCGCGAGCGCGGCGTGCCGATCATCACGTTCAATCCGATCCGCGAGCCGGGGCTGGTCAGCTTCGTGAATCCCCAGTCGCCGTCGCAGATGCTCAAGCCTGGCGCGACGCAGATCAGCACGCAGTACCACCAGGTGAAGGCGGGCGGTGACTCCGCGGCGATTGCCGGCATTTGCAAGGCAGTGATCGAAGCGGACGACCGCGCGCAGTCGGAAGGTGGCGCACGCATTATCGACGTTGCCTTCATCGCCGCGCACACGACAGGCTTCGACGCGTTTGCCAGCTATGTGCGCAACACCGGCTGGGAGGAGATCGAACAGGAGAGCGGCCTGCCACGCGAAGCGCTGATCGCGGCCGCCGACGAGTACATGCGAGCCAGGGCCGTCATCGCGCACTACGGCATGGGGTTCACGCAACATCGGATGGGTGTGCAGAACGTGCGGATGATCGTGAACCTGCTGCTTCTGCGCGGCAACATCGGCAAGCCGGGAGCAGGTCCATCGCCGATACGCGGACATTCGAACGTGCAAGGCCAGCGCACGGTGGGTATCACGGAAAAACCGTCGCTTGTGCCGCTCGACAAGCTCACCGAACAATACCATTTCGAGCCGCCACGCCATGAGGGCATGGCGACTGTGGATGCGTGCAAGGGCGTGATCGACGGTCGCGTGCGGGCGGTGATGCAGCTTGGCGGCAACCTCGTCAGATCGGTTCCGGACCGTTACGCGATCGAACCGGCATGGCGCAAGCTACGCCTGACCGTGCACGTCGCGACCAAGCTCAACCGGAGTCATCTCGTGCATGGGGAAGTGTCTTACCTGCTGCCCTGCCTGAGCCGTATCGAGATCGACGCGCGCCTTGGCAAGGCGCAGGCGGTCTCGATGGAGGACAGCACGGGCTGCATGCACGGCTCGCGCGGCGTCGCGTTGCCGGCAAGCGACCGTCTGCTGTCGGAACCGGCCATCGTGGCGGGGATTGCGATGGCCACGCTCGATCAGTCATCGGTCGACTGGGAAGCATGGAGCAACGACTATGCGCTGATCCGCGATGCGATCGCGCAAACCTACCCTGACATCTTTCACGACTTCAACGCGCGCCTATGGACGCCCGGCGGCTTTCACCGTCCGCTGCCAGCGCGCGAACGGAAGTGGCAAACGAAGAGCGGTAAAGCGGAGTTTCTTGTGCCCGGGACATTGAACGAAGACCCCGACATGCCGGAGCGCAGTCCCACCGATTTACGTCTGTTCACGTTGCGCAGCGACAGCCAGTTCAACACGACGATCTATCGGCTCGACGACCGCTTTCGCGGCATCAGCGGCACGCGGATGGTCGTATTGATGAATCCCGCGGACATCGCGCGTCAAGGGCTCGAAGCGGGCATGTCGATATCGCTCGAAGCCGTATCGCCCGATGGCGTGAAGCGTCAGGTAGATGGTTTCAGGGTCGTGAGTTTCGATCTGCCGGAAGGGTGCGTCGGCGGTTACTACCCCGAATGCAATCCGCTCATTCCGCTGTCGCACCACGCGAAGGAAAGTAAGGTGCCGGCTGCGAAGTCGGTGCCTGTGCGGATCGTGCGTGAACGCATGTGAAACCCGGTTGAGAGAGAACCCGGGCAGGCGGCCGGGCGGCTGCCTGCATGCTGCCGCGCTGTGCTCAACGTCGCGTCGTGGTATCGGATGCGGGCACGCGCAGTGGCGTGTCGCTGTCGTCGCGAGAAGGCGTCCCGCTTAGCGCGGCGACGACCTCTGCCCCCAGCAGGAAAACGGCGGCGCAAAAGTATAGCCACATCATCAGCACGGCAAGCGAGCCGGCCGCGCCGAACGAGCCCGCAGTGCCTGCGTGTGCCAGATAAAAGCCGAACAGATGGCGCCCCACCGTAAAGAATACCGCCGCAACAAGCCCTCCGATCATCGCGGGCCGAACCGGGACGTGCGTGTCGGGCAGCCACTTGATGAGCGCGCCCAGTCCAACCGTCAGTATCACAAGGCCGAGCAGCGTCTGCGCTACCTCGGCGAAAACGCTGAGCGCCATGCTGCCAAAAAGTGCGTTTCCTACTGTCTGAACTGCGGCGTCGAGAACGAGCGAGACGACGAGCAGGAATGCAAGACCCATCACCAGACCGAGCGAAACGAGCCGCGCTCGCAACAGCAGCGCGACGCCTGCAAGTCCTTTCGGCGAACTGGTGCGGAACACGACGTCGAGAGCCGTGTTGAGCGACGAGAACGTTGCCGATGCGCCGACGGCAAGCAGCACGATGGATATCAACGCCGCGATGCCGCCGTTGCCCGAGTAGTGCGCATGTTCGACGATCGACTGTATCGCGCTGGCCGCGTCCGCGCCGAGAATGCCTTTGATCTGGTTGAACAGTTTTCCCTGCGCGGCGTCGCGTCCGAAGAACCAGCCGATGATCGCCAGCACGATCAGAAGCGTCGGCGCGAGTGAGAATGCGCAGTAGAAGGCGACGCTGGCGCCCAGCGTCGTGCACCGGTCGCTGGAGAACCGGCTTGCGACCTCTTTCACAAACGCGACGACGCCGCGGCCGCCACGGGGCGACGGCCGGGAATGACGTGATGGCTTTAGAACGTTGGTCGGTTGCATGGCGGACGTCCTGAGCGCGGCGGTGAAGACGATCGACATTCAGCAATGGCTGTGCCCTGCACATCGGGTTACACATGCGACGCGTCGAAGATCCGAGCCGTCTGTTCGGTCACCCTCCTGCGCGTTCGCGCTGCAACGCTGGCTCGGCGTGTCCGTTCTGCACACCCGGCGCACATGAAACGGGGTACGAAAGCGCCGAGAAATAAGGGACTGTCTTCGCCAGACCCGCTTCGAGCGACGTCACGGGCGCCCATGCAAGCAATTGCGTGGCGCGCGTGATATCCGGCTGCCGGTGCCACGGGTCGTCGATGGGCAGCGGACGAAACCCGATTTCCGACTTCGAACCCGTAATCTCGACGATCTGTTGCGCGATCTGCAGCATCGACACTTCATGCGGATTGCCGAGATTGACGGGACCGTCTGGATAGTTCCGCAGGTTCATCAGCCGGAGGAACGCGTCGATCATATCGTCGACGTAACAGAATGAGCGCGTCTGGGAGCCATCGCCATACACTGTCAACGGTTCGCCGCTCAACGCCTGCATCACGAAGTTCGACACGACCCGCCCGTCGGCGGGATGCATGCGTGGCCCATAGGTGTTGAAAATGCGCGCGATGCGGATGTCGAGTCCATGCTGACGGCGATAGTCCATGAACAGCGTCTCGGCGCAACGTTTGCCTTCGTCATAACAGGAGCGTGGGCCAATGGGATTCACGTGTCCCCAGTAGTCCTCCGTCTGCGGATGCACGCGCGCGTCGCCATAGACCTCGCTGGTCGATGCCTGAAAGATCTTCGCCTTCACGCGTTTCGCGAGTCCCAGCATATTGATTGCGCCGTGCACGCTGGTTTTCGTCGTCTGCACGGGGTCGTGCTGATAATGAATCGGCGACGCTGGGCAAGCGAGGTTATAGATTTCGTCCACTTCGACATAGAGCGGAAACGTGACGTCGTGGCGCATCAGTTCGAAGTTCGCGCAGTCGAACAGATGCGCGATATTGTCCTTCGTGCCCGTGTAGAAGTTGTCCACGCATAGCACGTCGTGTCCTTGCGCGACGAGCCGCTCGCATAGATGCGAGCCGAGAAAACCTGCGCCGCCTGTGACGAGGATGCGTTTGCGCGATGCCTCTTTCATGATCGTGCTCCTGGCAAAGTCTCAGGCCGTGACCTGAGTGAGCGTGTCGTGCCAGTCCTGCACGAAACGGTCGATATGGAAGCGCTCCAGCGCCGTGCGTCGTGCGTTTGCGCCCAGCACGCGCGCCAATGACGGATCGCGCAGCAACATTTGCATCGAATCGCACAGCGCACCGTTGCTGGTATGAATGAAGCCATTCTCGCCATTGCGGATGACCGTCGAGAGTTCGGTTGTCGCGAGGCCGACAATGGGCAGGCCGATCGTCATTGCCTCCACGACCGCAAGCCCGAGGCTGGTCCAGCGGATCGGATTGAAAAAGAAGCGGTAGCGCGCGATAAAAGCGGCCAGTTCCATATTGCCGATCTCGCCGATACCGCAGCAGCTCTGCGCATCCATGCCGACCAGATCGAGCGGCACCTGCGAGCGCATCTGCGTGAACACATCCGCGCCGAGGCGCCGCCCGCGCTGCGCGAGATGGTTAACGACGACGATCCCGCACTCCCGTTCGCCGCTATAGCGCACGCCTTCGGGCACGACCACGCCATGCTCGATCACGCGCGTGGGCGTCGCACCGCAGTCCCACATGAGCTGGTTGAAATGCGTGACGTGCACGAGCAGCGTGTCGGGGTCGTCAACCCAATGCCATTGCTGATACGGGTTTTCCATCGGCGGATCGTGCTCGATGTACACGCGCGGCAAGCGACGCTGCGCGATGGACAACACGCTTTCGCGGTCGTGCTCCCAATGCTGGCGATGCTGATACAGCACCACATCGAAATCGCGTGACGCCACGTCGTCGATTCCGACCTCATGTACATTGTCGCCCCACGGCAGCGAGCCGTTCGCGCCTGCGTAGCCGGGCGGGTTGCCGGGCTTCGTGACGAGAAAGAAGTCGTGCGGCACCTGGCTCAGGTAGTACAGGTAATTGCCGTGGACATGCCAGGTCAGCACGCGCAGGCGGCGGCAGCTATGCAACATGGCGGGTCTCCCGGTGAATCGAAATCACTGTTGCTCCTCCCGCGTGCAGCAGGCATGACGCCGCGGGATGCGCATCGGGGTCGCGCACGAGCATTGCCCGGGCCGTGCCTGCAACCTGCGGCACCGAGACGTTGAGCGCACATTCGTGAGCATAAGGACAGATGCGATAGGCACAGGGGCGGCAAGCCGGATAGTCGGCCAGCACGCGATGCCGCTCGCGGTCAAGCGGCGCCCAACGGCGCGTGTCGCTACCCGACGCGATGACCACGCTCGGCGTGCGCATCGCGGCTGCGATGTGCGAGATGCCCGTGTCGTTGCAAACCACGAGCCGCGCCCGCGCGACCAGCGCGGCCAGCGATCCCAGCGAAGTCGACCCGGCGAGGTGCAGGGCGGGCGCTGCCATCAGTCCGAGCACGGCAGCCGTCAGTTCGGCTTCGCTGGCCGTGCCTGTGATCGCGATCTGCCAGCCGTCGGCGGCAAGCGTGTCGGCGACTTCGGCGAAGCGTGCCACGGGCCAGCGTCGTGATGGCAACTGCGCGCCGGGGTGAACCAGCACGAGGCGGTCCGGCTCGATGCCATGCGTGGCGATCAGCGCGTCCAGTTCGCGCTGGTCGTGCGCCGTCAGATCGAACGAGAGCGCATCGCTTTCGCACGGCGCGCCCATTGCGTTGGTCAGCGCGAGATAGCGGTGTGGCTCCGGCAGCAAGTCCGGCCATTCGATAAAGCAGCCAGCGCGCGGGATCTCGTCATGCTGCACGAAGCCCGCATTGGCGCGCGCATCGAAGCTGCAAACGATGTCGTTCGCTACGCCGCCGCTGCCGTGCAATTGAATCGCGAGATCGAAACGCCGTTCGCGCATAGCGTCGACGAACGCAGGCAATGCAGTCTCGTCTTCGCGCTGTTCGGGAAAGCCGGGCGCGCCCGGAAATTCGATCAGTTCGTCGAGCAGGTCCGGAAAGCGGTCGATGAAGGCCCGTGCCCAGGGCAGACCGATCAACGCGATATGCGCACGCGGCGCGCCGCGGCGGAGAGCACGGAGTGCAGGCACGCTGCACAGCATGTCGCCGAGTTGCAGCGCGCGGAAGATGACGATGCGCTGCGGGTCGAGTCGTTCGAGAAAGGAATTCACAGGAAGAACACCTTGTAGCGAAGCGCGCCGCGCAGGCGCCAGTAGATGGACAGAAACGGGATCAACACGGATGTCCATCCCATTTCGGCAATATGTGTCAGGTCGCGGCGCGTATGACGCAGGCGCGCGGCGCAAAACGCCGCAGTCAGCACACCCCACACTGCGAGGGCGAGCGAGGCCAGACGCTGCTGGCCTGCGAGCGCTGCGATCACGGCGCACAGCAGACTTGCCACGATCGCGTAATAGCGCAGCGGCGGTCCCGTATCGATCCGCTGCCGGTACAACGCGGGATGCTTGCGATATAGCAGCGCCTCGAACTGGCTCTTCTTCTGCTGCGACAGACTTACGCCCCATCGCGCAGGACGGACCGGATGGACGACCACCGCCTTATCGGCATGAATCACGCTGGCGCCCGCTTGCAGCATCGCGAATTGCAGGTCCGAATCTTCACGCCATGCGGACGTGAACCGTTCGTCGAAACCGCCCAGCGCGGCAAGCCGGGCCCGGCGCACGAACGCATTGGCCGTCGCGAACTCGGCGCGCGCAAGGCCGCTTGCATCGAGTTCGTAATCGGTAGGCGGGTCGGGCAGCGGCACCATGATCATGCCGGACGCCGCGTCCGCACCCGTGGCAAGCGCGTCGATACCGCCTGTCAACCAGTGTGGATCGGGGATCGTGTCATCGTCGGTAAATGCGATGAGGGGATACCTCGCAGCACGCCATCCCGCATTGCGCGCGCCGGCGGGGCCTCGCGTGGCGGTGACAGGGATATAGCGCACTGTCATGCCGCGGACCGATGCGCACCGTTGCGCGAAACGTTCGACGGCCTCCCGCGTCGCGTCGTCGGGACCGTCGTCGCACACGATGACCTCGTAGCGCGTCATGTCAAGGTCTTGTGCGGCCAGCGCAGCCAGGCAGGTGCCCAGTAACGCGGGCCGCCGGTACGTCGGCACGACGACAGAGATCGCATCATGCAGAGGTCCGCCTGTCGCACCGGATGCCGCCGATATTGCGCCGTCAGTGCGTGCGTTCATCGTCCAGCCTCGTTTGCCGACGCGCCCGTCACGCCGGAACCCGCTTTCTCGACGATGAATGGGCCGATTACGAGCGCGTCGAGCGGCGAGGTCCAGAACGACTCGACCGCATCGCGAGGCGAATTGACCATCGGCTCGCCGCGCGTGTTGAACGACGTATTGACCAGCACGGGCACGCCCGTGCGTTGCCGGAACGCATCGAGCAGATCGTAGTAGAGCGCGTGCTGCAGGCGGTTCACGGTCTGCACGCGCGCCGTGCCGTCCACGTGCCGCACGGCGGGAATGCGCGCGGCCTGCTCCTCTCGCACATCGAATATGAAGAGCATGAAGGGCGCGCGCTGTCCCCCGACGAACCAGTCGGCAGCATGCTCTTCCATTACGACGGGCGCGACGGGCCGAAAATCTTCGCGGTCCTTGATCTCGTTGAGCTTTGCCTGCATGCCGGGGTCCATCGGCGAAGCCAGAATCGAGCGGGCGCCCAAGGCGCGCGGCCCGAATTCAGTGCGCCCCTGATACCAGCCGATTACCTTGTTCGCGGCGAGCATGTCGGCGGTTTCGGTGACGACATCGTGCGCCCGCCGGTAGGGAATCTTCGACCATTGCAGAAAGCGCTCGATTTCGTCGTCGCCGTACGCGGGACCGAGATACGCATGATCCATCGCCCAATGGCGAGTGCCGTCCCCGCGCTCACGATAGTCGGTCCACAACGCCGCGCCGAGCGCCGTGCCCGCATCGCCGGCAGCAGGCTGCACCCATACTTCTTCGAACGGCCCGAGATCGCGCACCTTCGAATTCATGACGCAGTTGAGCGCGACGCCGCCCGCCATGCACAAACGTGTCAACCCCGTCTGCCGATGCAGCCAGCGCGCGAGGTGCAGCACGGTTTCTTCAAGCACACATTGCAACGAATGGGCAATGTCGAAGTGACGCTGTTCGAGCGGGCCGCCGCGTTCGCGCGGCGCGCCGAACCGTTCGACGAGGCGCGGCGCATCGACGGTATAGGTGCCGTCCTGCCGCGTTCTGACGATCTCGCGGAACTGATCGACATACGCAGGCTTGCCGTACGATGCGAGGGCCATGACCTTGTACTCGTCCGACGAATGCAGAAACCCGAGCCATGCTGTCACGGCCTCATACAGAAGGCCAAGCGAGTGCGGCAATTCCACCTGTCGCAGCCGCGTGTACTGGCCGCCGACGAACTGGCCCATACTGGTGGTCACGCCTTCGCCGCGCCCATCCATCGTGAGCACGGCGCTATCCTCGAAGGGACTGGCGAGAAAGGCGCTGGCTTCGTGCGCGAGGTGGTGATCGACGAAATGCCAGCTGAATCCGCGCGTGCGGTCCACATCCCTGAAACGCTTCGACAGATGATGCGGTGCGCCGTCGAGCAGTTGCGCTTTCGCATTCGCGATATAGCTCAGAAAGAGCGGGTCCCACGGCGATTGCGATGGGTTCGCGATCTTGTGCAGCGTGGGATCGAATGGCAGCTCAATCGTCGCGCGCGCCTCCTTCGGCATACCTGCGAACAGTGCCGGGTCGTACGAGTAGGCAACGTGACCGACGTCTTTCAGCGCAATGCCCGCTGCGCCAAGACAGTAGTCGATCGCATCGAACGGGAGTTGCCACGTCGAAAACGGCACAGGCCGCTTCGCATGCTTAACGTGCGTGAACCGTTCGTCTTCGGCCGCGGCCAGCACGACGCCATCGCGCACCAGAACGGCTGCGCTGTCGTGATAGACGGCATTGATTCCCAGTGTGTACATGAGCGTCATTCCGTATGGGTTGCAATTGAATGGCCGGCGGGCCGCGCAGAAACCGGTGTCCCGCCTGTCTCGTCGATCAGCGCCAATGCCGCGTCGGCAACATCGGCGGGCGATATGCCTCGCAGACAGGCGTGGTGTTTCTCGGGGCACACGCTGCGATAGCACCAGCGGCATTCGACGTCGTTGAACAACACGCGGTGCGGCGTTTGCCACGGGCCATGCTGCGGATTAGTCAGCGCGTACAGGTCCACGACAGGCGCACCCAGTGCGGACGCAATATGCACGGGCCCGCTGTTGTTCGAAATGACCACCGCGGCGCGCTCGATCAGCGCGGCGAACGCGCCGAGTTCGAAGGCATCCGTCAGGTCGTGCATGAACGGCCGCACGGAAGGGCCGGCGGCATCGATGAGCGTATGCGCGAGCGCGGCCTCGCTTTTGCTGCCCGTGACCAGCACGTTCATGCCTGTTGCGCGCACCAGCCGCGCGGCTGTTTGTGCGAATTGCCCGACGGGATAACGGCGCGATTCGGCGCTCGCGCCCGGATGCATCACCGCGTAGGGTGCATCGGAATCGATGCCGCGCCGCGCGAGAATCGAGTCCAGGGTCTTGCGATCGATGGAGCGCAGTTGCATGCGCATGCGCGTGTCGACGGCGTCCGCTCCAATTGCCTGCACCAGCGACAACTGCCGTCGCACCTCATGCTGCACGCCATGCTCGGGCTCTGTCTCGCGCACCCAGTCGCTCAAGAGCGCATACGGGTTCTCGCGGCAACGCGCGAGCCGCCGATGAATGCCCGCGAGATAGCACATCGTCGCGGCGGGCATGGGATTCTGACTGTAGACGGTGAATATCACCGCGGCGTCGAACTGGCCTTCTTCGAGCCTCTGCTGCATGGCCAGGTCGGCAGGGTGCGAGCGGGGCGGGCGCGCGCCTGCCCATGGCGCGTCATAGCGGATGACTTCATCGACATCGGCGAGGAAGGGGGCGACGGCGGCGCCCGCAGGCGAAGTCAGCAGGGTCAGATGACGGTCCGGACAGGCACCGCGCAGTGCCTGCAGCGCCGGCGTCGTCATCAGCACGTCGCCAAGATTGTCGGTGCGCACACAAAGAATTCGCTTGATGTCGCTGTCCCATCGCGTGAGCGGCGCCGACGCCGCCACGCGCGCATGAGCGGTAACCGGTGGTGGAACCAGTGAGAGGCTTTTCATCACGCCGCCCGCCCGGGAACAGCGCACGCGTCTGCGAGGGAACGCTCGTGATAGTGAAGAATCATCAGCACCGCGCGATGCAGATCGCGCGCATAGGCTATGGGCGCGCGGGAATGCGAGCGATCCCATACCGTCTCGTGCCCGTTGTCGAGCAGGATCGTCTTGCACCCGGCGAGATTGCCGGCTTCGACATCGTCGAGAATATCGCCGATGAACCACGACGCGCGCAGATCGATCTTGTGTTCGCGCGAGGCGCGCAACAGCATGCCGGGCGCGGGCTTGCGGCAGTCGCAGGCCCGCGCGTAAGCGGAAACCGTGCCGGCGGGGTGGTGTGGACACCAGTACACACCATCAAGCGTGGCGCCGCATGAGGCGAACATGTCGTGCAGCTTCGCTTCGACCGCATTGAGCGAGCCGATCTCGAAGCGTCCAAGGGCGACACCGCTCTGGTTGCTGATCACGATCAGCCTGAACGGGCAGCATGCGAGTTCGGACAGCGCCTCGCAGGCGCCGGGCGCGAACCGCATGCGGTCGGGGTCGACGTTATAAGGGTCGTCTTCGATCAGCGTGCCATCCTTGTCGATAAAGACGGCCGCCTTTCGATGATCGACAGAAGGTGTAAACATGGCTACCTCAACTGGATTGCATTCGATCGACACGCCGCTAGCGCGCGGCGCTGCCCGCCGCCGACCGCGGTTTTTCATTGACGCGGCTGCGAGCGGACACGGTGTTGATGTCGGCCACGCGCGCGTACACGGCCCTCAGGGCTGCCGCCACGCCGCTCCAGGTGAACTCGGTGCGCGCCCGGGCGAGGCCTGCCTCGCCCATGCGTCGAGCGAGGGCGGGGTCACGCTGAAGTGCAGCAAGGCGCATTGCTAGCGCAGCGGGATCGCGCGGCGGCACGAGCCAGCCTGTTTCGCCTTCCTTGACCGTATGCCGGATCCCGCCGACGTCCGCGCCGATCACGGGCGTCCCGCACGCCATCGCTTCAACAGGTGTGATGCCGAACGGTTCGTACCATGGCGTCGTCACGAACACATCCGCTGCGCTGTAGAACTGATGCAACTGTTCGCGGCCGCGCCGTCCGACGAAGGTCGTCGCCTGTTCGACGCCGGCATGCCGGGCGATGCCTCGCAGCCTTGCGATTTCAGGCGTGGCGATCTCGTTCGGTGAATCCGAATTGCCGCCGACTACATACAGCTGGGCATCGAGTCCATGCTGAGCCTTCAACACGCCGACGCCGCGAATCACATTGTCGATACCCTTGCGCTGCACGATCCGTCCAAGTTGCAGGACGATGAACCTATGTTGCGGCCATCCCAGCGCAGCGCGTGCCTCGTTGCGCGGCTTCGGATGAAATTCGCCTGCATCGAATCCGCATGGCACGATCTCGATGCGCTCGGCGTCGGCCCCATAGAGGTCGATAAGGTCCGCTTCATCCTGCGGGCATTCGGCGATGACCGCATCCGAATGCCTGACCAGTTCGTCTTCGATCGCGAAGCGTGCATCCGGAAAGCCGTCGTCGCTTCCCTGATGAAGCCGGCGTACGCGGCCAAGCGCATGAAAAGTCGTGACGAGCGGAATGCCGAGTGTGCGTTTCACCTTGAGTCCCGCGAGGCCGGACATGAAGAAGTTGGCGTGCATTACGTGATACGGCGTTCGTTCGCGCCGAAAGAAGCCGGTCAGAAAGTCCGCGAATTCCCCCATGTAGGGCAATAGCGCTTCTTTGGGCAGCTGCAGTGGCGGCCCCGCTGGCACGTGGATAACGCGCACGCCATCCATGTTCGAGATGACCGGCAACAATGCCCGATCGCGGCGAGTGAATACATCGACATCGTGACCGCTTCTTTGCAACTGGCGCGCGACATGAGCGACATAGATGTTCTGTCCGCCGCTATCGACGCCGCCCGCAACCGCAAGGGGAGACGCGTGTTCGCTGATCATGGCAATTTTCATCGTGGTCCCTTGGCAGGTGAGCGGGTGGCGAGAGTGGAGCGCTGCATGTCTGGCTCGCATGTCGGCGGCGCACGAGGTTGGTTCAGCATCCGCTGTGCCGGACGATGAGCATGGGCGTTTTCAACGTCTGGCGAGGCGCGAAAAGTTATTTCTGGAATCGCGCGTGCCTCGAAGCGCTGTGGCGCACCCCGAATTACACGCGCCATGTAAAAGGCGCTGCTCGTGGGGGCTTCATCTGCAACTGAATGCCACGTGTTGATTGGCGTGGCTCGCGCGCAGCGATGTGTGCGCAGTGTTTCGTCGAGCAGGATCGGACGCGCCGATATCGGGATCGAATCTCGCTCGCCTTACTTCGCGCGCCTGAAGGCGCAACTCAACGGACAGAACGATGAACCCGACCCACGCGACGACTCGCGCGCAGATCAAAGGCCTGATCGTCCGCGACCTGCTGGCTGCAGTGCTTAAATATCGAGCGATCACGGCTGCGTCATTCGCGTTGATGATTCTCGCGAAGCTCTCCGCCGTCGCCGTTCCGCTCACACTCAAGCACATCGTCGACGAATTGAGCCATCCCAGGTCGCCGGTCGTATTTCCCGTTTTTCTCGTGCTGGCGTACGCGCTGCTGCGGTTTTTTGCCGATGCGTTGAACGAGGTGCGCGACGTGGTCTTCAGCCCCGTCACGCAGCGCACGGTTGCTGATTTCGCGGAGCGTACCTTCGACCATCTGCAACGGCTCGGCGCGCGCTTTCATGCGCGGCGCGAGACGGGCGCTGTCGTGCGCGACGTGCAAAAGGGCACCGACGGCATCGGCTTTCTGCTCGGCACCGCGCTGTTTTCCATCCTGCCGACCTTCATCGAGATCGGGGCGATCATTGCGATCGTGATGCGCAACTATACGTGGACGTTCACGATCATCATCGCGGCAACCTTTACGTGCTACGCGCTCTATACGTACGTGTTCACCCAGCGGCGTCTCGTGGTGCAGCGTCGCGTGAATGGGATCGAGGCGCAATCGGACGGACGGCTCGTCGATAGTCTGCTGAACTACGATACCGTCAAGTTCTTCGCCACCGAGGAGACCGAAACCCGACGCCTTTCGGACATCCTTGCCCAATGGATCGACGCGCGCATTGCCAACCAGCGCGCGCTGACGGCCCTGCATATCGGGCAAAGCGGCGTGATTGCGACGGGCATCGCTGCCGTCGTGCTGCTGGCAGTGCAGAACGTGACGACGGGTGCCATGAGCGTGGGCGATCTCGTGCTGATCAACGCCTACATCATTCAGGTCTGCATGCCGCTCAACACACTCGGCTTCGTATTCCGCGAGACCAACGACGCGAAGGTCAATGTCGAACGGATGTTCGCGATTCTCATCGCGCGCGGCGTACCGGGTGAAGACATCGACATGCCGGACGCAAAACCGCTGGTCGTCACGCATGGCGCGATCGAGTTCGATCACGTGAACTTCGGTTACGACCCGGCGCGTCCGGTGCTACGCGATGTGACGTTTCACGTGCATCCGGGCCACCGGCTCGCGGTGGTGGGCGGCAGCGGCTCGGGAAAATCCACGCTTGTGCGTTTGTTGTTCCGCATCTATCAGACGGGTTCGGGGCGTGTGTTGATCGATGGTCAGGACGTGCGCGCGATTACGCAGAAAAGCCTGCGCGAAGCGATTGGGATCGTGCCGCAGGATACGGTGCTGTTCAACGAGACGATTGCCTACAACATTGCCTATGGAAGACAGGGTGCAACGCGCGCCGACGTGGTGCGCGCGGCGCGTGCAGCACAGATCGACGAGTTCATCGAGCGCTTGCCCGATCACTATGACACACGGGTCGGCGAGCGCGGCGTGCTGTTATCGGGCGGCGAGCGGCAGCGCATTGCGATTGCCCGCGCGATACTGAAAGACCCTCGCATCATCGTCTTCGACGAAGCGACCTCTGCGCTCGACACCCGCTCTGAACGTGCGATCCAGGCGGAGTTGAACCGGCTTGCATGCGGACGCACATCGGTTTCGATCGCGC
Organism: Paraburkholderia sp. SIMBA_054; assembly: GCF_046534875.1. Lineage (NCBI taxonomy): Bacteria > Pseudomonadati > Pseudomonadota > Betaproteobacteria > Burkholderiales > Burkholderiaceae > Paraburkholderia > Paraburkholderia sp. SIMBA_054. The sequence continues at coordinate 35,010 of NZ_JAWRXV010000026.1, read as the reverse complement.
ACCGGTTATCGACGGTGGTCGACGCAGACTGGATTCTCGTGATGGAGCACGGCCGGATTGTCGAGCAGGGCACGCATGAGGATCTGCTTGCCCGCAACGCGGTTTACGCGAAGATGTGGGCGTTGCAGTGGCAGCAGGGCGAACTCGAGCATCTGCAGAGAAAGGTATCGTCGGAGTCGGTGAGGATCGGTGCGCTGATTGCCGATGCGCTGGGTCCTTTGCGAGGCGCGATTGCGCAACGTCGCATCGTATGGCAGACGGTCGTGCCACAAGAGGACCTGCGTGTGACGGGCGACCCCGTCGAGTTGCAGCAGGCGGTCGGCATGTTGTGCCAGAGGGAGATCGAACAGACGCGGGCAGGCGGGCGCGTGGAACTTCGTGTCGAGCGTCAGGGCAATCATGCGTGGATCAGCGTGACCGGGGCGCATGACAGCCCGCTGGAATTGTCGCAGGCAACCGCTGGCGCGATCGAAGCAAAGCTGACAGCTTCGGGCGGCCGGCTGACGGTGATACCCATCGGTCACCGTCTTGCATATGGACTGGTTCTGCCTTTGCGGCCGGTTCTGGATGACGATCATGCGAACGGGCAACGCCCGGCGGCTGCCGATGCGCCACAGACCGTCATCGATACGCAAAGGCCGCTCGAAGGCTTGCGCGTGCTTGCGATCGACGATCAGGAAGACGCGCGCGATGCATTGGAGGCAGTGCTGACAATGAGCGGCGCGCAAGTGCAGCTCGCCGGCTCGGGCGACGAAGCGCTCGCCGTTCTCGCGCAGATGGCGGCGAACGCCGGGCCGCAGATACTGCTTTGCGATATCGTGCTCGGCGCAGAAGACGGATATCAGGTTCTGGCGCGCATCAGGGACTTCGAAACCCGGCAAGGCGTGAGCGCGCACGACCGGATGCCGGGCATCGCATTGACGGGATTTTCGCAGGCGGGCGATCAGGATCGCGCGCGGCAGGCCGGCTTCGTCATGCATTTGGCCAAGCCCGTCGCGGCGCCCGTGCTGATCGGAGCGATTCTCGACGTGACGGGTAGGGCTCGCGTATAGGACGTTAGCCGTGCGACATTATGGTTCAACGGATTCCGGGCAGTTTTGTTGCCGCGAGCGCGCCGTTTGCGCGCGTGTCGCGTGCAGCGTCGATGCGCGTCGGCGTTCGTGCCGCTTCACTTCACGCAGCATCCGTAGCACGTCTCGCGACGCGCGTCGACGTTCGCCTATCGCCCACGCGAAGCCGCGCACCAGTGTCTCGCCGTCACTCAACAGCGTGCCTTCGCGCCAGAAGACAAGGAGCGCATCGAGCGTCCGTCCGATGGCGACGCCAACGGGCAGTCGCAACCAGGCAATCCACGCGGCGTTGCGCGCGAGCATGCGCCGCCGCAATGCGCTGTCGCGCGCAGTGGATGGATGGTGGGCGACGGTGAGCGAGTCACAGTACGCGATTGCATGACCTCGCTCCAGCACGTCGAGTGCGAGCAGTTCTTCTTCGCCGCCGATGAAAAGGCGCGCATCATACCCGCCGCACTCGCGGAACACGGCTGTTCTGAAGACGGACGCGCCCGCCATATAACCGACGAGAGCCGGGCCGGGCAATCCCGTCGCATCGAGCGGGCTGTGCCGCATGACCACGCAGGTCGGGTCGGTTTCACCCGCATCGCCGACGACGATGCGCGCATTGAGCACCGCCGCGCGCGGCGCCGCATCGAGCGCACGGACGGCTTGCGCGAGGGAACCCGGCTCCCACCAGGTGTCGTCGTCGCAGAAGGCGACATATTCCGTCTCGACGTATGCGACGGCCTGATTGCGGCCTGCCGCGCCGCTGTTGCTGCCGCACTGGACGACGCATATGTCGGGGAATGCGAGGCCGATCATGCGGACCGTGTCGTCCGTGGATGCGTTATCGGCGACGATAATCCGCGGACACTCCGGCAATGCACGCAGCCGGAACAACGTTTCGCGCAGACGCGCCGCGCGGTTGTGCGTCAGTACGACGACCGAAATGCGCGATCGCGCGTCCTTCAGTCCAGCAGCGATGCCATTGCTCACTGGATGCGTGAAATTTCTTTCGATACAGCCGATGGGCTGTCGTAATTGTGATCGGGCAGTCTGTCGATCAGATCGACGATATCCGTGTTGGCGCGATTCTGCCGGGCGCGCTCCACGAGTTTCTCGCGGGTAGTCGGATAATCGACGCCTGTCAATGCCTTCTTGACATCGATGGGATTGGGTTGGCCGGGGTGACGTTGATCCTGCGAATGGGCGGGATGCTGCGACATGAGTACCCTCCGTTGATTCAATGTGAGTGCTGCGCGAACGGCCGCACGCCGGCTCGCGGTTCATCAACCGCGCAAGCGCAATGCCTGTGCGGCCGCGAACGGCGGGACCTGCGCTTGCTGGTCCACTGGTTCAGCGGTGCGCAACCGCATCTCATTGGGAGAGGGCACATGAAAGCAGTCGTTTTCCACGGCATTGGCGATATACGGCTCGACACCGTTCCCGATCCGGCCATCCAGCAACCGACGGACGTCGTCGTCCGGATCACGTCCAGTGCGATTTGCGGCACCGATCTGCACATGATTCGCGGCACGCATGCCCGGCATGCAGCCCGGCACCATACTCGGGCACGAGGCCGTCGGGATCGTCGAGGAAGTCGGGCGCAACGTGCGCAATCTTCGCAAGGGAGACCGCGTGCTCGTGCCGTCGACAATTTCATGCGGCCATTGCGCGTATTGCCGGGCGGGCTACACGGCGCAATGCGATACGGCCAACCCGAACGGGCCGCTGGCAGGAACGGCGTTTTATGGCGGCCCCAAGGCCACGGGCCCGTTCGATGGTCTGCAGGCCCAGTACGCGCGCGCCGCGCTCGCCCACGCAAGTCTGATCCGTCTGCCCGACAACATCGACGACGATCGCGCCATCCTCATGTCGGATATCTTCCCGACCGGCTTCTTCGGCGCACAACTTGCGGAAGTGCAACTGGGCGATACCGTTGCCGTGTTCGGCGCGGGGCCCGTCGGTCAGTTCGCGGTCGCCAGTGCGAAGTTGATGGGCGCGGGCCGGGTGATCTGCGTGGACCGTGTGCCGTCGCGGCTCGACATGGCCCGCGCCCAGGGCGCCGAGGTGGTCGATTTCGACGTCGACGATCCCGTGCAGACCATACTTGAGCTGACGGGCGGCATCGGCGTGGACCGCGTGATCGATGCCGTCGGCGTCGACGCGGTGCGAGCCGCTCAAGGGCCGGCCGCGAGCGCGCAGCAGGACAGGCAGCAGACCTTCGACCAGGAGCGCGACGAAATCGCACCTGAGCGCAACGAGCAGGGCGGACACTGGACGCCCGGCAGCGGCCCGTCTCAGGTGCTGCAGCGGGCCGTGAAGGCGGTCGCGAAAGCGGGCACGGTGTCGATCATCTGCGTGTATCCGGCGAATGACCGTTTTTTCCCGATAGGCGAAGCGATGAATCGCAACCTGTCGGTCAGGATGGGCAACTGCAATCACCGCGCGATTACACCGCACCTGGTCGAACTGGTAGCGAACGGATCGTTCGATCCGATTTCCGTGCTGACACAACGTGAGCCGATCACCAATGCGATCGAAGCTTACCAGGCATTCGATGCACGCGAGCCGGGCTGGATCAAGGTGAAACTCGAGCCTTGATCGATCGCGAGCGTCGCATGAAGGGCCGCCGTGACGTTGCTTCGGTTCCGCCTGGGCCGGCATCGGATCGCCGGCTCTTCGTATGGAAACGATGGTCATGGTCCGCGCGACAGCGTTGCCTCACTGCAAGCGCATCGGCTAACCCCGTGCCGAATCGGGGTGAATGATCTGCACCGCACTCGCACGAGCGCCCGGCGTAGGGGCAACATCCTCCATCAGCAATGAAGCGCGCACGCCGTCAGTCGCTTCGTCCAGCGAACGGTTCAGCGCGATGAAAGTGCTGTTGATACGGCTCCCGGCGGCTCCCGGCGCCGCCAACGGCGTCGGTGAATGCGTCCAGTGCGATCTCGTTCAGATGTCGCCGGTAGGCGGCCGCTTTCGCGGTGCCCGCCAGCGCAAAACTTGTCTGCAAACGCCACGCGCCAAGCGGCGAATACTCGTTTGCAGCCTCTAGCGCGATTGCCTGCTGCTCGTCGAGCGACGCATGTATCGCCTTGCTGTTCAGTTTCGCAATCCTCCCGGCTGTCTCGACACAAAGCTGCGCCAGATCGATCAACCGGTTTGCGGGCCACGCGTCGTGCTCGCGGACGGTGTCGGCTGCATCGTTGGGCAAAGCAATGAGACTTTCGCTCATGTTGAACTCCTTCAGGGGTTGAAGACTTTGTCGAGGGCGAATGGGCTCGCCGCTGTGCGCCGCCGCAATCGCCATTCCACTTTCGGCTCCGCGATGCAGTGCCCGTCACGTGGTACGTGCCATGCTCGGACGTCGAGGTCTTCAAGGAGTGTGTGTTGATGGATCGACAGATAAGACGGACGGTCGCCGAGGATTACCCCGAGATCTGTTCGTGGATCCCCGATGCAACGGTCTGCCGTCAATGGGCGGGGCCTGCTATCGCGTTTCCTCTCCAGTCTGATCTCATCGCGACAGAACTCGTGAAAGAGGGGCAACGGAGTTTCAGTGTGCTCGACGGAGGGCGTGTAGCCGGATTCGGGCAGTTCTGGGTGATCGAGCCGGGCGCGGTTCATATCGGACGGGTCGTCGTGTCGCCGCACTGTCGCGGCAGAGGCATCGGACGTTATCTCGTGCAGGCACTCGTCATGGAAGGGCTGAACTCAACGGGCGCAGGCCGCGCGACGCTCCGGGTTGCGTCCGGAAACGACCGCGCCCGGGCCCTGTATGCAAGCATGGGCTTCGAAGCGGTGCCGGAGCGCTCCACGCCGGACGTCCTCTTCATGCAGCGGTTTGCGTGAATGCATGCCGCGCATCCAGCGGGCCGGGCGCTTACTAGATCTTGCTAGATAGTTGACACAACCGTGCAGGCCGGCACGCCGGACGCGCGACGATTTCATGGGAGAAAGCAATGACCGGGACCCAATATGCAACGCCGCCTTTCGCGCCGCAACAGCAGGACGCCGTGCCGGGCCGTACCGCGCCGATGACTCCGCAGTCCGATCATGGCGAAGAGAGTTATGTCGGACACAACCGGCTCGCAGGCAAGGCGGCGATCATCACGGGCGGCGACAGCGGTATTGGGCGCGCCGTGGCGATTGCCTTCGCCCGCGAAGGGGCGGACGTGCTGATCTCTAGAAAAAGGCGGGTCGCCGTGCGGTGCTGATGCCGGGTGATATCAGGGACACCGCGCAATGCAACGGGATCGTCGAGCGCGCAATGGCAGAGTTCGGACGGATCGACATCGTCGTGAACAACGCGGCCTATCAGATGACCTACGATTCGCTCGACGAGATCACCGATGAAGAATGGAACAAGACGTTCGATACGAATATCGGCGCGATGTTCAGGATCGTGCGCGCGGCCGTCGAGCATATGAGACCTGGCAGCTCGATCATCAACACGACATCGATCAATGCGGATAAGCCCAATCCCGGGCTGCTCGCGTACGCGACAACAAAAGGTGCAATCCAGAACTTTACGGGTGGTCTTGCGCAATGCTCGCCAGGCACGGCATTCGCGTCAACTGCGTTGCGCCCGGACCTATCTGGACGCCGCTTATCCCTTCGACGATGCCAAAAGAAAAGGTTGAAAACTTTGGCAAGCAGGTGCCGATGGAGCGGCCGGGGCAGCCCGTCGAACTCGCACCTGCCTATGTGATGTTGGCGACGCACGAGGCGAGCTACGTGTCAGGGGCGACCATAGGCGTGACGGGTGGCGCGCCGATTCTCTAGGCGGGTGAAGCGCGCCTGGCGGCATGATGACCGGCCTTCGCGCCTGCGCGCGCTCGAAGTCTGTTTTCCTATCGACGAATGGACACAACCATCTAGCTAGGGCGCGGACATGGAAAGCCTATATTCAGGGCGACAGCGCCCGAATGGTGAAGTTGATGCACAGGTAAGACTTCTCACCCTGCTCGTGGCTTTACATTTGCTCGTGTTTTCTGAGTCACGGACGTGGTTGTCGCCCGCACAGTCCGTAGGTGTCATGCGACCATCCGACGTGCGTGCGAAGCCGCGCTGCTGCCCGATTGACCGTCGGCACAGGCCGCCACCCTTAGGCATCGGGTCGCGCGGGCTGCCGCGTCGCCGCAGTCACGGCACCAACCGGCGAACTCAACTCCAGGTTGTCCGGCGTGCCTCGCATACGCGGGACTCGACGTGTCGGGCACGCTCGCGAGCGGATCTGTGGGCCCGTTGCCGTTACCGTGTGTCGTTTCATGAGTCATGACACCTCCCCGTCGTGAACTGAGTTCGTGTTTGATGGTTACCCTGCATGATGGCATTTGGCGTGCCTGATTCTTGCTACTGGTTTACCGAGACCGTCCGTGCCCGTCAGCCGCGGGGCCGGGACCCGGCGGCCGCCGTGCGGCAACGCGCGGAACTGCACTGCCGCATGCGCGCATCAAGGAGCCAACATGAAGGAGCGAGCGACCGTCATCTGCCGACGCGACGACACGGTTCTATTCGTGCGACACCGCATCCGTTGGACGCTGCCTGGCGGCATTGTCCGCGCGAACGAAAGTCCACGGCAGTGCGCGCATCGCGAGCTTGAGGAGGAGACTTCGCTGGTCGCCGTGTCGTCGGCCTATCTTTGGCAATTCGTCGGCTTCAACAAGCGCCATCACGTATTCATCGTGGAGATTGCAGACGGTGCGGACCCGCAGCCTCGAAACGAAATACGGACTTGCAGATGGTTCGTTCCACGCGACATCGAAACGCTGCTTGTAAGTGTGCCGACGAGATCAATTCTGGAACTGGTGTCGGGCCGTCGCGGCTACGCCGCGCTATGGACGAATCAACGAGCGCGGAAAGCTGAATCACACGATCGGCATCTGCCATGGGAATGACGGGCAGCGGGCCGGTGTCTTCGTCACTGTGCGGCCGGACGATGTTTCTCCGGCTGCGTGCAGGAAGGAGGCAGAGGTTGCACGACCTGATTGGAAAAGTTACGCGAAGCGACCGCAAACCCGGGCGTTGTGCAGCAGGCGTACGCGGTGGCTTTGCATACACGCGCGCCTATGCGGTGCGCGATCAACCCAGGAGGAAGGATGGCGATGACGCGCGAAGAATTCGAGCAAAAGATCGGAACCGTATTACGTGCTCACGGCGCGGGTGTGACAGCTGATCTGACCGACGAACTGCTCGCTTACTGGAACGGGCATGCGGTCGCCTATGTGCTGATTTGCGCGGAGCCGCCCGATGCCTGCTATGAAGAATTTTCCATGGACGACGCGCAGTGGGCAAACTGGCGGTCGTGGCTCGAGGCATGGATAGAGGCGCCGACGTTTAGCGTGCGCCCGGAAGTGCACAACTGGCTGTCGGAGGAACCGCCTGCCGAACCTGGAGAGTAGAAGCGGGGCGTTGCGCATCCCCCGTCTACCGGCGAGTGGTCGTACGAGATCAGGTTCGACGGCTACTTGTTGATGGCGCGGATCGTCTTCGAAACATGCTGCGCCGGTCCGGGCGGCCTGCAGGATGAAGCTGGAAGGTGTCCCGGCAGGGAATTCGTGGTGGCCGGGCGCAGCGCGCGTCGCTAGTCTGGACGGTCGTCGATCTCTGCCGCAAGGACGTGAAGCAATGCGTGCGTGACCCAGGCTTGCGCGCCGAGTTCAGCCAGGATCAGGTCCGCTTGCTCCTGACCGAGGGGCTCGAAGCTGATCGTGATGCGCTCAAATTCACCGTGTCGCACACAGCCCGTACTGGCGCCCCGCACATTCGCGCCCGCGGCCGTCAGCAGGCGCCACAGCGCGATCACATGCATCTCGCCGCACGCTGTCTGGACCGTGACACCGCCCACACGTCCACTGCTCTGCAGATAACGGGTCATCGTCATCACCGGCGAGCGTCTCATGTCGATCGGTGAAGTTTAACGCCATACCGTTTGCCTGTTAAGCGAGCGACGGTCTGCTCTTCCTCAAGGGCCGGCAGGCGAGTGCAGGGCACCCGCCTGCGCCTGCCGGAAGATCTTCTCCGCCATATCAACCCGCGGGTGTCCCCGCTAACCATGTCGAGCGGGATATCACGACTGTGCGTATCGGCCTCGTTGAGGCAGCGTATCCCCTCTGGCCGAAGAACCACCGGACTCTTCGAAAGGCGGCTGATGTTTGAAGCCCGCGCTGCCCGAAACGATTGCGATAATTGCGCCAACAATGAGTGCGGCAAACGAGTACCAACTCGCCCGCGCGACACCACGAGCCGCCTGGTCCGCTGCCTGACGGGCCTGAGCTTGCGCATCAGGACTCGATGCGAATGACGCCGCCGATTCGACGGCCGCCTGGACCTGCTGTCTTGCGGAGTCGATCGACGGATTTCCTGCATCTGTCCGGTTCGCGGCCGTGGCGCCGACTTGCGCGCCCGTCGCTGCCACGCTGCCGACTGTGCTGACGGCACCCGTGACAATGGCGGTCATGCCGTAGACGACCAGCAGCGTCATGACGGCCCACGCGAGAAGCCCGTGGAGCCATCCGAGCACCGGGGCGCATCGTCCCGCGAAATAGGACCCGACAAAGACGGCGAGCACCGTCGTCAGGATCATCCAGACACCGGAGCCGAATCCGAAGCCTTCGAGTGGATGCGGTTTTGACATCGGCGTAAGCAGCGACGCTCCGATTGCCGTCCCGAGTACGCTCATGACCAGATACACGATCATCGACAGAATGACGCCTGCGATGACGGTGCCCCAGGACAGTCTTGGCAGACCATCGCGCGTGCTGAGCAGTTTCATGATTACCCCCTTGGCGTGCCACGCGCGGTGGCCGGTCGGACACCGCGCGGCGCTTTGTTTGCGCAAACGCCATGCCGTTGCGCCGTTCATTTCAGCAGATGCAGGGATGTCACATTCAGACGACAGAGAATTCGCGTCTGTCATGCACGTCCGCCGTGATCACGCTCCGTGCTCTGGACCGCGCGGCTCGTTTTCCCCGCCGGGTTGCAGGTCTGGGTCGACATGATCGTGTTCAGGGGTGTACGGCCCCTGTTCAGGATGATCCTTTCCTTTCGGAACCAGCGTTTCATCCATGTTGCCGTGCGGCTTCTGTGTGACGGTCCCATCGGGGGCGACGCTCACGTCGCCGTCATCCGTTTGCCGTCTGCGGCGATCCGCGCGCTCGACGGGATCAGCGGCTTCCTCGATTTGTTGGCCGGGTCGACGCGCGTCCGACGGGTTGTGATGAGCGGGCGCGTCTTGCGAAGTGGGCGGGTTGTCGGGAAAAACTGGCACGATAGACTCCTGTGGAGGTGGTGGCAGGTATGACACCGCATTGGGCGTTCCACGGCGAGCCGTCGCCTGGCGCTCATAGGACTACCGCCTGAGCCGCCTACCAGCCAGCGGAGGCGGCCGGTTTCCGCTTCGGTTTCGTGTCGTGTGCGGGCGCTTTCCCGTACCTGCGCATGTAATGCTTCAGCGCGGGCGTCGCGCTGCAACCATGCGCGAACACCGATATGGCTATGGTCGCGAGAATCGCGGGTGCGAGAGGACGGACGGCGCTGCGGCTGTGTTCGAGAGCAAACAGAAGGTAGTAGAACGCGCCCACTCCGCGAATGCCCATCCATGCCGTCATGATCCGCTGCTGGCGGTCGAAGCTCGACCCATAGAGCGACAGTGCAGTGCCAATTGGCCGCGCGACCAGAAGCAGGAACAGCGCTGGCCAGATCGCATGCCAGTCGAGCAGCTCTCGCCAGTGCGCGGAAACGACGCTGCCGACCAGCAGCATCAGTCCGAGTTCGACGATACGTTCAATTTCCACCGCGAACGCCATCATCGATTCGGCCATGTACGCGTGTGCCAGTTCGGGACTGGTGGCGGCCTCCCGTTTCTGGCCGCGCTCGACATCGGCGAGTGCCTCAGAGGGCATCTGCTCGCGAGTTGCGTCCAGTTCTTCGTGGCGCAGCGCGACGCCAGCGGCGAACACGGCGACGAAGGCGTAGGTGTGCGCCATCAACGCTGCGCCATAGCAAAGCGCCATCAGACCGATGGCGAGAAACCCTTCGAGTCCAACCGCCTGGCCAAAGCGCGTCCTCAGACGGGTCACGATCCTGACCATGCCGATACCACACGCCCAGCCTATCGCCGCTGCGCCAGACAGCCCCCACGCCACGGCCAGCAGGAAAGTCGCGGGCCGGTCGCTGCCCAGGCTCGGCCAGCCGCAGAGAGCGAGGCCGATCAGCGCAACCGGATAGGCCGACCCGTCGTTGCACCCGCCTTCGCCGGACAGCGCGAAGCGCAGCGGTTCGTCATCGCCGGCTTCCCTGACGCGCAGTTCATTCGCAAGCACGGGATCCGTCGGTGCGAGCGCCGCCGCAAGTACGAGCGCCGGCCCAAGGGCGAGGCCGCCCCACAGCAGGCCGGCGCCAGCAACGAGGGCGACGGTGGCAAGCATCGCCGGAAAGCCGAGGCGCAGGGGAAGTCGCCACAATGGATCGCGTAGCGGGAGACGCAGGTGCATGCCGATCGCCATCAGCGAGACGACAAGACCCGTCTCACCCACCACTCTCAACGAGCGCACGTCGCTGTCGAGCGAGACGGGCAGCAGGTTCGCGCACGCCGGTCCAATCAGGAAGCCGACCACCAGGTAGACCATCGCGCCACTGAGCGGCAGGCGGGCAACGAGCCCGCGGCCGAGCGCCATCGCGACGAGAAGCGCGCCAACGAGGAGGAACCAGAGCGCTTCCATCGGCATCTCCGAAAGGGAACGACTGTCGTCGGACTGACCGGCCGTCGCCCGCAGCGGCACGACGGGCGCAAAGTTCGGGATGCGCTATCTATCCCAGATACGGCAGGACGTCACAGACGGGGCGTTATATCAAGGAGCAGGCGACAGCAGCGCTCCAGATCAGCAGTTGCATGCACAACAGGGAAATATTTAACCGTCTCATGATGGCGCTCAGGGTGGATTGACGATGGGAAAAGCAATCGCCATACCGCAGCGGTCCTGACCAGGCGGCATTACACGCGCGTGCATTATTTGCAATCCAAAGTAAAGATCCCGCATCAAGATGTGCCGCATTCATTGCACAGCCCGTGGCACGGCGCATGCGAAACCAGTCGCGCAGGTTGAACCCTTGCGTTCCTGCGCGCAGTCACGCCAGAGCCACCGCTCTGAGACCGGTTCGATGGCATCCCGCACCCGCCTGCGTTCGTCTTCGGTCCGCACAGCCAGTCATGCCCAGTCATTCCAGATGCGACGTCCTTTCGCCCACCAGGGGCGTGAAGTACGTCGTGGCAGGTCCCGTCACATCTATTGGAGAAATGCCATGTTCCATCACAACAAAAGACTGCAATACACCGTACGCGTCGCGGCGCCCAACCCGGGGCTGGCCAACCTGCTGCTCGAGCAGTTCGGCGGGCGGTGTCAGGTTGGTTGGCAGACAACGGTAGAATGAAGCGATGAACAAGACGAAATCGCTTTATCACGGCCACCGCTTCCCTGCAGTCGTCATCAGTTGCGCGGTGCGCTGGTATTTCCGGTTTAACCTGAGCCTGCGCGACATTGAGGAGTTGTTGCTTGAGCGTGGCGTCGTGGTCACGTACGAGACGGTCCGCTGCTGGTGCGACAAGTTCGGCGCGGGATTCGCCCGTTGCGCCAGGTCGGTGCGGCGGAAGCCGGGCAGCACCTGGCACCTTGACGAGATGTTCGTGACACTGCGCGGCGAGCCGTATCTGTTGTGGCGTGCGGTCGATCAACATGGCGCCGAGCTTGACGTGCTGGTACAAAAGCGCCGCGACAAGGCCGCGGCAAAGCGCTTCTTCCGGCGGGTGCTGCGACCGAACCCGGCGCCGCGCAAGATCGTTACCGATCAACTGCGCAGTTATCCGGCGGCAAAGGCTGAAATTCCTGAACTCGCTCGGGTAAAGCACGTCTTCGTCAAAGCGACTGCTCGCGTGAACAACCGCGCCGAGAATAGCCACCAGCCAACCCGCAGGCGCGAACGCCAGATGTGCGGCTTTCGCGACGCGCGTCGCACGCAGGCGTTTCTCTCATGCTTTGGCCTGATCCGGCAGCACTTCGCGTTGCCCAGACATCAGATGAACGCGGCATGTCATCGCGCCATACTAAAAGAACGCCTCGCCACATGGCATGACTGGGCTGTCGTAACCGCAGTCGAACGAGTTATCTGATAAGGATACCTATTCTTTATTCGGACACGTAGCCTGCGCTCCTCAACTTGACAGTGCCCTCAGTATCTGTTCTTGTGTGCCAAAGCAACGCTGCGGGGGCTCAAAACAAAAACGCCACCTTTCGGTGGCGCCTCGTTCGGGCAGAAAGACTTTCGGACCGGTTACGATTCCGAGTCCGCAGTTCGTCGCGTCCGCACTCGCACCGTCGCGCGATACGTCTCACGAGCCTTCTTTTCCGTCAGTGCGCCGTTCTCCGCCGCCGCCTCGGTACGTTGGAGGATCACGGCAACCCCGCGCTTCTGCAGCGCTATCACCTTCGGGCGAAGCTTGCTAGATGCGTTCAAAGCCATAAAAACCTCCTTCATCTGATGCGGGCCGGGTCACGCAGCGAAATGATGCTCCCATTTCGCCGCGTTCGAATTTCCTAGCAAGCCTATTATATAGTGCGTCCAGTTTGCCCGTCTGCGGCATGTAGAAGTATTGCGACGTCGCCGGATAGGCGTCGGCGTGGGCTACCAGCGCCATTCCCAAAGCCTCGCTGAACTGCCAGATCATCGCCGGATCGGGTAACGGCCATTCTGACGGGTAAAACATGGTCTCACGATCGGCTTCGGCCCTGAAAAACTTCACGAGTCTTGACGCCGGCGCTGGCACGAATCCACCATTCCACGCGACCGCGGTGTCACGAAGAAACTGCTCGTCGTGTCCCGCGTACGTCATCACGTCGGCAAAAAAAACGAGGTGCCGAGTTCCGTCGAAATCGATCCCGCTGGCCTCAATCGTCTGGTCAACCTGAAGCGGACCCGCGACTCGCAACGTGCCTGGACCGCCCGTGCCTGGCGGGAAAAGCGCTGCTAAAAGCCTGTCGCTCACATATTCAATCATTGCCCGAAATCCTCCACTTACACCCGGTCATTTTCGCATTGCAAGGCGAAAGTCAAGGCAATCCGGCGACTTCACAGGCTGTTGCTTTTGCGCAACCTTTTGATATGATCGTTGCGGATACATTGACGACGAGACGCGCACTCAGCGCGCCGTAATGGTCCTCTACCCGAGACGCCCGGTGCAGCGTCTGCAGTCCGAGGTTCACGACGCCGACAAAATCCTTTCAAAGGAGGGCATCGTGTTTTTCAGTTTTTCGGTCCCATCGTTTCCAAATCAGGACGGCGCTACTCCGCAGCTGTGGTTGACGTCGTCGGCGATCGCTCTGGCGTCAGCATCCGAATCTATACCGACGCAAAGCGCCGCACTGCAGTGAACGTCACGACTTTACTGCGTGTGGATGTGCGTTCTGCCGACTATGACGCCGATCCCACACCGGCCGTCGACCATCTGCTCAACGCCGTGCTTGATGAGCTCGCTAATGTGCGCTTCAGCCTGAAACGCGGCGGGTCTGCCCGCTGGCCGATGATAGCGTTCGATCGACCGAAGAAGTACCGTTGGTCTGGCTGGACTAATCGCAGCCGTCGCATCGCCAGAGCGCACGCGGCGGCTGCCGCGCGCGTTCCGATCTAAAACACATAATAGCACGATCGTGCGATAATTGTTATTATGTACAGCGGTTAGGTTACCTATGAATGTTGCCTCGATAGGCAGTGCGACTTCTCGCGGGCGCGCTATTCATGGACGTCTACTCAAGGGTATCGACGTTGCCGTGGCGTGCCGGTCTAAGCGACATGCCGATCAACGTCACCCTCTCCGCCGACGAGCCTAAGGGACTGCTGGCTGTGCGCGAGGAGCACGCTGCGCTTCAGCGACAATGCGGCGATCCGGGTAGCACACAGTCGCGTCGGCAGAAGGAGCCTCACGTGATTCACAACCGGTTCAACGAAACGCATTCGGTATACCACGTGATCGACTACGCAGTACTTGATGCGCTAGTCAGTGAGTTTTAGAGACCTTTGGATGTTTGCGACTACGCTGTCCCATTGCTGTTTTTCCGATTCGGGATAGCGCATCAAGAGTGTTACTCCGACGTCTGATCCAAGCAATTTATAACGATAGACTACGTCTCCATTCCCCGAACTCTGAAGACATGAAACGATAATCCGTCCCGGTTTCACCACGTGATAAGGGGGCGGTGATTTGGCGCACGAAACTATCCAGGCGTCGTATAGACTTTGTGTTGACTCGGCAGTTATTGAATCGCTCGTCAATATCTGTATGAACGCATTGCCGTGAACAGAGCGTGCCTCAATTCCATCGTGACCACTGTGGTCGGAGATTTTCTTGAATGTGAATTCGTTAGCCGGATAGGAGAAGGTGTATTTTGGGTCGGAGAAGGTCTGATAACCGGCTTGCGGCGCGCTCCGCCCGCTGGTGTCGGCGGCCGATGAGGCGCTCCCGGCCTGCGGCGGGTCAGCGCGCCGCAGCACCCAGTTAGTGGCCGTATCCTCGATCTGCGTGCTCTTGCGCAGACCGGTCATGAAGCGGCCATCGATCGAGAGTTCCATGTCGGCCCGTTCCTGCTGGGTTCCCGAGGGCAGCACGCCGATTGCGATTTCCACGTCGCGTCCGTGAAGGTCGATCTTGCGGTAAGTGGGATCTTTCTCCGGCGGCTCGATGCGCGCCATGTCGAAACCGCCGCTCGAGTCCGACACCACCTTGTAGAGCGCGCCCTCGTCGTCGCGCCAAAAGCCGCTCAGGTCGGCCGGAGCCGTTGGATCCGCCGGACGCGAGGCGACCGGCGGCGGGGAGGGGGCCGCGCCGGTCGAAGCGTTGCTGGCCGTGCTGGTGATGGCAGTTGTGGATAGGGACGGTGTGGACAGCGGACGCCAGAGGAAGAAGCCGATGCCTGCTGCGGCGATGGCCAGTGCGGCCAGCGCTGTGCCCACGAGGCGTCCCGGCACGCGGCGCCACAGTGAGCGGCGCAGCTTGCGTCCGAGGATCGCGACGATCTGCGATACGTCGTAGCTCCAACGAGTGTCGCTGATCTCGCTCGCCTGACGCCGCGCAAGCGCGCGGATGTCCTCGGGCAGGTCGGCCTCGTCCGGCATGTTCGCGCCGTCGACCAGTACAGGCAGGACCAGAATGCCGCGCCGCAGCGCGATGGCCGTTTCCTGGCGTACCCAGTCGTCGGGTTGGTCAAGCCGGCGCCGACCGTTGTGGCCGGTGCAGGTCAACCACTGGCGTCCGATGAGGATGATCATCGCGTCGACCGACTCCACGGCGCGCTGCAGAGCGTCCGCGAAATCTTCGCCACGCTGGATGCCACCCTCGATGTCCATGAACACGTGGTCGGCGCCGAAGTGCTGGCTCAGGCGATCGAAGAGCCGCCCCGCGTAGGCCTTACTGTCGATGCGCCGGTAGCTGATGAAGATCGCGGGCACGTCGGTCCCTCGCTTGTTCTCTTGTGCGTCGCCCGGGCCGCAGCGCCTTGGCGACTCGGCCGCGAACGCGCGGGGGCGGCGGATGCCGCGCGCCTACACATCGAGCACACCGTGCGTATGGACAGCAGCAGCGCACTCGCGACATGAAGTGTCGTTTGCGCTAATTTCCAATCGGATTTTGAACTCAGAGCCCTGTAACGCATAGGTCCTCGCATGAAGGATAGGAACTCCAACGCCACTTCCGCCAGTGTGCCGTGCGCTGACGTGCTTTGACAGCATTCGTGATTCGGGAATTGTGTGCGACGGCTCCCAAAACCTCGCCCGAATCGCATTGCGAGTTGGATATGATTTGCGCGAGTGGCGCTCGTGCAACGAGAACGAGGGCGGGTCAGGAGGCGTTGGAGAGGGTAATCGCGAAGACTGACACGGGCGTCGTATAAGGCGCGAACATATGTGAAACGAAGCCAGCGCACGCCCTTCCAGGGTCCGCATGGATACCGCCGCGCACCAGGCAGCAGATGCGATGCAAATTAAGCCGCTGCGTCCTTCAGCTTTTTAAGCGCACGTGCCTTGATCCGAACCGTTGCCGGTTTCGCGTCGAACCAGCGCTCTTCGCCGGTAAAGGGATCGTTGCCGAAACGGCGCTTCTTCGCCGGGACCCTGCTGAACACTGATCTTCAGAAGACCCGACAGCGTGAACTCGTCAGCACCTTTCTTGTGGATCGACCCGAGCATGGTGTCTTCCAGTGCGGCGAGAACCGCCTTTGCGGCTTTCGGCTCCACGCACAGCACCATCGCCTTCAGCGGCGGATCCATGTAGAGGCCGACAATATCGCGAACCTTGTCGACGAACAGTGGATCGCTCGATAATTTGAACGTCTCCTGCCGATGTGGCTGCAAGCCGAACGCGCGCCAGACTGACGCTTCTTGCGGCTATATGCGTGACAGGGTTTAATGACGCCTTCATCATGGTGAAACGGTTCCGACCGTAAATCCATCCCCCTCGTTTCTTTTGCTCTACGCCACACGTCTATGCGTCGTATCGTTGTTCGCAACTCGCCCGTTCATGGCCGCGGCGTTTTCGCGCTGGTCGATCTCCAGCCCGGCACGTACCTTCTCGAATATAAAGGCGCACTTGTCTCGTGGAAGAAGGCGCAACAGGCCTACGCTCTTTCCGGCGCCGAAGACGGCCACACGTTTTTCTTCGCGCTGGATGACGCGCGGGTGATCGATGGTGCCCGGGGAGGCAATTCCGCCCGGTGGCTCAATCACAGTTGTGCGCCGAACTGCGAGGCTGAACAGGACAATGACCGGGTATTCATCCGGACGACCCGTCCCATCGGAAAGGGCGCGGAACTGTTCATTGACTATCAGCTTCAGGTTGAAGGTCGCCGGACTGCTGCGATCACCCGAAGGCACGCGTGCCATTGTCGGGTAGCCGGCTGTCGAGGCACCATGCTCGCCGACTGAGTGGCAACGGGAGGTACACGGTCGGAGAACGGACAGCCTCTTCCTGTTGAAAGGTGATCGATGTGCTGGAGTGGGATCATCCCCGCGAGAGTTCGTGGGCGCCGCGCAGGGATGCACAACGCAGCCAGAAGTGAGCACGGCCCGCTGCTCGAAGGAACGCCACCGTTGGTGTGCCGGAGCAGCGGTGCGAGTCATAGAGACGCATCCAACAGCTCGGCGCAATCCATCGACCATTTGACGCGGTAATCACTGACGACCTTTATGCGCTTTCATTCGAGGCCGTCGAAGGCGTCGTATGGCCTTAACCCATTCGCTGATCGTAGGTCCAACGCCGCACTTTCTGCGCACGAATGCCCGCTGCATCCGGATGTGCCGGGTTGATGAGGACGTTCGTCTCCTCCGGGACGATGACAGACGGTACAAGAAGCAGGGCGGTGGCGGCGTTATAGATCCATTTCTCACCTGTATCCAGGCTCGTCATACCGGGCGGGATTGCGTCCCATCCGATGGGCGCTGAGATGTTCGTGAAAACCGTCGCGGCCTGCCAGACGTTGTCGGGCACGTCCAGACGAACGAGGTAGCGGTTCAGCGGCAATCCCGCCGCGCGAATGTGAACCACGGTTTCCAGACAGGCCAGGGCGATGGTCGACGCACAGTACAAAACCGGCGTTCCGCGCCGGTTCCACCGGCCACCCGTCACCTTCGCGCCGGCACCGGAAAGATCGTCTGCGGGGTAGTTGGGCGCTTCGGTCGCGATCCGCCAGACCGCGACCGTCACGCGTACGCTCCGCTCTGTGCCTTCGCCAGCAGGGCAGCGACAAATTCCTGTCCCGCGACCGTATCCATGAACTCGGCGGGACGGCGCTGATCCAGTGCCGGGTTGGGCTGGTCCAGCCATTCGTTTACCCAGTGGGCGGCGTCGAAGCCTTCCGGATTCCCGGATTCCGCAACCATCGCTTCAACCTGGCCGACCAGCCTCGCCATACCGATCACCCGTTCGCTCTGCTCCGCGGACAGTCGCGCCTTCCCCTTGGCCTTACGGATGATGGTCGAGCGCGGCAGCCCCAAGGTCACCATCAGGTTGTCCTGCGAGGTTCCCATGTTGCGCGCAAGAACGTACACGTCGTAGGCATCCACGCCGTGCTTGATGAAGCTGATGCGCTCGAGCGGAGGCGCGTGATAGAGGGTGAGGTAATCGTTGATCTTCGTCGCGTGCGCTTTGCAAGCCCGCGACGGCGCGGCGGGTTTTGCCGGGACACGAACTGCAGCCTTGCGGGCCGGGCGACGGGCGGAGGTGGTGGGCGCGTTCACGGGTATCTCCAAATGAGACTTTATTATAGCTCAAATGGATGTAGCAAATCTGCCCAGCTGGGACGCATGCAATCGGGCCATCACCCGTAGCCGATGACGTTGAAGTCTCGAAGGGAGTATCGGCGAGCGCGCTGACGCGGCTTACCGTTCTGGCCGATCGATTGAATCGCGTGGGCCACCGGAAGGTCGTGTTGCGCATGGCCACCTGCCCCTGTCGGGATGCGCCTCGTCGGAGCGCGTATCTCGACAGCTGCCAACGCCACCAGCGATTCGGGTCAATTTCGTTCTTCCGGGCAGCGCCGGCACCCCTGGCGAACAAATGCGCCCTCGGCACGACCGCGTTCAGGAAAGCATGGCATTTGCCGATAACACGGTGGTGTGCCGGTAGAATATCCGGCGCTCTCATGGGCGGGGGAAGCTGGGGGGACCGCATCTGCGCCGTGCCGTGTGCGCCCGCTGGCCCCCTGGGCCTGCTAATGGGCGTTGCGTGTCATCGCGGATCCACAAACACCTTTCGTCCGTTGGATATCGAGGGGAACGGCCGACGCGACGAGCCACGCAGCAATGGCGCCTTCCCGGACGGGGGGCATGCGTAGCTGGATTGTCCGCAGACGTGAAGAGGCATCGTGCAGACGGTAACAAACAACAGGCGAGGGCGCGCATCGCTGACCGACCAGTTCTGGCGCAGCCGCTCGGCACCGCTGGCGCTGGTCTGCGGCGGCATTGTCATCGCACTCGTCGTGACAGCCCTGTTTGCGGCGGTGCTGTATCAGGGGCGCCTTGATGCAATGGAGCGCGCCCGCGAAACATCGCGCAATCTGGCGCTCATCGCCGAGCGGGATATCGAGCGGAACCTGGAGCTGTACGCGCTCTCGCTGCAGGCCGTTGTCGACGGCGTGCGCGACCCGGAAGTGATGGCATTGCCGCCGCGCCTGCGCGGGCAGGTGCTGTTTGATCGCGCCACGACTGCCAGAGACCTTGGTGCGATCCTGGTGCTGGACGCCTCGGGCAACATCATCATCGATTCTGCCAGCGAGGTACCGCGCACAGGCAATTTCGCCGATCGCCGTTATTTCACCGTGCAGCGCGACAATCCCAACGCGGGTCTCTACGTCAGCGATCCTTATCAGTCGCGCCTGCGTGATGGCTCAGCCAGCATCGCCATGACCCGGCGCATTTCCCGTCCGGATGGCTCGTTTGCCGGGATCGCGCTGATTGCGATCAACCTCGACTATTTTCACAGGCTTTTCGCCGGACTCTCCCTCGGGCCGCACGGCGCCATTTCGCTGATTGGCAAAAGCGGCATCATGGTCATGCGTCAGCCGTACGATGCGCGCACGCCCGGGCGCGACATTAGCAACGCGAGCACGTTCCGGCGCTTCAGAACCGCGGTGGAAGGCAGTTTCTCTGAGACCGCGTCGATAGACGGCGTGCGCCGCTTCTATTACTTCAGAAATTTTCCGGACCTGCCGCTGATCATCATGGTGGCCGAAGCCGAGCAGGACATCTACGCGGGGTGGCGGCGACGCGCGATCACTATCGGCTCGCTGATGGCCGCGTTTGCCCTCGGCTTCATCGGACTTTCATTCCTGCTGGGCGCCCAGTTGCGCCGCCGAATGCGAGCCGAATCGGAACTTGAACTGCTCGCAAGGACGGACGGGCTCACCGGCCTGCACAACCGCCGCACGCTGGGGGAGATCCTTGAGCAGGAGTGGCGTCGGGCGCGCCGCACCCGCAGCATCTTCTCCCTCCTTTTCGTCGATATCGACCGGTTCAAAGCCTACAACGACACGTATGGTCACCAGGCCGGAGACGATGCACTGGCAGCCGTCGCACGCTGCATCCGTGACAATATCCGGCGACCAGCGGACAGCGCCGCGCGTTACGGAGGCGAAGAATTCGTCGTGGTCCTGCCCGATACCGCGCCCGCCGGCGCAAGCCAGATTGCCGAGCAAATCCGCAGCGCGATCAGCGCACTCGCGATTGAGCATGCGGGCAGTGAATTCGGGCGCGTGACGGCGAGCATTGGCGCGGCCAGCTGGTGCCCCGACCAGCAGGGCGACGTCAGCAGCGTGATCCGCGCGGCCGACGAGGCGCTGTACAGCGCCAAGGCCACGGGTCGCAACCGGGTTGGGCAGTTCCGTGAGTCAGGGACGGGTGGAGCGGGCCAGCGCCAGCCGTGACCGTCGCGATGCGCCCTACCAGGCAGCAGTCGGTTTTGCCGACGCCGTCCGGGCCGCGAGAATGCCCCGGATGGTCGCCAGGGAGTGTTCGGCGACCGGACTCGACGTTTGTCGCCGCCGCACGGAAAACTCCGGCGTTCTCACCCCCAGGCGTCTGCAGACGGTGGAGAGATAAGGTTTGCCCGATCCGGCACATTCCGCGACGGCGCTGGCAATCGCGGCATCGCCAACGTGCCTGCGTAGCCATTCGAGCGTTTGCCGGTCCTTCTCGTTGTAGACCCTGACCAGGTGCTCCATCGTGCTTCCCGGGAATACTGTGTATAAATACAGTAATGTGAATTTATACAGGTTTAGCGGTGATGGCAAGCGCTCGGGCTGCTTCCTGACATGCTGATTTTCATTGTAATCAACTACATATATAAATGTTGCTTCTTGGTACATGCGGTGCTGTGTTGCGCCGGCTTGCAGGAGGAGAAATGTTTCACCGATTACTACCGTACCTTTTCGTTTTTGCCGCAACGTGCGCCGCTGCGGAAACTCCCTGCGACTTCAAGGGCGTATCCGTGGGGGAGAAAACGACGCCATCATCGCTGATGGCGTCTCTCGGGATAAAGAACTACAAGATGAACCCCGAGCGGTGGCAATCCGACAAGGTCCTTGAACTTGGGAAGAAATACGGACTCACCGCAGCGGCCGAAATCGAAGAGTGGAATGCGGGTCCAGCCTGCGATAGCGACTCATGCCGGATTCCATTTGGCTTGGGGGTCGGCAATAGCAATTCTCCGGTAAGCGTATTCGTTTCGTTCCCTGGAGGGCGCATCACAGAGATTGATGTACGGTGCAAGCTGGCATGTTGAACAGGACCCGAATTTCGTGATTACGGACTTGGAAACAAGAAAATCCGTCACGGTCGAGCGGATTACGCTAACACATCGCCCCAACGGCACGAATCGACACACCGGTGATGCCTGCATGATTTGGGGGGTCAACTATGACGTGGTCTTCCAGCATCATGACCCGCTGGGAGCGTATCACTCGGTGTTCGCTATCAAGCTTGTGTCCAACAACTTTTGAGCCAAGGTGTTGCGTCACACGGCGGCCGTTTCTGTTGCGCAGAATCTGGCAGGAAGCCTTGAGCTACCGTCGCCGCATGCCCGAAAAACGCAACACTTCAGAACATACCAACTGTCAAAGCCAGATCCAGATGTCCGGGTTTGGACTTTTTAGAGATGTCCGGTTCTGAGGTTCAGAAATATCTACTTTTAAGGGGCTTTAAAGCACCGAGCCTGCCCGCGCTCCGGCAGTTCCCAGGATCGCCTCATTCAGGTCCTCACGCGTCAGTTCACGCTGCGTGCGAGTGCCCACCTTGCGCTGCTTCGGACGCGGCGCTTGCCCCTGATTGGTCCTCGATGGCGAGCCTGACGCACGCCGTTCATCGCGCTGCGCCTGGATCACCTGCGCCATCTGCAACGTGTGTCCCAGCCGCTTGTTGTCGACCACCGCGGCCTGGTCAATCTCCGAGAGCCGGTCGTAGCGGACACAGGGCAGGGCAGCGCCATTGGCCCGGATCTCGATGCGCCCGTCCGGATACTCGAACACATCCAGATAACGGTGAACGAGGCTGCGGTTCGCCACCGTATCCTCCAGCAGATAGATCACGCGGTCGTACTGCACCGTCAGTACCTTCGATACGCGCCGCGGCACGCGGACCGTCAGGATCAGGTCGAGATCGTCGTCAGCGCGCAGCGGCCGGTGTGCATCGAATGTGCTCCTGGGCACCTTGCCGAACCGGCCGTTGAAGTCAGCGATGAAGTGGGGCGCATAAGCGTTGGCCGCCTCCCTGGTACTGATCCCGCGTAGCCGCAGTTCCTTCACGAGACGATCCTGCAACGTCAGATTCGCGCGCTCGACCCGACCCTTCGCCTGACTGCTGTTGGCGCAGAACGTATCGACATTGAGCTCGTACAGCGCGCGCCCAAACTGCGTCACGCCCTTGCCAGGCGTCACCGAATGGCTGTTGCAATGAAAGACGCTGGCCCTGTCGCTATACAGCGCAACCGGCTTGCCATGCTGTTCAAGGTACATCCGCATCGCCTCGAAGTAGCTGAAGGTCGATTCGGTCGCCGTAAAATGCAGCGCCATCAGCCGGCCCGTTGCATCGTCGATGAACACCAGCAGCGTGCACGCCGGTGCGCGCTCCTCGAACCAGCGATGATCGCTGCCATCGATCTGCACCAGCTCGCCCAGACACGCGCGGCGGTTTCTCGGCTGATGGAGCTTCGGCGGACGCTGCCGGCGTGGAATCCACAGCCCGGCGTCACGCATCCAGCGCCGCACCGTTTCCTTCGCCAGCACCACGCCGTGACATTCGCGCAGCTTCTCGCACGCCAGCGTCGGACCAAAATCGGCATAACGCTCACGCACCAGCGCCATCGTGCGTGCACGGACATCGACCGGCAGTTCGCGGTTACTGGGCTGACCCCGTCGCGCCGAGATGAGCCCGGCCGGTCCCGCGGCTTCATAGCGGCGCACCAGCCGGCTGACCTGACGCTCGCACAGCTGCAGCCGTCCTGCTGCCAGCACAATCGTCAGCCGGTGCTGGACGACCGCCTCAATGATCTTGACCCGCTCGAGCTCGTGCATGCTGATCGTGATGAATCCACGTGCGTTCATGTCCGGCTCCCAGGGCGATCACCATGGCGCAGCATGCGCGCAGCGCGTGGCCCAGGGGCGCCAAACCGGACATTTCTAATGAGCCAGAAGGGGGTGCGGCGGAATTCTTGGACCATCAGGAGGTAGTCCATGTATTCCTACGAAGATCGCATCCGAGCGGTCAAGCTCTACGTGAAGTTTGGAAAGCGCCTTTCCGCGACCGTTCGTCAATTGGGCTATCCCACAACGAAATCCCTCGAACGTTGGTATCACACATACGAGCGATGCCTGCATTTGCCGAGGGAACGTATTTGCGTGAGGCCGCGCTATTCGGCAGAACAAAAAAAGGCGGCCACAGACCACTACATGAACCACGGCCAGTGTCTGGCAGCAACGACAAAGGCCTTGGGATATCCGGGACGTGGGACGCTCGTCGCATGGCTCGACGAGTTGCATCCTGAACGAAAGAAACGCGCTCTCGGGAAGACTTCGGGTATTCGATACGCACCAGAGCTCAGGCAATCCGCGGTCATCGATCTGTGCACGCGAGGGGAAAGCGCTGAGGAAGTTGCCAAAAAGATTGGCGTGAGCCGCCCAACGTTGTACAACTGGAGAAATCGGTTACTGGGTCAGGAGGCTGTTTCGACCATGACACGCCGCAACGATCCGCCGCAGACCTCCGAGCAGACGACGCTGGAGCAGCAGGTCGAATCACTCCGACGAGACATCCGGAAGCTCCAGATCGAACACGACATCCTGAAGAAGGCCAATGAAATATTAAAAAAAGGCCTGGGCGTCGACCCGCAACTCCTGACGAATCGGGAGAAGACGGAGCTGGTTGATGCCCTCAAACAGACTTACACGCTGCCGGAGCTTCTTGCTGAATTGAGGCTTGCCCGTAGCTCCTACTTCTATCACCGGGCGCGGTTACAGAGTGCCGACAAGTATGCTAGTGCACGCCTTGCCATTGCAGATATCTTTGAACTGAATCACCGCTGCTACGGATATCGCCGGGTGCGTGCGGCACTCGGCAGACAGAAAGTGTTCATCTCGGAGAAGGTCGTTCGGCGCCTGATGAAGCAGGAAAATCTAAGCGCGGCCACGACGAGGCGACGTCGATACGGCTCCTACGCTGGAGAAATAGGTCCGGCTCCAGATAACCTTATCAATCGGGACTTCCGGGCCGCAGCACCGAATGAAAAATGGCTCACAGACATCACAGAGTTCCAGATTCCTGCCGGCAAAGTCTATCTGTCGCCAATCATTGACTGCTTCGATGGGCTTGTGATCAGCTGGTCGATCGGTACGCGACCAGACGCCGAGCTTGTGAACACGATGCTCGATGCTGCCGTCGAAGCAATGGGCAGCAGCAACAGCCGACCTGTGGTCCATTCGGATCGCGGTGCGCATTATCGCTGGCCAGGCTGGCTAACCCGAATACGTGAGGCCAATCTGATCCGTTCAATGTCGCGCAAAGGCTGCTCGCCTGACAACGCGGCGTGTGAAGGCTTCTTTGGACGGCTGAAAACGGAACTGTTTTACTCTCGAGACTGGCAGGCCATCAGCACCGACCAATTCATCGAGGTCGTTGATTCGTACATTCGCTGGTACAACGAGAAACGGATCAAGATCTCACTTGGCGCACTCAGTCCGATTGAATACCGGGAGAGTCTCGGGCTGACGACTTAAACCAGTCCAAGAATTCCGCCGCACCCCCGAACCCGGACATTACTAAAAAGCTCTGACACCAACAGAGTTGATAAATTATATTATGTCAAGTTATAGCGTACAGAACCGCACAGCCGAGGGCATTGATAACGTGTAGAATGTGGATAGATGTGCGCATATCTATCCACATGGAGGAGGTTCACATGGCACATGCAGCTGCCGCCGTGTCACGTAAGGCGACCAATGTCACACTGCCTGTCGACGTTTATGAGCGAGCGAAGGAACTGGGCATCAACTTCTCACGTGCGTGCGAGCAGGCTTTACGCGACGCAATCAAGGCCGAGGAAGGTCGTCGCTGGGCGCAGGAGAACGCGGAGTTCATTAAAAACACCAACGACTGGGTCGAAAAGAATGGCCTTCCACTCGCTGAATACCGGATGTTTTGATGGCGCGATTTGAAGTTTATGCCAATCCGGGCAAAAGCAAGGCAAATACGCCGTACCTTGTCGACGTGCAGAGCGACTTTCTCGATGGCCTAACTATTCGGGTTGTTGTCCCGCTGATTCGTGCTGACTCTTTCCCTCCCGGCAAACTGCCAGCAGATTTCACGCCGTCCTTCGAGATCGCTGGCGTCAAATGCCTGATGCACCCGGCATTCATTGCATCTGTTCCGTTAAACGAGCTGGGTCCCTCGATCAGTTCATTGCGGGAGCATCGGGACAAGATCACGGCAGCGCTTGACCGTCTGCTGGGCGGCTACTGATCAATCAACCACTGCTGCTGGCATTACCAAACGGGACCAACTCGGTCGACGCGACATTCCTCGCCAGCATCAAGCGATTTTGTCCCCTCACCCGGCTGCATCATGCAAGCTCTTGCATACAGTAGCTTCGTCGCCCTATCCTCGAAATTGAAGACCTTTGATTGTCGGTCGATGCGTAAGCGCACCGAAAATATAGGATACCGATAAATATTCGCTAAATTGGGTTTCTGTGCACTCGTGATTCACGACTTGAGGGAGCGCCACAGGCCGTCGTCGGCGAAATCACGACACCGCATTCCCGCCCAATCAGAGAGTTGGCCATAATGCGTCAGGAGTCCGACACATTTCGATCTCGTCACGATTTAAGAGAGAAACAAGTCTTCGGCTCAAGCGGTGAAGCGCGGGACAAAAGATCACCCGCGGCGTTTCGCGGATTTCGACGTAGCAGGCGGACGTGCAACCGGCTTTTGAGATGCGGCAGAACGGTTGACCTTCGACGTGCCGGGATCGGTGTTGCCCCTGGCCTTTTTCAGGGCGGCGGCGCTGGACTTCGCGGTCGGCGTCGCGACCTTGCTTTTCGGTGCCGATTTCACGGTGGTCGCGGACGACTTCGGCGTAGTCGAGGCGGACGTTCTCGCTTTTTGCGAAGTGGATACCTTGCGCGTGCGGTTGCCTCGGACCGTGTCGGCATCTGCAAAGGGTTCCGTGTCAATATCGATACCGAATACATCGCCCAGAACCGCATTGTCGAGCAGCTTGCCGGACGCCGGGACGGTTTTTCCCGCACCAGACAAATTCTCGTTCGTGTGATTGACGAGATCGGACGGGTCAACGCCACGTAACGTAAAGAGCAATTCGGGCTGCTGGTCGAACCGTGCGCCGATGCCATAGAGTACCGCTGCGACGTGCTTGCACATCACCGCCCAATCCAGGCAGTTGCAACCGAACCTGATGTCCTTCGGTGCGGGGAAAAGCCCGGTGCCGGGCTTGCAGATGCGGCCCATCACGGCAGCCGATAGCTTGCCCAGCAGCAATTCGACCATCGAGTCAATCGACGACGAACAGTCGGCGCTCAACGCACGCCACTGCTTTTGTGGACAGGCTGCGACATCAATCTTGATTTCGTACAGGCTTGATCCCATCACCTGTGCATGGATCTTGCCCGCCGTAATCTGCAGGTCGATCACCGACCCATTGCGCACGTAGGTGCGACCTCTTGGCAGGCGACTGTCGTAATCGCTGTAATGCTCCAGATTGTCGCACCACGCTTTGCCCCAGAAGGTCTTTGCTATCGCGCCACGATACGGTGCGATGGGTGAGAGGGTCTTGCCAGCCTTGATCGCTCTGGCGACCAGCTGCTCCGCTTTTTTTCGGCGCTCGGCCACCGGGACGTAAGGTTTCCATCCACCGTAGTTAGCCATCAGCGTTCCTCTTCATGATCAGTTTTCCTGCGCGGAATGAATATCGAGCTTGACAAGAGCGAGCAGCTCCTGGTCACTCATCTCGGTCAGCTGCAGTTCCGCACCGCCTTCAAGCATATCGTTCACCAACTGCTGCTTCGATTCGATCAGTTGGTCAATCCGATCCTCGACCGTACCCTGGCAAACAAACTTGTGCACCAGAACATTCTTGCGCTGGCCAATGCGAAATGCCCGATCGGTCGCCTGATTCTCTACGGCGGGATTCCACCAACGGTCGAAGTGAATCACGTGGGAAGCCGATGTGAGATTCAATCCCGATCCTCCCGCTTTGAGCGACAGCACGAAGAACGGTGTTGATTCGTCCTCCTGGAACTGTCTGACCAGTTCGCGCCGTTTGCCTACAGGCGTTCCGCCATGGAGAACCAGGCCCTCCCGTCCGAAAAGGGATCCCAGGAACGCAGCAAGTGGCTCGGTGGTCTCGCGGAACTGCGTAAACACCAGTACCTTTTCCTGCTTGGCCGCGATCACGTCGACCAACTCCCGCAGACGGGCAAATTTGCCGCTGGCTTCGGGGCTCCATGCCGCGTCGCCAAGCCACTGGGACGGATGGTTGCATATCTGCTTGAAACGCATCAGGTAGCTTAATACGATGCCTTTGCGTTCAATACCCTCGGCGCCGTCGAGCGCCGCCGCCAGGTCCTTTACCGCGCGTTCGTACAACGCGGCCTGGACGGGGCTCAGGTGGCACCACGCTTTGAGTTCGGTTTTTTCCGGGAGGTCGGCGATAACACGCCTGTCTGTTTTCAGACGGCGCAAGATGTAGGGTCGCACAAGCGTGCGAAGCGGGCCAAAATGCTCGATTTTCGCCAAACGCCGCGTGAGACCGGCAAATTCCTTCGCCGAACCCAACAGCCCTGGATGCGTGAAATCAAAAATGGACCACAGATCCGACGAGCGGTTTTCCACCGGGGTGCCCGTCAGGGCGATACGTGACTGGGCCTGAAGCTTCTTTACCTGTTTCGTCTGCCTGGCGCCGGGATTCTTGATCGCCTGGGCCTCGTCGACAATCGCGATGCGCCACTGGATCGTTTCCAGAGCGGGTTGACGCAGCAGCGAACCGAAACTGGTAATGACGAGGTCTGTCTGCGTGAGCTGCGCGTCGTTCAGTGCGCGTAGTTCTTCTGCTGGCGTCACGGACGGGTGAGCCACCAGCACGCGCAGGCCGGGTGCGAAGCGTTCGGCTTCCGCGACCCAGTTTGCCAGCAAGGACGCGGGTGCGATCAGCAGGCTCGGGCGCGAGTCGGCCTGATCGCGCTTCAGGACCAATAGCAGGGAGAGTACCTGCATCGTCTTTCCGAGGCCCATGTCGTCGGCCAGACACGCTCCCAACCCAAGTTGGCTAAGCAGGTATAGCCATCGCACGCCGGCCCGCTGGTATGGGCGAAGCTGGGCTCTCAGGTCGGGGCCCGGATCGACCTGCGCCAACCCTTCCGGTTGGCGTAAATGCCCAAGCGTCTCTGCCAGCCAGTTTCCTGCAACGACCTGCGCCCAGTTCCGCTCGTCGGAGCCTTCAGCTTCGTCGCCTGATACACCCGCCAGGAGACGCAAGGCATCGTTCAACGGCAGTCCCGATTGCGCGGCCTTCTCCAGACTCTCAAAGCGGTGGAGTACGTGGCCAAGTTTTTTCGTGTCCACTTCGATCCAGCGCCCCCGAATCCACTGGAGACCGTCAGCACCCTTGAGCAGACGCCTGATCTCGGCGGGAGTTAACGGCTCGCCATCGAGCGACACCTCCATTCTGAAGTCGAGCAGCGCATCCTTGCCGAGGAGCGACGGAGGCTGTGTCCCAACGCTGGCCCTGACCGCGGGTCGCGCGGGGCGGCCCGTCGCCCAGGTAGCCGGCAGCCGAACCATGATTCCGGCAGATTCCAGAGCGGGCAAATCGCAGAGAAGACGGTAAGCATCAGCCGGCATCCAGCGCAACGGGTGGTATATTTCGCGCGATTCGAGCATCGCACGAAGCCAGTCGCAGCGTTCAGCGGCGCGCTGAACCGGCATCAGGAGAGAGAGCAGCTTCGCCTTGTTCCGCGCACCAGAAAATTCCTCGAGCGCCCGCGAAAGTGGTTGATGTTGTGTCTTGCCATGGGCCGAGATGCGCGCTGCGTAGGTTGCCAGGAAGGCGAAAGGGGCTTCAGGGTCCTTGCGGTTTTCGGCAAGGTTGAAGTGAACACGGCCCACAAGATTCCAGGCAGGATGACGCGACTTGAGATATGTCTGAAGCGACTCCCCCGTGCTTGCCAGCTCATCACGTAAAGCGATGTCGATTTTGCCCCACAATGCGACCAGGACATCCGACGTGAGATATTCGGCACCCGTCATGGGCGGCGCATCTTCGATCAGTCTTTCGAAGTCCCCTGTGTCCGGTTGAGAGACTGCGACTTCCTCGCCTTCTGGCGTCGTGCATAAAGACGTGACATAGCGGGCGCCAAAGTCGCGCCACCATGCCCACGCAGGCGGCAGTGCACGCCCTATGGTTGCGCTCCCCAGATAGAGCAGCCCATGACCCGTGCCGCGCCTGAAGGAGGCACCCAGCGCAACGTCATCTGGCAAGGCAGGCGCATCGACGTCCGGCGCTGCAAGGAGGTGGCCTGCCGGTGTGATTTTTGGCGCGAGACGATCGCTATCGGTCGAAAACATGGATGGTCGAGAGGAAAGTTCCGGAGTCGAATGACTGTTCGAATGCAGGCGGCATGTAGCCTCGCGTGCAGATGACGTAATCTTGCGCCCCGGGATAAATTGCTATTTCTGGTCATGGTGCTGGCTTTCGGCAGCATGTTGTATGGCGTTGCCGGGTGACGCTTCTGTCCGCGCCGAACAAGGTTTGACCCGCAGGCAGCGGCACCCGAAACTTTCCTTGAGGTGCAAGCCGGTTCGAGAGCGGTCAGTGCTTCGTCATGTGCCCTGGTACGCCTCCTGTTACCGATGCAATGCCGTGCGCATTGATGGTGTTCAACGCTTCGGCCAGCGCGGCTCCGTCGGTCGGAAACGGGTCGTCCCAGACTGTCGATGTTCCGAGCGGGTCGATGATTTCCAATATCCAGCCATCGCGGCTGTCGTCTCCGGCCCGATAGATGTGCACATCGACCGACGTGCCTTCGCGAGTGACGCCCGTAGACAGCGGGGACAATGCAAGCGGATGAAACGCATCTTCCGTCGTCCGGCCGAGCGAATCGACAAGGAACAGGTCTTCGGACTCATTCTCGTCTCGCGCGTCCAGATCGCTGCGCCCGGTATGCTTGCCTGTCCTGTCTTTCGGCCTTGAAGCCGCCGCGATCATGTTCGGCCGCTCGCCCTGCTCCATCAATTTTCGACGCTCCTCGCACCAATATTGATGGATATTGAGCGCTGCGGCCGCGAGCAGGTTTGCGAATGACCGGCGTTGCCCGACCGTGTAATCTCGCTGCTCCAGTTCGTGGTATCCGGAGGCCGTTCCAAACAACAGGACGACATTGAACCACTCGGGGTGTCGTTCAAGCAGCGGCTCCCAGGCCTCCCGGTCAATGTTGATGCCTTTGCAATAACCCTCGCACCATTCGTCGAGGATGAGAACCTCTTCGCCCTTACACCCGGTGGTGTGCAACGGGGGCTCGAACAGATCGGGACAGCGATTCAGAGCATTGTTGATATCGTTCCAGTATCGGATGATCAGTCCGGTAATCTTGCGTGCCCGCCCTGCTGACAAGAATCTGGGTTGACGTGTTGCGTGCCTTGCATCCCAAACCCACGGAAGAATCGCGCTCGGCATGACCGTGTTCGGTCCACAGATGACGGCGGTCAGAAAGCCGTGCAACATGACGACGTCCATCGCATCGTCGCAAACGGCATTGCTCGAAAGAAAGCGTTCGAGGACATCAAACTCTTCGTCAGTCAGTGGATCGTCCGATTCGGGATCGAGAGTCATGATATTCTCATTGGGATACACGGTAGACGCGATGCTGATCGCCTGTGCATGTCGCTGTCGCCGACATGCCAGTATTTTACCCGATGGAGCGATGCGCAAATCGGACTGCCGGTCGGCAGGCGATGAAATTCTTTCGCGCACATGTCGCTAACCCCTGTGATTGATAGGGACGCGTTTTCTGGCGAAACTCCAGTTTCGCGACACCACATCCCCAGTGGTCCCGCACCTGAAACGCCCGGATGCCCAGTCACGGGCTTCCGTACTCTTTCCCCGATGCGACGTCGGTGTCCGCCGTGCGTGCACACAGCCATGACTTCGCGCCCGTCAACGAGCGCTATTACCCGCTCCTACCCGGAGATGGCAAGTCGACGCGCGGCGCACTTTGACGCATCCGTGGGCTACTCGCGAACGTCCTCGGCGCCCCCCCCCCCGGCGTCTGCCCGATGCAGATGGCGTTTTTCCATGCGTTCCACCGTCGAAGCCCTCCGCCAGGCGATCAGCTCTTCCTAGAAGCGTTCGAGCTGACGGCTACGAGGGCGAATCCGCAGGCTATCGTTTCCAGCTCCTTGCCGAGTCACAGCCAGCCCCCTTTGTGATTCTCGGAGCCGGGTGCAGAAGATGAAGCGCCCGTTGTCAGTCAGGCATCTGGTCGAGCACGCTGGTCACTTTTCAGGTCGCTGAGACGACGGTTAACCGCTGTATTGAATGTGACGGAGATGAAGTTGGTCACCTGCCGCGTGCTTTTATCGGCAGCAGGCTTGTTGAGTGGAACGACGACGGAAATTCGAACTTTTACATAGGAATCCTACTCTATAACTGCTAATTTGATTTATGTCAAATGTATAGGATACCTATTTAGTTTCCAAAGGCCAGCGAAGCGCAGAAAGCATTAAGTTCGGCCATCGCGTGATCCGAGACGGCCTGCTCGCATCATCCACCGAGGGCATTCGGGAGCGTGTCAGTCCCGGGGGCGCCATTGACAGTATTGCGGCCCGGTCTGTCTCTTGCCGCATTGCAAGGCAATCCTCCTGTGATGAGGTTGATCAATAACTCCGTGCCCTGGAGGCCTGGTCGAAGCGTACCCGGAAACAGCGACGACTGTCCGAGGATTTACTGGCTCGCGCCGGCAGGCACCGCGCTGGCCATGGACGATGGCGTGGCGGCAACTGGCGCTTCGCTGGATGCCGGAGTGTTTGGCGGGGCCGCACTGTCGCTTGCGCTCCGCGCAGCGGCGCTCTGTCCCGCCGCGCCGCTAACGCCCGCTGTATTGGTCATTACGCCGCTGCTGGCGGAGCCCATCGTATTGCTGGCTTTTTCGTCAACTTTCTTGCAGGCGCCCATGCCGAACATGAGCACCGTCGCCGCCAGCACGGCGGACGAGTAACGTGTAATCGGCTGCATTGTCGAACCCTCCTTGCTGAGAGGGGCCGACCCATCGACGCATCGGCCGGTGTGTGTTTTCCACCCTAAGCAACGTTCATTCCCCACGCCATCGACGTCCGGGCCGGAAGCTTGCATACGAACCGACGGACGGAATCACGGAGCGGAGCGCCAAGCGCATATCCGTCTCGCTACCATTTCTTCTTTTTGCCCGCGACCGTGATGTCCGAATGTAGCCCCCGCGTCGCTGCCGTGTGCCTGGTCTTCAGAAATTACGAGACATGCCAGTGAAATGTGATTTGCATGGTTGCATACGCATGCCATGGTCGGCGTTTCGACAACCCGACCTGCGCGATTGCACCGAGTAACGCGTGCAGCGACACGGGCTTGCCGAGATGGGCGTCAAATCCCGCGCGGAGTGCTTCTTCCGCATCGCTCTGCCTGCCGAACCCCGTCAGCGCGAAAGCCGGCACCGCCTCCAATCCGGGTAGCTTGCGCAGCGCGGCGATGAGTTCGTAGCCGCTCATGCCAGGCATACCGATGTCTGACAGGATCAGGTCGAATTCGTTTTCCCTGGCCGCCGCAAGCGCATCCGGACCATTGCATTCGGCCCGCACCTGTGTGCCTTCCAGTTCAAGTAGTGCGCGAAAACCTTCCAGTCCTTCCACAGAGTCATCGACAAGCAGGACGCGTAGTCCTCTGAGGACGCTTGTATCGGCCTGCAAGTGCCGACTCGCCGGATGCGCCGAGTGCGGCACCTCCGGCAGCCTCAGACTGAACCGCGCCCCGGCTCCCAGACCTTCCGAATGCGCCTCAATCGTTCCGCCGTGCATTTCGACCAGTTGCCTGACGAGCGAAAGGCCAATGCCCAGTCCGCCGCGCTCGCGACCCGCACCGGTATCCGCCTGACTGAACATGTCAAACACACGTGGCAGAAAATCCGGCGCGATGCCCTGCCCTGTGTCAGCGACATCGACGCACAAGAACCCGTCCTTGTGAGACACGTTCACGTCTACCCGTCCACCCGAGGGCGTGAATTTCAACGCGTTGCGCACCAGATTCCACAATATCTGTTCGACGCGCACCGGGTCGGCCTGAATCGTCGCAGCGCTTTCCGTACCGGTCACTGCAAGGGCAACGCCGCTGGCAGCCGCATCGACTGCGCTCGCGTCGATTACCGCGTGCACGATCGACGCTGCATCAACGGTCGCGAAATGGAGCGCAAGCTTTCCGGTGCGTGCGCGCGACAGATCCAGCAGGTCGTCGATGATCTTCGCCTGGCCGACCACCGAGCGCAGGATCGCATCCGCCGCGTCCTGCACGAGCGTTATCTTCCGGACCTCGGGCGCGCGCGTCAGCATCTCGGCCTTGACATGGATCAGGTTCAGCGGATTTTTCAGTTCATGCGATAGCACGGCAAAAAACTCGTCCTTCTGTCGATTCGCCGATTCGGCGCGCTCGCGAACGCGCCGTTCAAGTTCGAGCCTGAGTGCCTGCTGACTCTCGATGCTTTTGCGGTCCGTCACGTCCCGCGCGATCTTTGCGTAACCGTTGAATTCTTCGCTCGCAATCAACGTCATCACGCCGCTGCAATAGATCCGCTTACCGTCGCTTCGCACGTGCCAGCGTTCATCCTCGGCCCGCCCGGTGTCCTTTGCCTGTGTTCGCTCCGCAAGCGGCGCTCCCTGCGCCCGGTCCTCTGCGGTGAAGATCAGGTCGATCGGCTGCCCCAGCACTTCGGATTCCGCGTAGCCGAAAATATTCTGGGCGCCCTTGTTCCAGCTGACGATCGCGCCATCGGGATCCTGCACAATGATCGCATAGTCGTCGGTAGTCAGTGCAGCGAACTTCAGACGCTCTTCACTGCTGCGCGCCGACTGCTCCGCCTGCCGTCGCCTGGTGATATCGATCAGCGTCAGCACGGCGCCATCGATGCGGTCGTCAAGCGTCCTGTACGGCAAGAGCCGGGCAATGAACCATTCGCCGTCGTTCGTGCAGACTTCCCGCTCAGTCGTCTTGAGCGCCTCGAACGCCGCTGCGACATCTGCCGCCAGTTCGGGATAATTCAGGCGATGGGTAAGGTCCAGCAGCGGGCGGCCCACGTCCGTCGCGATCAACCTGAAGATGCCAACGGCGGGTTCGGTGAAGCGTTTGATGCGCATCTGTCGGTCCACAAAGATGGTCGCGATCCCCGTCGACGCTATCAGGTTCTGCAAATCGTCCTTGGCCTTGGCCTCGTCCTCCACCTTCGATTGCAATTCGGCGTTGACGGTGACCAGTTCCTCGTTGACGGACTGCAGTTCCTCCTTGCTGGTTTCGAGTTCTTCCGTCGCTGACCGGAGTTCCTCGTTGATCGCCTGCAACTCTTCGTTGGACGCCTTCAGCTCCTCCGTCGATAGGTTCGCCTGTTCGATATTGGACTGCAGCAGTTCTTTCGTGCGGCGCAGTTCGCCTTCCAGATGGGCGATGACGGGATTGTGGTCCGCATGACGGCCAGTGTCCGGTTCGCCTGTGCTTTCCTCAATCGCGATCTCATTGAAAAGCACGGCCATCACGTCGCCGCCCGCCAGGTCGTCATGAAACGGATGCACCGTCATCCTGACGTACGAATTGGCGTCGCCTTGTGGGAAACGGACGTTTTCCGCAT
>NZ_JAWRXV010001534.1:0-242 GCF_046534875.1 Paraburkholderia sp. SIMBA_054 | reverse complement strand
ATGCCGTATGCGCCGGCTTTGTCATAAGGATCCGCCGTATCGGTGTAGGCGTCGATCCAAGATGTTGGCAACTCATAAAAACGCACGCGGACACATTCATGGAATGACCTGTCACTATCCCCCTGGCGCATGCTGACGGTAGTGATAACTTCGTGCGTTTTGCCAGACAGCTTATGCAAATACTCGGCTGCTTGCTGTTTGTCTTTCGGCTTCAATAAAATTTCCCCATTTAATACAACCAC
>NZ_JAWRXV010001533.1:0-242 GCF_046534875.1 Paraburkholderia sp. SIMBA_054 | reverse complement strand
GCATTCGCTTTCGCGTATTCGTGACTCAAGCGGAAATCCAATTCGGCGAGCTTCGATTGCGCAACACGGTACGCATTGTCCGCTTCCATCGACGCGGTTCTCTTTTGCTCCACCTGCAATTCGGCAATACCGCCGCCGCCCGGCTGCGCGAATAGCCGCGAATAGCGGTCGAGTTCCTGGTGTGCGGCCTCGCGTACCCGCCGCGCGTTGTCGAGTGCACTGCGCGCTTCGTCGAGTTCAGC
>NZ_JAWRXV010001532.1:0-242 GCF_046534875.1 Paraburkholderia sp. SIMBA_054 | reverse complement strand
CACCAGCTCGTCGATCAGCATCGCAAAGCGGCGCCCCTCGGTCTGCATGATGGTGACGATGCCCTGGGTCGGCTCCTGCTTCGCGCCGTCGACGTTGAACACCTCGTGCAACGCGACGAGCGGCAGATATTCGCCGCGCACGCGCACCACGCGCTCGCCGTTGGCGACCGTGTAGATGTCCTCGGCTTGCGGCTGCAGCGACTCCATCACGAAGTTCAGCGGCAGAATGAAGATCTCGTTGC
>NZ_JAWRXV010000238.1:0-482 GCF_046534875.1 Paraburkholderia sp. SIMBA_054 | reverse complement strand
CGGGCCGGCTCTGCAAATTCTCCTCGATCGACGTGAGATGCCCGGTCAGATCGCAATGACGCTCCACGGTGACGAGCTTGCGCGCCATCGGCAGAAAATCCAGAGCTCGTCGCAGATTGTCTCCTACCGCACCTTTGATTTCGTCTGCATGTGCGACGATGCCATCTAGCGACTCGAATTGCGACAGCCATTTGAGCGCGGTTTTCGGCCCGCATTTCTCGACGCCGGGCACGTTGTCGACGGTATCGCCGATCAACGACAGGTAGTCGACAATGCGCTCCGGGGGGACGCCGAACTTCGCAAGAACGCCGGCGCGGTCGAGTTTTTCGTTGGTCATCGTATTGATGAGGGTGACATGATCCGACACGAGCTGCGCCAGATCCTTGTCCCCGGTCGACACGATCACGTTCATGCCGCGCTTTTCCGCCTCGGTGGAAAGCGTGCCGATCACGTCGTCGGCTTCCACGCCGTCGATCATCAGA
>NZ_JAWRXV010001531.1:0-242 GCF_046534875.1 Paraburkholderia sp. SIMBA_054 | reverse complement strand
CGTGGCTGCAGACCATGCCGGACGTGGGCACCTTCCACGTGCCGGGCATCGACTTCGACCGCAATTACGCCAGCGTCGTGCTGGGCGCGCGCACCGGCGTGTGGGGCCTGCAGAGCAACTTCGGCGTGACCGCCACGACCGCGCAGAAGGGCGCCAGCGACA
The DNA here is from genome assembly GCF_046534875.1 of Paraburkholderia sp. SIMBA_054. NCBI lineage: Bacteria > Pseudomonadati > Pseudomonadota > Betaproteobacteria > Burkholderiales > Burkholderiaceae > Paraburkholderia > Paraburkholderia sp. SIMBA_054. The sequence goes on along the minus strand of NZ_JAWRXV010001531.1, from coordinate 80 downwards.
TGTCCTTCTTCGTCAACTTCAGCGGCGCGTTCTAAGCCCGCCCGGAGTCTGCAGTCCTGGAAGGGCCGGCTCATGCCGGC
>NZ_JAWRXV010001530.1:0-242 GCF_046534875.1 Paraburkholderia sp. SIMBA_054 | reverse complement strand
AAAAATTTCTTTAAGGTTTCTAAAAGTAGAACTTACTACAGTTCTTGAAGCTTGTCCTTGCCCAATCGCATTAGTCAGTTTTGTTTTTATTACATATTCATTATCAACTAAACTTAATGATGGCTTTCTAAGCCCTGGTTTCCCATTCAATGGTCTATATTCTGTTTCAAGGTTTGCTTCAAGACAGTCTTGCAAGGTTGCTTTCTCTACTTTTATTGTTCTCTCACCATTTTTTGAATCAT
>NZ_JAWRXV010001529.1:0-242 GCF_046534875.1 Paraburkholderia sp. SIMBA_054 | reverse complement strand
CCAATAGCTTCATCAACGGCGAGGCGCAGCCGCTTGCCGACATCGACGAATTCTGCGGCAAGATCAAGGCCGGCAAGGACTCGCAATCGGACGAGAATTTTTCGATCGTCGCGCGCGTGGAAGCGCTGATTGCCGGCTGGGGCATGGAAGAAGCGCTGCGCCGCGCGGAAGCCTACCGCCGCGCCGGCGCCGACGCGATCCTGATTCACAGCAAGCTCTCGCGCCCCGACGAAATTCTCGAG
>NZ_JAWRXV010001528.1:0-242 GCF_046534875.1 Paraburkholderia sp. SIMBA_054 | reverse complement strand
GATGCTCGACGCGTCGACGGCTGCATACCGCCGATGGCTCACCGCGGCGCCATCTGCAAGATGCCGTTGCATGTCCACATGACGACCGTCTTTCCTTGCAGCAAGCTGGTCGCGTGCGCGTGTGATCGACCTGTCTGCTGACATGCGCCGCTCGATAGGCTTTGCTGTTTCCGGGCGTCCAGCGGTCGCGCCGACGACAATGCCTCGGCCCGCTTCCGGCACCGACGCGGCGTGCGCAAGCT
>NZ_JAWRXV010001527.1:0-242 GCF_046534875.1 Paraburkholderia sp. SIMBA_054 | reverse complement strand
CAGGCCAGTTCGCGCAGCGAGTTGTACAAGCTGCACGTGGGCGAAGTCGCGCTGGACCCGCGCGTCTCGATAGCCGAGGAACTGGAGCTGCGCATCGCGCCGGCCTTCAACGAAGACGGTTATCTGCGTGAGCGGGTCGCGCTCATCGACGCGGGGCGCAGCGCCGGCACGCTGACGAACGCGAGAAGCGCCCGTGAATACGGCTTGACGCCGAACGGCGCGCTTGCTGAAGAAGCGCCGAC
>NZ_JAWRXV010001526.1:0-242 GCF_046534875.1 Paraburkholderia sp. SIMBA_054 | reverse complement strand
CTGATCGCTTCGACGGGGATCGCGACCATCTTCGTCGACCGGCAGATGCGCATCAAGCGTTTCACTGAACCTGCGGTCGGCATCTTCAAGCTGATCGCGACGGACGTCGGCCGTCCGCTGCTGGACCTCACCCATCGCCTGAATTATCCCGAACTGACCGCAGATGCAACAGCGGCGTTCGAGTCGCTCAAGACGACCGAGCGGGAAGTCTGCACGAACGACGGCGAATGGTACATCGCGCG
>NZ_JAWRXV010000237.1:0-483 GCF_046534875.1 Paraburkholderia sp. SIMBA_054 | reverse complement strand
TGCGTCATGCGTCCGCATCGTAAAGCGTTCGTCAAGATGAATCGGCTCAAGACGCTCCCTGATCAGCATGCATGTAACCTATTGCCAGCTGAATCAACGCATCAATGTTCGCGTTGGTGTCGAGAATGATCTGCATCGAAGTGGGACCTGACGCGGTAGTCTGCACGTGCAGCATGAAATGATGAATGACAAAACAGTTCTTGCGGGCATGGACAAACGGCCGAAGAGCCGCAGCGAGACGGCCAGCCGGTGCGTCAAATTGCCAGCGGGGATATCGGAGCTCGCGCGGACGCGTTGGAGATACGAGCGCGTAGACTTCGCCGCGCTCCCTGGCTGCATCGATAATCGCCGGTTCGATGTATGCATAAGCGGCCGCGTCCTCGAGTCGGAGGTTATCCGGCTGGTTGAACACAGCAATCGCGCGATCTCTTCCGCGTTGCCGGGCCGCTGCGAGTGCCTTAGTCAGGGACGTGCTCATTACGC
>NZ_JAWRXV010001525.1:0-243 GCF_046534875.1 Paraburkholderia sp. SIMBA_054 | reverse complement strand
AAAGACGCCGCCCGTTTCGAGCCGGCGCGCGATTCGCTGCGCACGGGCGACGTCGCTCGTCCACAGGCTGCCGCCGAGACCGTAGTCGCTCGTGTTGGCAAGTTCGATAGCGTGCTCGGCGTCGTCGGCAACGGTGATTGCGGCGACCGGGCCAAAGGTTTCTTCGTCGAAAGCAGCCATGCCGGGGGCGACATCCGCGAGCACGGTCGGCTCGTAGTAATTCCCGGCGCCTTCCACCTTGCT
>NZ_JAWRXV010001524.1:0-243 GCF_046534875.1 Paraburkholderia sp. SIMBA_054 | reverse complement strand
CAGCAAGTCTCGGATTTAAGGGGAATTCGCCGCTACTGCTCGAATCGCACACCGCATGGGCGGTATCCCGAAGCATCTTCAGCGTATGAAACCAATTCTAGCATTCAAACAATTCTGCTTGCAGCCAGCATGTACTTCTTTGCATTGCGCGGCGCTTATTGTTTATTGCATTGTGAATATCGCCGATGTGAAACCGATTCAACAAAGCAGAAGCGGCACGCTCACGCCCGTGCTATGTTTCGG
>NZ_JAWRXV010001523.1:0-243 GCF_046534875.1 Paraburkholderia sp. SIMBA_054 | reverse complement strand
CGACATGGCTGACTGGCTCCGTCAATCTAAACGCGCCCATCATGCGTTGGAAAAATCAGCATCGGGAAACGGTCAGGCCGAGCCGCTTACGCTTCACCTGCAAACAGAGATTCCGCTCAGCCTCGTTCTCGATATCGCGGGAATGGAACCGTGTTAACTATGCCGGCGACGAACCCGAGGTCGAAATTCAGGGGAGCGAAGGCCTCGAGTGCTACTGCAGCCAGGCCTGCGCCACGTCAAGGC
>NZ_JAWRXV010001522.1:0-243 GCF_046534875.1 Paraburkholderia sp. SIMBA_054 | reverse complement strand
CCACGACGTGCGTCGCGCCCGCGTTGACGATGGTCTTGACTTGCGCGGCGAGCTGGCTGGCAGCCTGAGCAACCTGGGGATTGGACAACGGCTGCAGATAGCCGACGATGACCGCAACCTGGCCCGCCTGCGTATTCGGCAGCTTGCCTGCCTGCACGAGCAACGGGAACTGCGTCTGCAGCGCGGCGCCGAGCGCCGTGAGATTCGCGGTGTTTTCGGCGAACTGGAAGATGTCGTTCGCAC
>NZ_JAWRXV010001521.1:0-243 GCF_046534875.1 Paraburkholderia sp. SIMBA_054 | reverse complement strand
CCCCGTACCGCGCGATGCTGCCGCTGCTGGCCCAGGCCATCGCCGAGCGCGGGATCGAGGTGGTGCTGCTGCAGGGCGCGCGCAACGACGAGGAACTCCTGTACGGCGACGACTTCCGTGCCTTCGCCGACGCGCATCCGAACTTCCGCTACGTGCCATGCTATTCGCGTGGCCTGCCCGACGGCGCGCATCCGCATGCCCGCCATGGCTACGTGCAGCAGCAGCTGGCCGAGCTGGCGCCGG
>NZ_JAWRXV010001520.1:0-243 GCF_046534875.1 Paraburkholderia sp. SIMBA_054 | reverse complement strand
ACCGGCAAACGCCGTATCCGCGGCGGACGGGCCTCGATCCGTCGCGTGCTGTACATGGCCTGCTGGTCGGTCATCCGCAAGCAGGCCGACTTCAAGGCCCGCTACGAACGCCTGCGCCAACGTGGCAAATGCGCCAAGGTCGCCGTCACTGCCTGCATGCGCGTGCTGCTCACCCGCCTCAATGCCATGGCACGCGACCGGACTGAATGGAAAGAGAACCCCGTCTGAGTAGACAGTTGCTCC
>NZ_JAWRXV010001519.1:0-243 GCF_046534875.1 Paraburkholderia sp. SIMBA_054 | reverse complement strand
CTGGCATAGCCGGTTGCGTCGCCCACAATCGACAAAAGCAGCGCACTGCCGAAGCGTTCCCACCAATGCCTGTCGACATGGCCATCGAAACCAGAGCGTCCAAGCGCGTCGGTCGCGGGAGATGCCAGCGTGATGATCACGCCTTCGGGCGTCTTCGCTCTATTCCACAAAACGAGCAATCGTTTCTGGCCGCGCTGAAGCCCTCCGCGGAACTCTCCAACGACCTGCGTCCCCTTCTCCATC
>NZ_JAWRXV010000236.1:0-484 GCF_046534875.1 Paraburkholderia sp. SIMBA_054 | reverse complement strand
GCTCCGTGCGCATGTGCGGCTTGAGCGACCAGCCCACCACCTGGCGGCTAAACAGGTCCAGGATGACCGTCAGGTACAGCCAGCCCTCGTCGGTCCACAAATACGTGATGTCTGTGGTCCAGACCTGATCGGGCTTCGTCGGCGAGAAGTCGCGTTGCAGCAGGTTCGGTGCGACCGGCAGGTTGTGCTTGCTGTCGGTCGTGGCCTTGAAGCGTCGCTTGGTGCGCGCCTTGATACCATGCAGCTTCATCAGCCTCTGAACCCGGTCCTTGCTCACGCGAATGCCTTGCGCAAGCAGCTTTTTCCACACGCGCGGCCAGCCGTACTCGCCTTTGGATTCGGCGTGTACGGCCTTGATGTGGACCAGCAGCGCATCGTTGCTGATGCGTCGGCGCGGACGGTCTGTATCGACGTCCCGGGCCTTGCGGGCGTGATAACCGCTGGGACTGACACCCAGCGCCTCGCAGGCCACGGAAACCGGCCA
>NZ_JAWRXV010001518.1:0-243 GCF_046534875.1 Paraburkholderia sp. SIMBA_054 | reverse complement strand
CAGGGTAGGCAGCAAACGCAATCCATGCGGCTCCAACAGTGAGAATACGTTTTCGTCCGAACCGGTCGCTCAACATCCCTCCAAGCGGGATCATGAACGAAAGCACTACGATCGCTGCTCCGTTTGTGAGTAAAGCCGATGTCGGGTCGAGCTTCGCGACCCGTACAAGGAAGGTGTACATGAATCCCAGCACGAGGTATGAACCTACGGTCTGAACCGGTTGAATCATGGCCACGTTCAGCA
>NZ_JAWRXV010001517.1:0-243 GCF_046534875.1 Paraburkholderia sp. SIMBA_054 | reverse complement strand
CTTCATGGTTCCCGAGAGTGGTCGCAATCGCTGCCGCACCGGCGACCTTCAGCATGTCGCGTCGAGACAGTTCGTGTTCCATCATTTTCATTCGCTATCCTTATTTATCACGAGTACATCAAACGCCTGGCTCGCTGGGCTGTGTGACGCCGAGCTCGAAGCAGTTGACCGGACTCCATGTTATACATTGGATATCTACGGTCAATTACGCACCTTCAGGTGCGCAGATATACAGGAAGATAC
>NZ_JAWRXV010001516.1:0-243 GCF_046534875.1 Paraburkholderia sp. SIMBA_054 | reverse complement strand
ATATCGAATAGTTAAAACTTTTTACATCAACGAAGGAGCAGAAGAGATCGTTCTAGCGGCAGAATTTGAAATCAAAGAATAATTCAAGTTTATAGCTAGATTATTTCCTGGGAAATATCGAAGTGTAAGGGGCTTATCATGTTTTTAATAGAGTAGGAGTGTAATCGATGATTGAAATTCGAAAAGCTGAGAGTCAAGATGCAGGGCAAATTGTACAGGTTATCAAAAATGCGGAGGATTCGG
>NZ_JAWRXV010001515.1:0-243 GCF_046534875.1 Paraburkholderia sp. SIMBA_054 | reverse complement strand
AGAACGGAGAGATCACCCCCAAGGGCGCCCAGACCGTGCGTGACGTGCTGGCAGCTTTCGACCCGACAGTGGCTTCGGCCCACATCGACCTCTCCTCGACCTACGACAACCGGTTCGTCAGGAGGGCGGCGGAGATTCAGCCATGAGCACAGCAACCTGCAGTGTCCCCCTCGCGAACAGCGAGCCAAGAGTGCGCGAAGCGCTTTGCTTCGACAACGTGACGTGCACCTTTGCCGGCAACGG
>NZ_JAWRXV010001514.1:0-243 GCF_046534875.1 Paraburkholderia sp. SIMBA_054 | reverse complement strand
CCCTGGAATTCCTTCTTGCGGCGGTACTTGTCGACGATGTCGGGACGCGGCGGCGCCAGCGTCTCGCCGTCGTACATCAGCTCCACGGCTTCCTGCACCGCGGCCGCCATTCCTTCCAGATCATCGGCTGCTGCATGCACGCCGGGCATATCCGGCACGATGGCGCCGTATGCACTGCGCTCGTCCTTGTGGATATAGACGGGATAGAGCATCACTTCCTCCAACCGGCTTGTCGGAAAATAC
>NZ_JAWRXV010001513.1:0-243 GCF_046534875.1 Paraburkholderia sp. SIMBA_054 | reverse complement strand
AAGATCGACATAGGGAAGCATCAATGTCAGTGGCAAGGGCCCCAGCACGGAAATCCAGATGATCTTGTAGCGGCCTATCCGATCTCCCACGATGCCACCGATCAATGCTCCTGCCGCAGAGGACATAAGAAAGATAAAAAGCATCATCTGGGCAGAAGGAATGGACAATCCGAATTTGTCCATAAGATAGAACGTGTAAAATGAGCGAAAGCTTTCACCATATGCATTCTTTGTAAACATCAG
>NZ_JAWRXV010001512.1:0-243 GCF_046534875.1 Paraburkholderia sp. SIMBA_054 | reverse complement strand
CGGTAAAGTCTCTCCAGTCGACGCTTTTTGCGTCTGATTTCTGCTTTGCGGGCATGGGAGATACTTCCTCATGCTAGTCTGCAGCTGTAACGTTATTACCGATAAAGACATTGAAGCAGTTGTTATTGAGCTTCTCGATCAGGATTGCTGGCAACTTATCGTTCCTGGCACCGTCTATAATGTCATGTCCAAACGCGGCCGTTGCTGTGGCTGCTTCCCAAACGTCGTGGAAACGATCATAAG
>NZ_JAWRXV010001511.1:0-243 GCF_046534875.1 Paraburkholderia sp. SIMBA_054 | reverse complement strand
GAAGGCAAACTTCTCGCCATCAAATAGCCCCTGACTGGTTAGTTTTAGCGCGGGGATCACTGGCAGAGAAAGAAACGCCATCTGAATAAACGGCTCATCGGGTAACGGACCGCATTCACGGGCGGCGGCTTTCAAGGCGTCAATTTGTTCCGCCAGCGACTGCGCCGTGTCGGTGCTCATCAGCCCGGCAATGGGTAACGGCAGATGACTTTGTACCTGGCCGTTACGTACCACGCACAGCCC
>NZ_JAWRXV010001510.1:0-243 GCF_046534875.1 Paraburkholderia sp. SIMBA_054 | reverse complement strand
AGGGCCCCAGCGCTGCCAGTGGGCACAATCCGCCGAATGCAGACGTGAACCTTCAACAGTGGCGAACAGATTCGCAGCGCGCAGCGGTGGCATGACAGCTTCCTTGCGTCGGGCTTGGCGGTGGGACACACATCGTAGCGCGGTTTACGCGATGTGGCGATCCAACCCGGCAAGCAAATGCTCGACGCGCAGCAATTCGCCGAGCGACCACGCCTGCCACGGCGTGCCGGCGGGCGCGTGCGG
>NZ_JAWRXV010001509.1:0-243 GCF_046534875.1 Paraburkholderia sp. SIMBA_054 | reverse complement strand
ATTAGTTTATTAATTATATTTATATGAGCTTCTTTTTCTTCTTCTGGTTCTGTAAGTTTTTGTAGGTCTTCAAACACTTTAAGTACATCCGTTATTTTTTCTTTGCTTACATGTCCTTCTAGTTCTTTATTATCAATAGCATTAAAGATTATCCCAAGAGCAATAGCTTTCTCTATCTTCGTTAAAGCTACACCTTCATGCTGTTCTTCTGCACGTGACTCTTGTTTAACTTCTTTAATAGAC
>NZ_JAWRXV010001508.1:0-243 GCF_046534875.1 Paraburkholderia sp. SIMBA_054 | reverse complement strand
AAAGCCTTTTTGCTGGCGCGCGGCAATTTCATGCCCCTGATTTTCCGGCAACGACGGGTGATACAGTTTTTTCACCAACGGCTGGGTTTGCAGGTATTTCACAATCGCCTGCGCGTTGCGCTGCGCCAGCTCCATACGCGGCACCAGCGTTCGCAACCCACGTAGCAGCAGATAGCTGTCAAACGCGCCGCCCGTCACGCCAATATTGTTTGCCCACCAGGCCAGTTCAGTGACAACGTCCGG
>NZ_JAWRXV010001507.1:0-243 GCF_046534875.1 Paraburkholderia sp. SIMBA_054 | reverse complement strand
CGCTGATCGCACAATTGCGGTCGGAAAACGTCTGGACAGACATCAACGATCGTGTAGTGGAAGGCGGTTTCTACTATCGCACTGCCGAGCACTCTGCCCAGCAGTCGTCAGAACGCCTGCAAAGCTATGAAAAGATGTTCAAGAACGGGCAACTAAATGTTCTCAACTGTTCCACCACCATGGAAATGGGGGTTGATATTGGGGGCATTACTGCGGTGGTAATGAACAACGTTCCGCCACATC
>NZ_JAWRXV010001506.1:0-243 GCF_046534875.1 Paraburkholderia sp. SIMBA_054 | reverse complement strand
CTGGCATGGGCAAAACAACGTTCTGCTTGAATTTTTATGCAGAGGAAATGAGGAAACGTCCGAAGCGGCGACGTCGTGTGGCAATTGTGCCTCTCGGTCGGCCAGATGCAATGAATCAGATTGCGTCCATCAAAGATAAAAGAAACACGGTCCTGATTCTGGACGCTTTCGACGAAGATCCGCAAGCGATCGAAAAGCCATATGATCGACTAGCTGCGCTCATGTCGGAGGCCGCAAATTGCC
>NZ_JAWRXV010001505.1:0-243 GCF_046534875.1 Paraburkholderia sp. SIMBA_054 | reverse complement strand
ATGGCAAAAATGCCCAGCTCCGGTGCGCGGATGAAGAAATAGCCGATCAATAAATAGGCGACTGCGACGAGGAAACCGGATAATACCGGCCAGAAATTATGACTGCGGTTGCTGAATAACCCGACAATAAGCGCAATACCCGAGCAGATTAATAATGCACCCACTACTGTGCTTAAAATATCGCCAGAGACGAACGGGAAACTGATACACAGCAACCCGACGATAAACAGCAGCACGGCAATA
>NZ_JAWRXV010001504.1:0-243 GCF_046534875.1 Paraburkholderia sp. SIMBA_054 | reverse complement strand
CCAGATCTTCCGGCAACGCAGGTTTCGTCATGAAATGCTGGAAACCCTCGCCGATACTTCGCAGACGGTAAGCGTCATCCGTATGGCCGGTCAAGGCAACCGCCACCGACGGCGCATGATCTCCGCGAATCTCGTGATCACGCAGACGCTGGATCAGGTAGAAGCCGTCCATGGCGGGAAGTTCGAGGTCGCATACAACCGCGTCGGGCAGCAGCCTGACGGCCGCTTCGACGCCCTCTTCGG
>NZ_JAWRXV010001503.1:0-243 GCF_046534875.1 Paraburkholderia sp. SIMBA_054 | reverse complement strand
CTGGCCGCACGCTTTCTGCAAGGAATCGGTTCTGCCGTTGGTGTAACGGTTTCCCGCGCCATCGTGCGCGATCTTTTCACCCATGAAGCCTCGGCGCGCGTGATGAATCTCATTGGTATCGTGATTGCGATTGGGCCTGCAATTTCGCCGACGCTCGGCGGTTTTACCATGGAGTTCTTTGGCTGGCACGCGATTTTCGTGGTGATGGTGATCCTTGGATTGCTGGTCGTGTTGATGGCGCTC
>NZ_JAWRXV010001502.1:0-243 GCF_046534875.1 Paraburkholderia sp. SIMBA_054 | reverse complement strand
GCCACGACGCCGGAATAATCGTGGTCCTTGGTAACAGCTGCGATGAAGCCCGCCTCCGACAACTGACGCGCCAGTTCGAGATGATCAAGAGCCCGTGGAGCGATCGACGGTCCGCTATGCACATGCGGATCAACGCCGCCGCGCAGAATATCATTGATCTGAAAGTGAAGTTCGTCGGTTGCTGTGTCAGCAGTCGTCATTCCATCCTCCTCAATCGAAAGCCGTTTCAGCGGAAATCCAGGC
>NZ_JAWRXV010001501.1:0-243 GCF_046534875.1 Paraburkholderia sp. SIMBA_054 | reverse complement strand
AGACGGGTTTCGTCTTGAGTTTCGAAGTGGCCGACGCGCCAGATTGGGCCGCGCTCGATGTCGAGGCTCGACTGGATGTTGTTGCAGGCGGCTGCGAGGTCTGCGAGCGACGAGAGTTTTTCGTGGCGGACGATGGCGGTTTGCGAATCCTTCGTCGCTTCCGTCACCGCGATCTGCTTCCACTCCCCGGCCTCTTTTACGAAGCGCAGACGCAGCGCGTCGTGGCGTGCCTCCAGTGCCGCG
>NZ_JAWRXV010000235.1:0-485 GCF_046534875.1 Paraburkholderia sp. SIMBA_054 | reverse complement strand
ACGATTTCCTTGATGACCTTGTCGGCGATCTCGCGCTTCGAGCCTTCGAGGCGCAGCGTCTGGAAGTAGCCGAGCGCATCGCGCAACGGCCAGCCGCTGATTTCGTAGATGCCGCGCGCGTCGCCGTCCGCGCCGATCCGCACGAAGCGCGCTTCGCGGCGCAGCCGCGTGCCCGCGCACGCGGGGCACGGCTGATTGTTCTGGTACTTGGCGAGTTCCTCGCGCACCGCGGCCGAATCGGTTTCGCGGTAACGCCGTTCGAGATTCGGAATGATGCCTTCGAACACATGCTCGCGGACCGATGCGCGCCCGCGCTCGTTGATGTACGAGAACGGAATTTCCTGCTTGCCCGAGCCGAACAGCAGGATCTTGCGGACCTTTTCCGGCAGGTCTTCGACGGCGGTGTCGATGTCGAAATCGTAGAACGCCGCGAGGCTTTGCAGCATCTGGAAGTAGAACTGGTTGCGCCGGTCCCAGCCCTTCAC
>NZ_JAWRXV010001500.1:0-243 GCF_046534875.1 Paraburkholderia sp. SIMBA_054 | reverse complement strand
CATGGCGTTCGGGCCGGCGGCCGGCCTCGATATAGTCGATGCACTTGCCGCCGATGCCACGCTCGCGAACTATCACTGGCTGCCGAGTGTGCGCGGCGATCTGCTCGCGAAACTCGGCCGCCTGGACGAAGCGCGCGCGGAGTTCGAACGCGCCGCGGCGATGACGCGCAATGTGCGAGAGCGCGAGTTGCTGCTGGAGCGCGCCCGCTCGGCGATGCAGTAGGGCGCCGTAGTTTGTGCGCA
>NZ_JAWRXV010001499.1:0-243 GCF_046534875.1 Paraburkholderia sp. SIMBA_054 | reverse complement strand
CGACCTTCTCGACGACGAACCGCCCGAGCGCGCCGCGCTCGGCGAGCCTAAGAAACTGCATCTCGCGCGACTGCGCGACCGCAAACAGCGCGTCCGATCCCTGCGCGAGATACCATTCGATCAGACGTTCAAGGCCGGCGTAGTCGATCGCGCCCGAGTCGTCGAACGGCGTCAGCATCACGGGAACAATCCCTTCAATTGACACGGTGGGTGGCTTCGCGATTGTCATGCTGTTGTGCTCCA
>NZ_JAWRXV010001498.1:0-243 GCF_046534875.1 Paraburkholderia sp. SIMBA_054 | reverse complement strand
AAGGGTTTCGCGGCTTCCGCGAGAAATGTGCGGAATCCCACAGAAGGCCGCTGCGGCGCGGTTTGCGGGCCGTTGGAGCGAAGTTCTCAACAAAGTTATCCACAGGCGTGCAGGGTCGACAGCAATTGTTCAGCCGAATCCAAAACTTAGCGCCGAAATTGAAGTTTTACTTTAAGTTCGGGCGGGCAACTCATCGTCGGGCGATTCCGGGCGCGGCCCGCAGCGCCATGACGCGGCTCGCCG
>NZ_JAWRXV010001497.1:0-243 GCF_046534875.1 Paraburkholderia sp. SIMBA_054 | reverse complement strand
ATATTGCTGTCCTACTGTCAGCACATTCGACACCAAGAATTTGGCGGCATCGGTATGCTTACAGGTTACGGTGCGGACGGTTTCTTTTTCCAGCCAATTATTATGTATCATCGAGATCATCCTTTTCTGTCCAAGTGGATTTGGTGTTTCGCTACTCTATTCAGTATAAGGAAAAGTGCCCGCAAATTCAAACTTGCCCTCCCTTGCCGCCTCTTCGAATGATGGCTAAATAAGCCATTACCC
>NZ_JAWRXV010001496.1:0-243 GCF_046534875.1 Paraburkholderia sp. SIMBA_054 | reverse complement strand
ATGGGCGGTTGCGACGCGGTGAAGAGCGTGATCGTCTACAAGCGCACGGGCGGCAAGATCGCGTGGGACGAAGCCCGCGATCTGTGGATGCATGAACTCATGCAAGCCGAGTCCGATCAATGCGCGCCCGAGTGGGTCGGCGCGGAACATCCGCTTTTCATCCTCTACACGTCCGGTTCGACGGGCAAGCCCAAGGGCGTTCAGCACAGCACCGGCGGCTATCTGCTGTGGGCCGCGCAAACC
>NZ_JAWRXV010001495.1:0-243 GCF_046534875.1 Paraburkholderia sp. SIMBA_054 | reverse complement strand
CCGTCAGCGACGGTTATACCGTCAAGCGGTTGTCCATTGCCGGGGTTATCGATCAGGCGCGTCTTCTGGAAACTGCGGGCACCACGCCGCCGCCAGCCAATTTCGTCGATCAGCAGATCACCAAGATTCGCGACCTCGTTGCAACTGCTGCCGGCCTCAATGCGGATCGTGGTGACGTCATCAATGTGACGGCGGTGAACTTCCTCGATCCCGCCGGTGCCGATATGGAGCCGGTCTCTACAC
>NZ_JAWRXV010001494.1:0-243 GCF_046534875.1 Paraburkholderia sp. SIMBA_054 | reverse complement strand
ATCTCGCGGATGCGAAGAACGACAAGTCGCTCGCCATCGTGCAGACGCCCGCGTTCATGACGGCGTTCGTCGCGTTGAACACGCAGAAGAAGCCGCTCGACAATCAGAAGGTGCGCGCCGCGCTGAACATGGCGTTCGACCGCGGCACGTATCTGAAGACCGTGTTCGACAATACGGCGACGGCGGCCGTGAATCCGTATCCGCCGAACACCTGGAGCTACGACAAGGCCGTGAAGGCCTGGC
>NZ_JAWRXV010001493.1:0-243 GCF_046534875.1 Paraburkholderia sp. SIMBA_054 | reverse complement strand
AGGCTGCGCATGACAGCAGATCCGCCAGAGGTTTGCGCCTGCGTGCTGGTCGCATAAACCATGTAACGTACATAGACCGCATAATCGCCCTCAACACTGAAGGTAATACCGTTTGGATCTATGCGATAGTAGACGCGCATTTGTCGCCCGGTCTTGTTCGCGGTCCGGTCAACAGCAGGAATTGTAAAATCTAGCCCCTGCAGCGCGATAATCGTGTCTACAAACATTGATTCATGCAGTGGG
>NZ_JAWRXV010001492.1:0-243 GCF_046534875.1 Paraburkholderia sp. SIMBA_054 | reverse complement strand
ATAGGGAATATTTTCCTTTTGTGTTTTATCTTAGTAGCAATAGCTTTATTTATTTTTGAAAAACACAAAGGTCGGAGAAGAAACAAGTTATTTGAGGAATTAATAGAAACATGTATTCAAAAGATTGAGGATGAAAATAAGACAAAAATATGACTATTTACCGAGTCGTTTTTTTCTAAAGAGATCCTCTAAAGAGATTCACTATAGAGACCACAATAAGTGGTCTCTTTTATTTGTACAATA
>NZ_JAWRXV010001491.1:0-243 GCF_046534875.1 Paraburkholderia sp. SIMBA_054 | reverse complement strand
CGAACATCTGACGCTGCATATATTCCGGTACGAAGCGGATAATCGTGGTGTGCAGTCCGAAACAGGCCAGATCGCCGATAATTATCATGGTCAGCCAGACGAGGACGAAGATGCCGTACTCGAATTCCCCCATCCAACGGGCGAGAATAACCTGAGACAGGAGAGCAATAGCAGCGCTCGCAACGCGCACGGAAAAGGCGACGAGGGAAGAGCGCTGTGCGCTTGCCTGCGGTCCGCTATCCG
>NZ_JAWRXV010001490.1:0-243 GCF_046534875.1 Paraburkholderia sp. SIMBA_054 | reverse complement strand
GACGACTTTGCCGTTGAAGTTAGTCGGTAGATCCGCCTCCACTCGAATATCCGGCGCATTGAAATCCACCGGATGAATGGCTCCGAGAACCTTGCAGTACTCGCCGTTGCTGTTGCCGGAATCGGTAGCTGCAACGAGCGTCGCGGATACGATAGTGGCACCCGTTGTCGGCAATCCGATCGAGCCGGCGGGAACGGTCGTACCCGCCAACGCACTACATTTCGCGGCGGGCGTCGCGACCGC
>NZ_JAWRXV010001489.1:0-243 GCF_046534875.1 Paraburkholderia sp. SIMBA_054 | reverse complement strand
CGGTGCGCGGCGAGCGCCGACGGGTCCGCGGGCTCGCCGTATTTTTCCAGATAGGCCGGGCTCGCTACCGTGACTTGCGGCAGTTGCGCGACGCGCCGTCCGACCATCGACGAATCCTGCAGGTTGCCCGCGCGCAGCACGCAGTCGACGCCCTCGCGCACCAGATCGACCAGCCGGTCGTCTTCGCCGATCGTCAGTTCGATGTCCGGGTAGCGCGTCAGAAACGCCGGCAAGGACGGCACG
>NZ_JAWRXV010001488.1:0-243 GCF_046534875.1 Paraburkholderia sp. SIMBA_054 | reverse complement strand
AGCCGATCAGCCGCTACCCCGTGCCCGATCCCAGCGAATGGCCCGACGACATCCGTGCGCGCATTCTCGAAGTGCAGCAGAAAGCCGGTTTCGTGCCGAATGTATTTCTGACGCTCGCGCATCGGCCGGATGAGTTTCGCGCGTTCTTTGCGTACCACGACGCGTTAATGCTGAAGGAAGGCGGCCTCACCAAAGGCGAGCGCGAAATGATCGTGGTAGCCACGAGCGCGGTGAACAATTGCC
>NZ_JAWRXV010001487.1:0-243 GCF_046534875.1 Paraburkholderia sp. SIMBA_054 | reverse complement strand
GCCCATCGCGCGCGAGCCTTCCGGCACCACGGTGGAGGTATTGTGCGGACAGCCGGAGCAGTAATGCGGCACGCGCGGGAACTGCGCGCGCGGCATGGCCATCTCCGCCTCCTTGGCGTCCATCCAGCGCAGCCGCTGCTCGATCGAGTCGGTACTGAAGAAGCGCTGGATGCGGCGGCCGATCACCGCGGCGATGGTGGCCGGGGTGAGTTCGCCGGTGGACGGCAGGATCCACTCGCCGGC
>NZ_JAWRXV010001486.1:0-243 GCF_046534875.1 Paraburkholderia sp. SIMBA_054 | reverse complement strand
GCACGCGTCCCACCATGTAAGAGCGCTAACGTGTACGACGCGACAACCTACACACAGTTTGCCACCTGGGCGGCACATGCCATTCGCTGCCGCTTGCCCTTGTGCGGGTGTTTGAAGTGGGTGAGGCGTGTATTCAAAGCGTTGGCAACGAACGCGAACAAGGACGTTGCCGTGTGAAGCGTGGGACCGGTTGGGGGCCCTCAGGCAAGAAGAAATGTTGGCGGTGTTAGCCGCTTTCTTTTG
>NZ_JAWRXV010001485.1:0-243 GCF_046534875.1 Paraburkholderia sp. SIMBA_054 | reverse complement strand
CGGTGAAGAGCGCTATACACACAAGCCCGAATGCGATGTCGAGAATCGACGTGTAGTTGAAGGTGATGGACTGGCTGGCTGTATGCGCAGCCGAGCCGGTTTTCGGCCGTGCGGGAATCCATCCTGCCACCGCAAATATGACTTCGACAACAAGGCTGGCGGCGACCATGGCAGCGTAAAACGTGACAAGCATGAAAGCGGTCATCCGCGCGCCGTAGTATTTGCGGTAGATGTTGAGAATGG
>NZ_JAWRXV010001484.1:0-244 GCF_046534875.1 Paraburkholderia sp. SIMBA_054 | reverse complement strand
GAGGTTGCACCGGTCGCGGATGGCGTCGCCGTGAAGCTGCCCGAGAAAGCGCTGTTCGATTTCAACAAATCGGAAGTGCGCGGCGATGCGAGCGCGGTGGTCGACCGGTCCGCGGTGCTGCTCAAGCGCAGCAAGAAGCCGATCATCGTCGAAGGTTATACGGACAATGTCGGCACGCTCGAATACAACCAGCAACTCTCGGAAGCGCGAGCGGTCGCCGTGGGTTACGCGCTTGTCGGACGCG
>NZ_JAWRXV010000234.1:0-490 GCF_046534875.1 Paraburkholderia sp. SIMBA_054 | reverse complement strand
GTTGAGAAGGAAAGCCCGCACCGAAACCATTCTCGCACTCAGCGCGCCCTACATCCCCCAACGCAACGACGGCGTATGGACCGGGCTGTCCCAGTGGCGTGTCATTTCGTCGTCCAGCATACATAGCGTAATCGACGCGCCCGCCATCTCGAGCGAAGTCGTCAGCGCACCCACCTGGGCCCGGCCAACCTTCAGGTCGCGTTGCTCAAGCCATGCGCGCGTCGAGTTGAAGAGCAGGTAAAGCTCGCCTAGCGGTGTTCCGCCGAGGCCGTTGATGAGCACCAGCAATTCAGCGCCGGGTTGAGGCGCGAGATCGTCGACGATCGCTTTGAGCAGTTCTCCCGCAATCGCGTCGGCGCCTGCGAACTTTGCGCGGCGCCGGCCCGGTTCGCCGTGAATGCCCACGCCTACTTCGATTTCGTCATCGCCGATCTTGAACGTCAGCGTTCCCGCGGCCGGCACGGTGCAACTGCTGAACGCAACACCCATC
>NZ_JAWRXV010001483.1:0-244 GCF_046534875.1 Paraburkholderia sp. SIMBA_054 | reverse complement strand
CTGCGCCTCGGTGCTCTGCATGGCCGCCGCTCCGGTGTTGGCCCAGACAGCTGACAAGGCCGTAGCCCCGTCCCAGGACATCGCCCCCGCGGCCGATGCCTCGCCTGCCCGGGCGAATGCCACCCCGGCGCAGCGTAGCCGCGCCGATGCCGCGGCCACCGCCACCCTGGCCGCACTGCTCCCGCACCTGGCCAGCAACGACACCATCCCGCTGATGGACCGCTCGGCGATGTTCGCCGGCGAC
>NZ_JAWRXV010001482.1:0-244 GCF_046534875.1 Paraburkholderia sp. SIMBA_054 | reverse complement strand
AGCCGCTGTGGCCGAACCGCGACCGCTTCGTGCTGTCGGTCGGGCATGCGTCGATGCTGCTGTATTCGCTGCTGCATCTCGCGAACGTGAAGGCCGTCGACGAAGAAGGCAAACCGACCGGCGGTCCCGCGGTGTGGCTCGAGGACATCGAACGTTTTCGTCAGATCGACAGCAAGACGCCGGGCCACCCCGAGTACCGGATGACGACGGGCGTCGAGACCACCACGGGTCCGCTCGGCCAGGG
>NZ_JAWRXV010001481.1:0-244 GCF_046534875.1 Paraburkholderia sp. SIMBA_054 | reverse complement strand
GTATCCGCCTCGGCATGGTGGGCGGTGGGGCTGGCGCGTTTATCGGCGGCGTTCACCGTATGGCGGCGCGGCTCGACAACCGGTTCGAACTGGTGGCAGGCGCTTTATCGTCATCAGCGGAAAAGGCGCAGGCCTCGGGGCGTGAACTGGGGCTGGCCGAAGACCGCATCTACTCCAGCTACAAGGACATGGCCATTCGTGAGGCGCGGCTGAAAAACGGCATTGAAGCCGTTTCCATCGTAAC
>NZ_JAWRXV010001480.1:0-244 GCF_046534875.1 Paraburkholderia sp. SIMBA_054 | reverse complement strand
AGAGCCGAGAGAAAATGCAACAGAGATTTTGATATGGTAACGCTCATTGTCGACAGTATTGTGGCGTTTAGTTGCATTGATTACTATACTGGCATCCGTCGATGCATAAAGCATCGCATCAATTCTGCTCGCGCTCTAACCTGTAGTATGTAGTACTGGTTTCCGATCGCTTTCATAGCGGCGTCGATGGCAGTGATGTTTGCGCTGTGCTAACTGTTCGTGACGAAATTGGTCGAGACGCAGG
>NZ_JAWRXV010001479.1:0-244 GCF_046534875.1 Paraburkholderia sp. SIMBA_054 | reverse complement strand
GAAGCATTCGGATTTCTTGCCAAGCGCATTCCGCAGCTCGGCCAGCTTATCAACCGCATTGGCGGTGAACAGGTGCGTAATATGGGAACCATCGGCGGTAACATCGCCAATGGCTCACCGATTGGCGATACGCCACCGCCGCTAATTGCGCTCAATGCCAGGCTGACGCTTCGCAAAGGGGCGGAGCGCCGCACCATACCGCTGGAAAAGTTCTTCATTGCTTATGGCAAGCAAGATCGCTTGC
>NZ_JAWRXV010001478.1:0-244 GCF_046534875.1 Paraburkholderia sp. SIMBA_054 | reverse complement strand
ATAACCATCGCTCAACATCCTGCATCTGGTCAAGAGGAAAATGACAGAGGAATAGATTGGATTACGCCTTCCCCTACTTGCAGCAAACGCTATCGCACCGCTAAGATCGGGACCCGACCCAGACGCAAAGCAGGCCTGATGAGCATCCCCCGGAAAGTAACCATTTACGATATATCGGAGCGCGCTGGTGTATCCGCGTCGACCGTTGCTTCGGTTATGAATGGTTCATGGGAAAATCGAAGAA
>NZ_JAWRXV010000025.1:0-148843 GCF_046534875.1 Paraburkholderia sp. SIMBA_054 | reverse complement strand
ATGATTCGGTCGAATTTCTCAATCCGTCGAACCTTCCTCAATTACTTCCGTGTGAGACTCGATTACTTTCGCTATTCAGTGACCCGAAGATCACCGCGCGCCGCCATCGAGCACCCACACTTATCGGCTGTTGATTGTTAAAGAACATTCGCTAAAAAGCCGCTGTTTCCTGCTGCTTTCTTGCGTCTCCGTCGTTTGGAGAGGCCGAATTATGCGTAACCCCCAGGGGACTGTCAAGCACTTATTTCGCACGATCTACGAAAAGTTTGCGATGCCACTTTCTTAGGCACGCGCATCTATTCGCAATTGCAATGTACTCGCCTATTCAATCAAAGGCTTAGCACACTTTTGCAGAGAAGATTCCTGCGCCGGACACAACGCAAATCACAGAAACGAAAAAGCGCGCGGAACACCCGCGCGCTTTTCTCAAAAGTACTACCGGCTCGGCGGGGAGCGTCAAGTCCGCTACCCGCATGCGCCGCTTCACTCAAGAACCGACGTAACCCGGCGGCGGGTTCACGTTGCTCTTCGCGACGCTCGCATTCTTCGACACCACATAAACGGGCGCTTCCGTCAGATTCAGCTTCAGCGTGCCGTTCGTGTAGTTCAGCGTCATCGGGTTGCCCATCATGTCGAGCACCTTGACCGTGCCGCTCGTGCCCGGCGCATCGACTGCAAGGCTGTAGGCCGCGCTATACGTCGAGCTGAAGCCCGCGCCTGCACTCCACGCATCGTTGTTGTGGGTCCACAAGGCGGTGATCACCGATCCATTGTTGACCTGCTGGAACGAATAAGCATAGACACCCGACGGCGTGTTCTTCACAGGGCCAAGCGTATTCGTGCCATCCAGAATGCGCGACATCGCACTCACGACCATGGCGGCCGGCTTCGGGCTGATATTGCTCGCACCGAACGAGCCTTGCGCGTTCGACAGATCGAAGAACGTGCCATAGCCCACTTCGCCCGGATAGTCCGCACCGTAGAACACGTACGAAACGTCCGCGCCTTCGCCGAGCAGGATGATGTGCGTACGCGCGACGACGGCGCCCTGCGCGAACAGCACATTACCCGTCGGATAGTTGGGACCGTACTGCGAACCGAGGTCATAGCTGATACCCACTTCCGTCTGATACAGCTTCATGCCCGAGCGGTATTGGTTCAGCATTGTCGTGCGCAGCGTGCGCATCGAGTTGTTGAGCGCGTTGGCTGCATTCGCGGCGACGGGGTCGGTTGCGAGACGCTCAGGCGGATGCGAAGGCGACGTGCCCGCATCGTAGTAGCCGTGCGTCGCCACGCCATCGATGTACTTGCCGTAACCCAGCGAAGCAATGCGTTGCAGACGGTTGTTCGTGAGGCTCGGGAACGCGTCCGCCGGACCCATCACGACAGCGCCCGGATCGGTCGAGTGAATGCCCTGATAGACCGACTGGTACAGCGACACGAAATTGGCATCCGTATCCGTCCAGAACTGATTCGGCTCCCACGTCACCTGATAGTAGTTCGCCGACTGCGTCGGGAAGTACTTGAGGCGAATCGCGTTCGACTCGGTGCCGACGCGGCTCATGTAGTTCTGCAGGTACGACATGTCCTTCGGCAAGGTCGTGAAATCCTCGACGCCACCCGACTTCGACGCCCATCCGGGCGTGCCATCCAGACGGATCAGGCGCATCACGTTGCCCGACGTATAGAACGAGTCGAGATTGTTCGCCGACGGATTGAAGGTGTTCGCGCCATTCGGCTCCATCACCGACATCTGGCGGTCGTCGATCGTCTGCGTGATGCCGAGGCCAGCGAGCACCGCTGCGCGATCGTTTTCACCCTGCATGCCGAAGCGGTGCTGCTCCTGCTTCGTGTACGTCACGGCGGGCACGATGCCACTCAGGTTCGGAATCACGCCGAACGTGGCGATGCCCGTGGGACGCGTGCCGGCTTGCGGCAACGCGCCACCGCCCGCCTTCAGGCTGGCGGCCACCGCGAAGTAGCCCGCGAGTGTCGAATTGCAGGTCAGGGTCGTCGTCGCTGCGCCACCCGGCACCGCGAAGCTGCCACTAGCCGCGACGCGGCCCGTCGTATCGTTGATCGACCAGTTCAGCGTGTCGGCGTTGCTCGCGTTCGTCGTGAACACAAGCGGGAAACTCGCGCCCGACGCAAACATGCGCGTGCCGTCGCTGCTCGCCGTATCGGCGGAAATCAGCGGGCCACCTGCCGACGCGCTCGCCGTCGAAGGCGATACGCAACTGATGTTGCCCGTGGTGTTGCCGTTGGCCGTCGCATTGGCGGCGGACATCGCGGACGTTTGAGAACCGCTATTGGCCGATGCGCCGACCGGGTCGCTGCCGCCGCCACCACCACAGCCCGCGAGAAGGACCGCTATCGATGACGAAACAAGAAGTAAATTGGCTTTCATGGAAGTACGAATGGGCAATCGAAATCCGTCCGAAAACGCCTGGCAAAAATGCCCGCACGCGTACGCTGGATTTCTGGGTTGGCTGTCTTGCACGCGGAGTCGTTCTTACTGCGTCGACTGCCGGTGCGCCCGGGGTGCCGGTAATTTGGAGCAGCGCGTTTCCTGCATGCCCGCAGCTTTTTCAGTGCGAGTGAGGCCGTGCTCAACCGATTGCAACCAGATGTAACTGCAAAGCAGATCGGGATAATGTCTGATTAATAACGCGATATACGCGACCATTAATCAGCTTTAAACCGGGGAGCACCGTGTGGCGGCCTTTCCAGCCTTCACACAAAAACATCCCACTATCCAGACTCTTTTTGCAAGGCCGAATCGTACCGAACGAAAATGCTTACGTCTGCTGAAACGGGGTAACTTTTTGTAACGTATGAAGATTTATCGCATGCATTTTATGCGATTACATTCGCACGATGATAAGCACCGCATTAAACTTGCACGTGACGCACGTTTCACAGGTCAAAATTGCGTGATCTTTCAATGACCTTTAAATAGGGATATATGAATGGCGCAAAACAGCTAGATGGTTTTTTGCCGATTTATTTTCTATTTTCAAAAGGCGCGCATCGCACAATGAATTCTTTTCTGGCGATTTTCCGAATCGTCTGAATCAGTTGCGATTGGCGATTTGCTTGCCCAATTCGCGAAATCCAATCCATTTGTCGCGCTTCACATACACGCACACCGGCTTTTTTCAACCGAATAGCCGAGTTTTATTGACCTCTCGCGAAAGCTGACTCATATTGCATAGCGACCATTGCGATTACGTGCGACGCATTGCGTCGTAAAGGCGATGTCCTACGCACGATGGTTGCCAACGAGAAGAATGTGCGATGCCGTCACGCGTGCCGGCATGGGAGTCTGTCCATGGACACGATTCGCAAGCGTCCAGTGCCGCCGCACGAGCAATGCGACACGACGCAGGAGACAAAACTTGGGGCGCAGCGAGACCATCCTGCGCCGCCGCGCGATCTGCTATTTCCTCTCGACGCTTCAGTGCCTCATGCAAGCGCGAACCGGGCGGCAGATGGTGCGCCCGACCCGTTACCGACTTATCCGCCACTTTTCAGGCGCATCAGGCCAAGGCCGCGCCGTATCGCTGCGCCTACATCAGTGGGTACGCCCGACTGGAAGTTGAGCACGGGCGCCGCTGTCGTGCTGCTAGGCTTCGCGATTGCATTCGGCACGTACATTACGCTGACGCAACGCGATGCGATGCAAAGCCGCTTGCGCCGCATCGTCACCCAGAACGAACTGCGCGCGATGCCGCGTCACGATCGACCGACGATCGCCGATCGCACGCAGGAACTCGCGCGGACCCTGCGAGACCAGATCGAAGCGCTGCGCAGCCGCGACGCAACCGATACGGCCGTCATGGCGGGCGCCGCCGCTCATCAGTCCGCAAACGCGCACAGCAGCACGCTCGCTAGCAGCACGCCGAGCTTGCCGGTAAAGACGGCGCCCGTGTCTCCACCCGCGTCGCCAGCCAAAACGCCAGGCAAGACGCCGGCGAAACAGACGAAACAGCTTGCGGCAAAGCCACTTGCGCCGCCGCTGCCTCAACCCGCACCACGCACGCGGCAGCTCGCCAGCGTCGCTCCCACGCGCGCTCCCAGCACGACGGCTGCACAACAGGAACGCCGAACCAGCACGAAGCAGGCGAATGCCGCGTGCGGCACGCGTTCTCCTTGTGTGCAAGCGAACGCGCAAAGTCCGCGCAAGCCGGTGAAGGTCGCCAGCAAGACGCCGCCGGCAAAGGCCACCACGACCATTGTCGCGGCGCGACGCACGCCAGTCAAAACAGCCTCGAAGCCCGTGCAGCACACGCCTCTTCCCACCGTTCAGGCCTGGTCTCCACCCGAGAGTCCCGCCACATTGCCCGCGAGCGACGACTCGCAAGTCTATCGGCAGCACTAGCTTTCCCGAGCGCCGTCATTAGGCCATCGCGAGAAAAGCCGCTGCCTGGCGGAAAGAAACGAAGCGATGTCGCTTGACCTTGCGCCGTCGTTCTTACCATGGAGAGACTGGCAAGCGCCGCAAAGAACAGCGAAAACGCGCATGCCTCCATGCGAGCACGCTCATTGGGGCGTGGGGAGAGACGAGCATGCATCGACAGCTGCCAGCATCCCTCGCCTCTCCGACGAGCGATACGGCTCGCACGCTTTCGCGCGTCAGCAAGGCCGCCGTCGCACTGACGCTCTCGCTATTTTGCACGGCATGCGGTAACGGCTCGTCTGACAATGCGAGCGCCAGTAACGCCGGCACTAGCGGCACAGGATCAGGCTCAGGCAGCGGCACATCGGGCTCGGGCGGCAGCGCAGCACCGACAGCGTCAGTCGCCACCGACGTGCTGACACATCACAACGATCTCGCACGCACCGGTCAAATGCTCGCCGAGACGACGCTCACACCGTCCAACGTGAATTCGGCAACGTTCGGCAAACTCGCGTTTCTGCCTGCCGACGGCAAGGTGGACGGCCAGCCGCTGTCGGTCACTAGCCTGTCGATCAACGGCACGACGCACAACGTGATCTATGTCGTGACGGAGCACAACAGCGTCTACGCGTACGACGCCGACAACTACGCGCAATTGTGGAAGGTCTCGCTGACGGGCGCGAACGAAACACCCAGCGACAATCGCGGCTGCAATGACATCACGCCGGAAATCGGCATTACGTCGACGCCCGTCATCGACCGCAGTCGCGGCTCGAATGGCGTGCTGTACGCGGTCGCGATGACGAAGGATGCAAGCGGTGGTCTTCATCACCGCCTGCATGCACTCGATCTCGCGAGCGGCGCCGAACTCTTCGGCGGCCCGGCCGAAATCGCGGCGACCGCGCAAGGCACGGGCGGCAACAGCGTCAACGGTGTGCTGACGTTCGATCCTTCGCTGCATACGGAGCGCGTCGCGTTGACGCTCGTGAACGGCAACATCTTCATGGGCTGGCGCATTGCATGGGCGGCGCCTACACGGGCTGGATCATGAGCTATAGCGCCGACACGCTGCAGCAGACAGGCGTCGTCAACGTCGCCCCGAACGGCCATCAGGGATCGGTGTGGATGGCGGGCTCGGGCATGGCATCGGACGGCACGTCCATCTATGTGGTGGACGGCAACGGCACGTTCGGCACGACGCTCGATGTCAACGGCTTCCCCGTCGATAGCGACTACGGCAATTCGTTCATGAAGCTGTCGGCCAGCCCGCTCAAGGTGACCGACTACTTCGCGCCGCTCGACGTCGTGCAGCTCGCGAACGCAGACGGCGACTTCGGCTCGGGCGGTGCGATGCTGTTGCCCGATCAGAAGACTGCCGACGGCACCATCAAGCATCTCGCGGTAGCGGCGGGCAAGGACAACAAGATCTATGTCGTCGATCGCGACGCGATGGGCAAATTCAACGCGAGCGCGAACAACATCTGGCAGGTGCTGACGGGCACGCTGGCAGGCGGCATCTGGGGCTCGCCCGCTTATTTCAACGGCACCGTCTACTACGGCGCATTGAACGACAACATCAAGGCGCTGCCCGTCACCAATGCGATGGTTGCCAGCACGGCTGCATCGAAGAGTCCGACGACCTTCGCCTATCCGGGCGCCGTCCCCGCGATATCGGCGAACGGGACCTCGAACGCCATCCTGTGGGCCGCGGAAAACGGCACGACGGGCGCGCTGCACGCGTACGACGCGACCAATCTCGCAAGCGAACTCTACAATAGCAATCAGGCGGGAACCCGCGACCAGTGGGGCGCGGGCAACAAATTCATCACGCCGATGATCTCGCGCGGCAAGGTCTACGTCGGCGCGACCAACGGTGTCGCCGTGTTTGGCCTGCTGCATTGATCATGCTATGACCCATATCGCGTTGCAGCACGGAAAATGGCGACGAATGGCGTGCTTCTGGCGTGCTGCGCCGCTGTGAGGCGATATGCTGGAATAGCTACCCTTCGGCCTGCGATGGCCTGACTGGCCGCAATGGCCATGTTGCACGTCATGGCTTCATGCGTACCTCGCGACGCGCATCCGCGCCGACAAGACCAAGACTTCGCCAGGGAGTCCGCTCGCTTATGACACGCTTCGCCCATGCCGCAATCGCGCTTTTCGTCGTCAGCGGCGCATCCGTTGCGCAGCAGCCGTTGACCTATCCGGGACGCAGCCAGAGCCCGGGACAACAGGCCGTCGACAACGCCGCGTGCTACGCGGATGCCAACAAGACGACGAAAGTGAACATGGCGCACGAGTCGCAGCGTCCGCCGCCACCCGGCAAGGCGGCGGCCGTTGCGCCGCGGCCTATCGTTGCGCCCTCGCCTGTCAATCCGCCGTTGCCTTCCGCGATGGGTGCCTCGGGCGCGATGGCGGCGTCCGCGCCAGCGGGCGCAAGCGGGGCAGCCATCGCAACGGCCGCAAGCGGTGCGAGCGGGGTCGCAGTTCCGTCGACTGTTGCAGCAGCATCGGGTGCTTCGGGCACGCTCGCGGCTTCGGGCGCGACGCCCGCATCGGACACGCTCGCGGCTTCGGGGGCCAGCATGCCGTCGGCGGCTTCGCTCGCGGCCATGCCGCCACCGCCTCCGCCCGAGCCGCCGATGGTCCGTTACTGGACCGCTTACTCGAAGTGCATGCAGCAGCGCGGCTACTACACACGCTAGCGCACGCCTCATTCATGCGATGAAAGACAAACGGCACGCCGCCGTTTGTTCAATTGCGCCGTCACTCCGCCTCAACACTCCGCTTCAACGCGCCTTTGAAGGCGCCCCCACTCGCGCGTCGAAAGCAACGACCCGCCGTATTGTTGAACACCGCAAGCCGGGCCAGACGGCCCGCGTTCGCCTGGACTCGCCTAGACTAATAGGCACCCACGCAAGGCGAACTCAACGGACGGGACCATGAAAGGCATCTTGATCGAGAAGCAGGACAACGGCAGCCGCGCGTCCATCACCGACATCGACGAAGCGAATCTGCCCGCAGGCGACGTGACCGTACGTGTCGAATGGTCGACGCTCAACTACAAGGACGCGCTCGCGATCACGGGGCGCTCGCCCGTCGTGCGCAGCTTTCCGCTGGTGCCCGGCATCGACTTCGCGGGCATCGTCGAAGCGAGCGAGCACGTGCAATGGAAAGCCGGCGACCACGTGATCCTGAACGGCTATGGCGTCGGCGAAAAGCACTGGGGCGGACTCGCGCAACGCGCGCGCGTAAGCGGCGACTGGCTCGTGCGCACGCCTGCCCCGCTGACTTCACGCGACGCAATGGCCGTCGGTACGGCTGGCTACACGGCCATGCTATGCGTGCTCGCGCTCGAGCGTCACGGCGTCACGCCTGCGCAAGGCAAGGTGCTCGTGACGGGCGCGGCAGGCGGCGTCGGCAGCGTCGCGATCATGCTGCTCGCGAAGCGCGGCTATCACGTGATCGCATCGACGGGACGTCCTGCTGAATCGGACTATCTGCGCGAACTGGGCGCGCAGGAGATCATCGATCGCGCGGAATTGTCCGGGCCGGGCAAGCCGCTCGCGAAGGAACGCTGGGTCGCTGCCGTCGATGCCGTCGGCAGTCACACGCTGGCGAACGCTTGCGCGGGCACCGCGTATGGCGGGATCGTCGCCGCATGCGGACTCGCGCAAGGGATGGACTTCCCCGCCACCGTCGCGCCCTTCATTTTGCGCGGCGTGACGCTCGCGGGCATCGACAGTGTGATGGCGCCGCACGAGCGCCGCGTCGAGGCATGGCAGCGTATCGCGCAGGACCTGAGCACGGCGCGGCTGGCGTCGATGGTCAAGGAGATCAGCCTTGCGGAGGCGCTGGCGGCCGCACCGGACGTGCTCGACGGCAAGGTCCGCGGGCGGCTCGTGGTGGACGTCAACCGGTAGCACACGGTCACGTATTATCGAACAGACTTATGCATCCGAATATTTTTAATCGATTTGCCTGATCCAGACGCGAACCTTAAGCTGAATGCGAATCCGCCAACTGCAACAGACTGGATCGCACCATGCAAGCTCAATCGTTCAAGGTTCGCGTCGACGCCGTGCGCGACGAAGCACACGGCGTCCGCTCATTCGTCATTTCGCGCCTCGATGGCGTGCCGTTCGACGCGTACGAACCCGGCGCGCACATCGACGTCACGAGTCCCTCGGGCGTCACGCGCCAATATTCGCTATGCGGCGACCCCGACTGCCGTGACACGCATCTGTTCGCCGTCAAGAAAGAAACGCAGTCGCGCGGCGGCTCGCGTTCGCTGCACGACGACGTGCAGATCGGCACCGAACTGTCCATCGGTGCGCCGCGCAATCTGTTTCGCCTCGCTGAAAACGCCAGCCAGCATGTGTTGATCGGCGCGGGCATCGGCATCACGCCGCTGCTTTCAATGGCATATCGGCTGCAGAAGATGAACGTGCCGTTCGAATTGCACTACTTCGCGCGCAGCGCGGAACATGCGGCATTTCTTCCGCTGCTCTCGCGCGCTCCGTTCGACGCGTACGCGAAGGTGCATTTGGGCATCGAGCCGGATGCGCTCGATGCCGAACTCGCCGCGTGTCTTGCCGATGTGCCGCAAGGCACACACGTCTACACATGCGGCCCGGTGCCGTTCATGGATCGCGTGGTCGCCGCGGGCGAAGCGCGTCTGCCCGCTGATGCGATTCATCTCGAACGTTTCACCGCCGAGCCCCAAGCGCCCGGCAGCGATGCCACGCTCGACAGCTTCGATGTACAACTGGCCAGCAGCGGTCAGACCGTGCGCGTTGACAGCAAGACTTCGATCGTCGAGGCACTCGCTGCGATCGGCATCGAGGTGGACACGTCATGCGGCGAAGGCGTATGCGGCACCTGCATGGTCGACGTGGTGAGCGGCGAGCCCGAACATCGCGATCATTGCCTGAGCAAGGCGGAACGCGCGAGCAACAGCGTGATCTGCTGCTGCGTGTCGCGCTCCCGCTCGCCCGTGCTCGTGCTCGACCTCTGACGCTACGTCTTGTCGAAGCGCTTCACCATTTCGGCCATCAGATCGCGCATCCACGCGATGCCTTCGTCTTCGTGGAAGTGCTCGTGCCAGTGCATCGTCACGGTGGCCTGTGGAATCGGCACAGGCAACGTGTAGATGCGAAACGCGTCGTTGCCGTTGAGAATACCTGCGAGCCTTTGCGGCAACGTCGCGAACAGATCGGTCACAGCCAGCACGCCAGGCAGCGCCACGAAGTGCGGCAACTGCAGCACGATGTTGCGGCCCACGCCTTGCGCGCGCAACGCATCGTCTAGCGCATGGTGACTGTGCTCGACGGAGCGGACCTGCACATGCGAGGCCTGCAGGAAATGTTCGAGACTCAACGCCGAACCTGCCGGCAGACCGCGGCGCTTGCGCGTCATACACACATACGTCTCTTCGAATAGCAGTTGATGGCGCGTGCGCGCCATCAACATCGGCAGATTGCCGATTGCGAAATCGAGCCTGCTGGAACGCAGCGCATCTTCTATCTCTTCCACGGGCAGCGGCTCGACCGATAGCTTCACGCGCGGCGCGCGCTCGTGCAACGCCTCGCAGATCGCAGGCAAATAAGCCATTTCTCCCGCATCCGACAGCGACAGCCGGAACGTGCGCGTGCTCGTCGCTGGGTCGAAGCTCTCCGCGTAACGCAGCGCCTCGCGCACCGTATCGAGCGCGCGGCCCACGATGCTTGCGAGTTCCAGCGCGATCGGCGTGGGCTGCATGCCCGAGCGCGTGCGGATGAATAGCGGGTCGTCGAACAACGTGCGCAAACGCGCCAGCGAATAGCTGATGGCGGGTTGCGACAGCGCAAGACGTTCGCCTGCTTTCGTGAGGCTGCGTTCATCGACGATCGCCTGAAACACGCGCAGCAGATTGAGATCGACGTGATCGATTGAGGTCATGGTGAGCTTCCGACTGGGTCTTGATTATTTGCCGGACTTATTGGCCGGCACATTTTTAATCGATTTGACGCATGATCGGTGCAAAGCGAGACTGATGTCAACGCGAAAGAAACACCACCTGTGTGCGCTTTCGTTCGATTTCACTTCCGACAATCACGTCCCGACACAACACCGATGAGCGACACTACCTGGCAAACCATCGACACCAGTACGCTGCGCGAGCGCGTCCACGCCGATCGCATCGCGCCCTCGCTGTACTACGATCCGAACCTGTTCGAAGCCGAACTCGAACGCATCTTCTACAAGACGTGGGTCTGGGTCGCGCATGAAAGTGAACTGCCGAACCCGGGCGACTTCCGCACCACCACGATCGGCCGGCAACCCGTGATCGTCGTGCGCGACAAGACGGGCGCGGTGAACGTGCTACAGAACCGCTGCCGCCATCGCGGCGCGACCGTGTGCGAAGAACACAAGGGCAACGCGAAGGGCTTCACGTGCCCGTATCACAGCTGGTCGTATGCTCTCGACGGCACGCTGCGCGCGCTGCCCTATGGCGACGGCTACGAAGGCGTGTGCGAGAAAGGCGACCTGCCGCTCGCGAAGCTGCGCGTCGGCATCTATCAAGGGCTGATCTTCGCGAGCTTCGATGAGAACGTCGAACCGCTCGAAGATTTTCTCGGCGGCGCGAAGCCGTGGATCGATCTGTTCATGAAGCAAGGCGCAGGCTTTCCGATCAAGGCCAATGGCGAACACAAGTTCAAGTTCAAGGGCAACTGGAAAATCCAGCTCGAGAACACGACGGACCTGTATCACTTCCCGGTCGTGCACAAGTCGTGGATGAAATCGATCGACGACGAAACGGCGGCCGCCATCACCAGTTTCATGACGAGCGATGACGCATTCTGCCGCTCGCTCGGCAACGGCCACAGCCTCGCCGTGCTGGTGCCGGAACTCGTCGATCTCGACAAGGACGATGGCGCACCGCTGCCCGAGCGCTTCAACGAACTGGCCGCGCAACTCGCCGAACGTCACACGCCGGAAGAAGTGCGGCGCATCGTGCGCTCGCTGATGGGCGTCGGCTTCAACCTGAATCTGTTCCCCAACCTCGCGCTGTCGATGGCGTTCTTCCGCGTGCTGCGCCCCATTTCCGCCGAAGAGACGGAAATCCGCCACGTCGCGCTCGCAATGGACGGCGGACCCGATGAAGCGAATCGCGTGCGCCTGCGCATTCACGAACACTTCCAGGGCCCGTTCGGTTTCGGCAGTCCCGATGACGCGGAAGCATGGGAACGCGTGCAGCGCGGCTCACATGCAGGCCCCGAAGTGCCGATTCTCGTCAACCGTGGATTGAATCGCGAAACGACGGCCGCGAACGGCGAAAAGACCGCACACGCAACGGATGAAACGGGCATGCGCGAAGCGTATCGCCAGTGGCGCGCAATGATGGAGCAGGCATGATGGACGATCGCAACGCACTCTTCTCGCAACAGACCTTCGCGCGCGCCATCGAATTCATCTGGCGCGAAGCTGAGATGCTCGATCGCCGCGACTATCGCGCGTGGCTCGAACTGTGGGACGCATCGGGCTTCTATGTCGTGCCGATCGGTCCACAGGCGACCGACTTTGCCGCGACGCTCAACTACGCGTACGACGACCAGCACATGCGCGAACTGCGTGTGCAGCGCATGGTGTCCGGCTATTCGGCCTCGGCCTCCGATGCGGCACGCACCGTACGCACGGTGTCGCGCTTCACGTTGACGAGCAATGCCGCCGATGTGGTCGAAGTGAAATCGGCGCAGGTGATCGTCGCGTACAAGCGCGGCGCGTCGACGATCTTCGCCGCCGATCTCACGCACAAGATCAGCTTCGCGACGGGCGAACCGCGACTCGTCGAAAAGGTGATTCGCCTGATCGACTCGACGGAAGCGTTGAGCGCGATCGGCTTCCTGCTGTGATCCTTTGATGCGCGATGCGCGCAGCGGCTACGCAAGGCCGCTGTGCGCGAGGAGCGAACCCCGATGCCTACACTTGAAGTCTATCTGCCGCATGGACACGACGAAGCGCGCAAAGCGTCGCTGATCCAGGGTCTCACGCAAGCGACGGTCGCCGCGATCGGCGCGCCTGCCGAAGCCGTGCGCATCCTGCTGAGCGAAATGCCCGGCACGCATTTCGGCCTGGGCGGCAAAACGGCGGCTCATGGTGCGCCGCCTTCGCTGCCCGTGATCGTCGCGATCCTGATTGCCGGCCGCACCGATGCGCAAAAAGAAGCGCTGATCGCCGCGTTATCCGAAACGGCCGCCGCCGTGCTCGATGCGCCGCTTCAGGCGACGCGCGTGATGATCAAGGACATTCCCAACACCGACTTCGGCATTGGCGGTCAGACGGCCCGCTCGCTTGGACGCTGAGACGAAGCTAGACGCCTGCATCGGGCGCGGGCGCGAGCTCAAGTGGCAACGCGACGCGGCATTCGAGTCCGCCGCCGTCTGCCGCTTGTGCCCAGATGCGTCCGCCGTGCCGCGTGACGATGTTCTTGCACAGCGAAAGGCCGATGCCGTTGCCGCACGCCTTCGAAGAAGAAAACCCGTCGAAGAGACGTTCGTGCGCGTCGGCGGGCACGCCGGGTCCGTTGTCGATCACGCGCAATTCGGCGCGCCCCTCCGCCATCGCTGTCGCGAGCGTCACGACGCCCGTCGTGCCCTTCGTTTCCGTCAATGCTTCGAGCGCATTGAACGCGAGATTCAAAATAACCTGGCCGATCAGCACGCGCTCGCAAAACACGGGCAATGCTTCGCTCGCCTGTTCGATCTGCACACGCACACCTGCTTCTTTCGCGCGCAATTCGATAAAGTACGCGACATCGCTGAGAATGTCGCGCAGATCGGTGTGCGTTTCAGTCGGCTCGCGCTTGACGATGTACTCACGCACGCTCTTGATGATGAGCGCCGCATGCTCGGCCTGACGGTCCGCGCTGCGCAGCCCCCAGATCGCGGAGTCGACGCTGCCCTGACTCAGCCGCTGAATTGCGCCTTCGATGAAATTTCGCACGGCGGCAAGCGGCTGACTCAACTCGTGCGCAATGGCCGTCGCCATCTCGCCCATTGCGTTATAGCGGCCCGCATATTCGAGCATGCGCGCTTCCGTGCGGCGTGCTTCTTCCGTCGCGACCTCGTCGCTGATGTCGCGAAAGTGAATCAGCAAGCCATTCAGGTCGTTTTCGATCGCAACTCGCCGGCACGTGATGCGCAACCAGCGCGTCGCACTGTCGCGGCGCCTGATCCGGTAGCGCTGCGCATGCGTCGGCTGCTCGCTCGTCGCGTGCCGCAACTGCGTGACGAGCCGGTTGCGATCGGCGGGCGTGCAGTAGTCGGACACGCCACCGAGCGCTTCACCCGGCCCCACGCCCAGCACGCGACGCCCCGACTCGCTGATGTATTCGAGCTTGCCACGTGGCGTCAGCACCGCCACGCCTTCGCCGAGATCCTGCATGAATTCGCGCAGGCGCGTTTCATAGCGGCGCAGCTTGCGCCGCGTCGCCTCTTCTTCGCTGATGTCGCGGAACTGCACCATCACGACGGCACGCTCGCGCAACGGCACATACGTCGCAATCGCTTCCGACAACATGTCGATACCCGCACGCGAGCGGTAACACCATTCGTACACCTGCGGCCCTTGCGTGATCGCGCGATCCATCGCGGCCACGCCGATCTCGCGCCGGTACTTCGGCTCGGGACGCGTCATGTCGGGCGCCTTGAGCGGCAGCAGTTCATCGAGAGAGAAACCCAACGCGACGCAAGCCGCGCGATTGGCCCACACGATCGCCTTCGTCTGCGCGTCGTGCAGCAGCACGCACAGCGTCAATGCGTCGAGCAGACGGTGAAAATCTTCTTCGGCGGGAAAGTTCATGATGCGCGAGCGACGGGGCTGGAGTGCAGGTGTAACCATAACATCGGCCTTATCTGTCACGTGTCTAAAGATTTCTTTAGGCGAGCGGGCGTCGATACCAGGAGACGCGGACCGGCGCCCCAATTGCTGCCGCCTTTTTGCATTTCTAGACTGGCCTGAACGTCAATAACGTCAAACGCGCTCAGGAGAATCGACATGTCAGCCGCCACTGCCCTCGCCACAAGCAACGTCCACACGCTGCAATCGGAACCCGCCGATGCCTTGCCCCTCGACGCGGTGATCGAAGAAATCGCCGCGCGTCGCGACGAGTTCGATCGGCTGTCGCACGTGCCGCGCGATGTGATCGCGAAGCTCAAGCGCGCCGGCATCTATCGCGCGGGCACGCCTCGGCGCTTCGGCGGCGATGCACGCGCACCGGGTGAATTCCTCGCGATGATCGAACGTATTGCGGTCGCGGACGGCTCGGCTGCATGGGTCGCGAGCTTCGGCAGCGCGAACGTGTACCTCGCCGCGCTGCCGCTCGCGACACAACAAGCGATCTACGCGGCAGGCCCCGATCAGGTCTTCGCTGGCGGCCTCTTTCCCGTGCAGACCGCGCAACCCGCGCCCGGCGGCTGGCGCGTGAACGGTACCTGGAAATTCGCGAGCGGCTGCAAGGGCGCGGACTGGCTCGGTGTCGGTATCGGCGTGGGCAAGGATGGAGGCGCACCCGGCAAACCGCGCACCGCCGTGTTTCGTCCCGCGCAGGTCGAGATCGTCGAGAACTGGGACGTGGTCGGCATGCAGGGCACGGGCAGCCACGATCTGCGCGTCAGCGACCAGTTCGTCGCCGACGACTGGACCTTCGTGCGCGGCGGAACACCGACAGTCGATGAACCGCTGTATCGCTATCCGACCATCGCGTACGCGGCCCAGGTGCTTGCCGTCGTGAACCTTGGTCTCGCGCGCTCGGCGCTCGATGTCGCCAATCAGATGGCGGGCGGCCGCAAGACGACGACGGGCGCGCCGCAACTCGCCGACCGCGCGTACTACCGGATCGAACTCGCAAAGGCCGAAGCGCAGTTGCGCTCGGCGCGCGCGTTCTTCTACGAATCGACGGACGAAGTGTGGCAGTCGATCCTCGCCGGCAACGACGTGACGCCCGATCAGGTCAGCCTGCTGCGCCTCGCGGCCACGCAGATCGCGCGCGAAGGCGCGGACGTGGTGGGACGCGCGTACCGGCTGGGTGGCACGATGGCGATCTATCGCTCGCATCCGCTGCAGCGTCTGATGCGGGACGCGATGGTCGTCACGCAGCACGCGTTTCTCGGCGAAGGCAACTACGACGGCGCGGGCGCCGTGTTCGTCGGCGTACCGCCGATTCCCGGCTATCTGTAACTGCGTTGGATACCTTTCATTTCAGGCCTGTTTTCAAGGGAGTTTCGTTTCATGACTGACAATCGTTCGCTGCCGTTGCGTGTGCTGTTCTGCTGCGGCGTCACGCAGAATTTCTTCGACTTGCCGCGCGAGAAGATCGGCGAGGTATGGCAGGCCTACGGCAAGATGCTGGCCGCCGTCGAAGCGATGGACAACGTGCGTGTGCTCGGCGTGATGGACGACGACCGGCTCGTCGTCGGTCAGTCGGATGGCGCGCCATGGACGTTCTACATCATGGCCGACGTCGCCGATTTCGACACGGCCGTGGCCGTGTGCAATCTGTACCGCACGACGCCCGTCGGCGAATACAACCTGTGGCGCTACGGCAAGATCGAGGCGCGCGTCGGACGTGCGTTGACGGTGCCGCCTGCTGCGCAGAACGCGTCCTGAGCCATGAGCACAATCACCCTGCCATCGGACACGATTGAAGCCTTGTTGGCCCGCGTCGCGTCGCTCGAAGCCGAAAACGCGGTCCGCAAGACCATTGCGCGCTATATGGCCTTGTGCGATGTGCCCTCGGGTACGCTCGACGGCGAGACGCTTGCCGCGCTGTTCACGCAAGACGCGATCTGGGAAGGCATCGGCCCGCAGTACACGCAGAAGTTTGGCCATCTGCGCGGGCATGAGGCTATCCTTGCAATGCTGCAGCGTTATCTGCCCCCCGTGCCGCACTTCGCGACCAACGTGCATTTCCTGACGTCGGAGACGATCGCCGTTGACGGCGCGCGCGCGAAAGGCCGCTGGATCATGCTGCAGGCGTCGGGTTATGTCGATGCGCGCGCCGAACTGATCGCCGCGCGGCTCGAAATCGACTTCGTGCCCGCGCAGGACGGCCGCAACTGGCTGATCCAGCACTTTCGCACCGAGCGCCTCTTCGATGCGCCCTGGCAAGTCAACGCTCGCAAGGACACGACCTCATGACTGCATTCATCAGCGAATTCACGCTGAGCGCGGACCCTGCCGCGCAAGGCCCGACCATCGCCATCAAGGACTCGATCGACGTAGCCGGCTATCCGACTACGGGTGCAAGTCGCTCGCTCGCCGACGCGCCGCCCGCCGCCGCGCATGCCGAAGTCGTCCAGCGTCTGCTCGATGCGGGCTGGCGTATCACCGGCAAGACCAACATGCACGAACTCGCGTTCGGCATGACGGGCATCAACGACTACACGGGCACGCCCGTCAACCCGCAGGACGCCGCGCGGATTCCCGGCGGCTCGTCGAGCGGATCGGCGTCGGCAGTCGGAGCGAAACTCGTCGATGCCGCGCTCGGCACCGACACGGGCGGCTCGATTCGCGGACCGGCCGCATGCTGCGGCGTGATCGGACTCAAGCCGACGTTCGGGCGCGTGTCACGCAAAGGCGCCGTGCCGCGTGAATCCACGCTCGATTGCGTGGGTCCGTTCACCCGCGATATCGCGACCTTGGTCGATGCAATGGCGGCTATCGCACCCGCGTTCGATACGAACGCAGCGAAACGCGTGAACGCAAGCGCAAACGTCGCGATCGTTTCCGTCGACGCAGATGCGGCCATCCGCCAGGGCGTGGAGCGCGCGGTGCAGATCGCGGCTTTTGCGTCACGCGCGATCGATCTGGACCACCTGAAAGAAGCCTTCGAAGCGGGCCTCGCCGTCATCAACGTAGAAACGGCGCGCGCATTCGCGCATCTCGTCGAAACGGGCAAGCTTGGCGCGGATGTCGACGCACGCTTACGCGTAGCGGTGCAAACGAACCAGGCGCAACTCGACGCTGCCGAGCACGCGCGGCGCGCATTCACGGCCGCCGTCGATCGCGCACTCGAGAACGCCGACGTCTTGGTACTGCCGACCTTGCCCACCTTGCCAATCACGATCGAAGCCGCGCGCAACGGCACGCCCGTCCTCACGATGTCGTCGCTGATCCGTCCGTTCAATCTGAGCGGGCATCCCGCGCTGAGCTTGCCGATCCCGATTGAAGGCTCGCCGATGAAGGCAGGCTTGCAGATTGTCGGGCGTAAAGGCGCGGACGAACAGGTGTGCGCTGTCGCCGCGCACTTCGAAGCGGCGCTTGCCGCCTCTTGAGATCAACGGCGTGCGTTCAGGTGGACGCACGCAGCGAAGGAATCATTGCTCATGTCGAACAGAGTCGTCATCGTGACGGGCGCGGCGCGCGGATTGGGCGCCGTCGTCGCGAAGCATTTTCACAGCGAGGGTTACAAGGTCGCACTAGCCGATATCGCATTCGATGCCGCGAATGCGCTTGCCACTGAACTGAGCGCGCATCAAGAAACCGCGTGCGCGATCGCACTCGATGTCACACGCAAGCAGGACTTCGAAGCCGCACGCGATGCGTTGATCGCGCGTTGGGGGCAGGTCGATGTGCTCGTGAACAACGCGGGTGCGTCGAAGGTCGTGCCTGTGATGGAGATCAGCGCCGACCAGTTCGATCAGGTGATCGACATCAATCTGCGCAGCGTGCTGTTTGGCTGCCAGGTGTTCGGCCAGTATTTCGCCGATCGCGGCGCGGGACGCATCGTCAATATCGCTTCACTCGCGGGACAGAATGGCGGCTCGGCAACGGGCGCGCATTATGCGGCGGCGAAAGGCGGCGCGATCACGTTGACCAAGGTGTTCGCGCGCGATCTCGCCGCGCACGGCGTGACCGTCAATGCCATCTCGCCGGGACCGCTCGATCTGCCCATCGTTCACGAAAGCGTGCCCGCCGACAAACTCGACAAGGTCATTTCGAGCATCCCCGGCGGGCGTCTCGGTTCGGCGGACTATGTGGCGCAGGTCGCCGTGCTGCTCGCATCGGGCGATGCATATTTCGCTAACGGCGCGTGCTGGGATGTGAACGGCGGGCTTTACATGCGATAAAACATTGAGGAAACGGCACGGCACTTTTCACTGAAGCCGTGCCGTTCGATATCATTCACGCCCGCCCTCGCCCGGACTCCACACGGCCATCACATCGCGCACCAGCGTCGCGATAGACGTGGCCCCGAGCTTGTCCTTGATGCTCGCGCGATGCACGTCGACCGTTTTCACGCTGATCGACAGATCCGACGCAATGCGCTTGCTGCCCTTTCCGTCCAGCACGCCGCGCAGCACTTCCTTTTCTCGCGCTGTCAGCGACTCGATCCGTTGACGCAGATCGCGAAGCTTCTGATCCGCCGCATGCCGTTGCGCCGCGAGTTTCATCGCGCGCTGGATGCGCTCGAGCATCTGCTGCGAGTTGTACGGCTTTTCGACGAAATCAATCGCACCGTTCTGCAACGCGCGCACGGACATAGGAATGTCGCCGTGCCCGCTGACGAAAATAATCGGCAAGGTCGCACCGCGCGCGTTGAGTTCAGCTTGTACGTCGAAGCCGCTCGTCTCCGGCATCCGCACGTCGAGCACGAGACACGCCGGTACGTTCGCGTCGAATGCCCGCAGGAAATCCGCGGCATTCGCAAACCCTTCCGACTTCACGCCGACCGACTCCAGCAGCCACGCCAGCGATGTGCGCATGCCAGTGTCGTCATCGACGATATACACGACTGGCGCGGGCGAATGGATGGGTGGGGTCTTGCTGGCTGGACTCATGTCTTGAACCTGTCTGCAACGCGCGCCGTATGTTTGACCGGCTGTCTCCACGCGTTAGCTGTTTAATTTTGAGAAAGCTCATCATAACCAGCGCAAATTCGCGTGCAAAGCCTTTATTGCAGGCCTGATCGCGTTACAGCACAGGCTAACGCGCAATGCGCAGATGCGTTTCGAATGCAACCTGGTAAAACCTTTAGACGGGTCGGGAAGCGTGCCAACACGCGTGCCACTCGCGCGGATTTTTTTCATGCGACGCATGCCGTACGCTTGATGCATGGGATCGTCGTGCGCGCAACCATCGCGGGCGAGCGGTCGATTCAAGCGGTCGATTCACAGCGACCACCGTGCAGGGAGCCACTCACATGTCCGATATGCAACGCCCGACCATGCTCGACCCCAACGATGCGCGCAAGCAGTTCCGCCAGGCGATGGCGCATCTGGGCGCGGCCGTCAACATCATCACGACGTCCGGCGAGTCCGGGCGCTGCGGCATCACGGCGAGCGCGGTCTGCTCCGTGACGGATGCGCCGCCCACGCTGCTGGTCTGCATGAACCGTTCGAGCGCGATGCATGCCGTGTTCGAGCGGAATCGCAACGTCTGCATCAACGTGCTGCCCGGTCATCACGAACTGCTCGCGCGGCACTTCGCCGGGCTCACGCAACTGCCGATGGAAGCGCGCTTCAGCCTGCCGATCTGGGACGAAGGCCCGCACGGCGTGCCGGTACTGCGCGATGCGCTCGCGAGCCTGCAAGGAACGATCGTCGATCTGAAGGAAGTGGGTTCGCACTCGGTGATGTTCGTCGAGGCCACGCAGATTCGCGTGTGCGCCGACGGTGACAGTCTCATCTACTTCGACCGCCAGTTTCATCGCGTGCCGAGACTGTGCGCGGCTTGAGCGCTGCCTGAACGCTGTTACCCTGCGTTACTTTTCTCGCACGGCTGTAGCACCTGTGTCCGACACGCGCCCCTAGACTGAAGCCGAATTCAGTGACGCGCATCCATGCGCAGGGAGCAAAAAATGAAGAAGATGATGCTTGGTGCAGCTATTGGTGTGGCGATGCTGGCGGCTTCGGCGGCTGCTTCGGCGCATGTCGACGTCGCCGTCGGTCTCGGCGTGCCGGGCATGATCGTGCCCGCTCAGCCGGTGTACGCTGCGCCCGCGCCCGTTGCCGTCGGCTACGGCTACGGCGACGGCGACGACTGGCGCGAGCGCCGCGAATGGCGCGAGCATCAGTGGCGTGAACGCGAGTGGCGCCGTCACGAAGCCTGGCGTGAGCATGCGTGGCACGAGCGTCAACGTGAACGCTGGGGTTACTGATCGTAGTGTCCGATCGCGCGCTGTGTCATTGAACGCGTGATCTTCTATCGCCTCGCTATGGCCGGAATCAAACCGGCTGTCGCGAGGCGATGTCGTTCCTGCTACATCACGCGCCTGGCTTCCACGGCCATGTGGGATACAAACCTCCGTTGCTCTCGACGCTATCACGCTGCGGATCGCTGCCCTCGCCGGCGCGCTCGACGTCGGCGTCATTTGTGCGCGTGTCGGTTTCATCGGATGGCTGCGCCGTTTCGGCGGCCTGTACGGGTTCCTCCGTGAAACGCAGCGCATCGCCGAACCATTCGACCTCGCGCTTCATCGCGTCGACGTACGTGCGCCAGCCGGCGCGATCGTCCGCGAACAGATGGTCGTGCACGGCAAGCGCAAGGCGCGTGTAGTCCACCTGCTCTTCAAGGAGCAGCGCGGGCCATTCCGCAAACGATGCGCTCGCGCGTTTCGCAAACTCCGCCGCCTTCATCTTCGGCGAGACAGTCGTGAGCCATGCGTGCGCGGCCAGTTCCGGATGGGCGTTCAGCAGATGATGCACGGTGTGATGTTTTGCGTCGGCGGCGAGCGCCGTGGAGAGGGTTTGCAGCGCGTCGCCGAGATGCAGCAGCAACGCGCGTCGTTCAAAAGCGTCTTTCATCGAAGCATGTCCGTGCGTAAGTCCAGCGTGCCATATTGGATGGCACGCGGTGTGAAGCGAAAATCGCGGCGCGCTATGAGCGTATGCCGAAAAAGCCCTGCCACAGCGAATCGAACAGACCCGCGCTGCGCGGTTCCTGCGCAGGCTTGTCGTGTTTCGTTGCTGCGGGCTGAGGTTGCGAAGGCGCGTCTTCCGCAACAGGTTCGCGTGATGACGCAGCCGTGGCGACGGGGTCCGCCCGATCGGCATCAGCCGTATCAGCGGATTCACCTGCCTGCGCTGCGTGCCGCGACTGCTGCAAGGCCCACACGCTATCGGCGATGCGCTGCGCCACGTCGGCGTCGCAATCGCGTCCGAGCAGCACGCCGAACAGCACATCGCGGTTATGGCCTTCGTCGGCATAGCGCATTGCCACGCCGACCATCTGCGTGTACTTCGCCTCCGCCTCGGCCTTGGCCTTGCGCGCCCGCGCCGCCTCGACTTCGCGCTGACGCCTTTCGAGCGCCTCATATTGGCGCATCTCCTGCGCGTAGACGGCGTCGTAGACCTTGCGCTGATTGTCGTCGGAGAGGAGCGCGTATGCGTCCTTGATCTCCTGGAAGGCCGCGCGTGCGACCTCTTCCTGTCCGGCGTTGCGGTCCGGATGCCACTTCATCGCGGCCTTCCGGTACGCCCGTTTGATCTCTTCCGAGGTGGCGTCTTGAGACACGCCAAGCTTCGCGTAAAGGGTTGCCATGTCGCGTTGGGTCTCGCTTGCAGACGGTTGCAGATGACGGTCGCGTTCATCGTAGCACGGCGCTCCTCGTCGCTCGACACGAGGCTGGTCCGACAAAAAGTGCGGACATGTCCTCGCTTTTCGGGCACCGTTTTTGCGACTGCCATGGATGCGCGCATACAGCGTACGAGCGAGCGGCCATGACGAAAGACACCATCCAGCACGAACGACATCCTGACACGACCGATCGTGCCACGCCGCCCGACCACCCGGAAAAAGCCGGTGCGGAATCACCGCATCTGGATGCGGGCGAGAAGGACCAGGCCGCGCAACACACGGCGCCGCACGCGTTGATGCTGCACGAGATCGTGCGCGAAGAGGGCGAAGCCGCGCTGGAGCGCACTGTCATCGCGCTCGTGTGGTCATCGCTGGCAGCGGGACTGTCGATGGGATTTTCGTTTCTCACGACAGCCGTTCTCCAGGCCGGCCTGCCCGATACGTCGTGGCGGCATCTCGTGTCGAGCTTCGGCTACACGACGGGCTTCGTGCTCGTCATCATGGGGCGTCAGCAGCTCTTTAGCGAAAGCACGCTGACTGTCGTGCTGCCCGTGCTGACGCGGCGCGATCTCGACTGCTTGCTGAAGGCGCTGCGCCTATGGATCGTCGTGCTGTTCTGCAATCTGCTCAGTTCGTGGGCTTTTGCAGCGATGCTGCGCTTGCCCGGCGTATTCGAAGCGGACGTCGTCGACGCGCTCGACGAGACGGCGCGCTCCGCCGTCGGTCCCGCCAATACCTTTCCGACCTTCATACGCGCCGTGTTGGGCGGATGGCTGATCGCGCTGATGGTGTGGCTGCTGCCGAGCGCGCGCTCCGCGCGCCTGCTGACCGTCGTGCTGATCACGTGGGTGGTCGCGGTGGCGAAGCTGTCGCACATCATCGCGGGATCGACGGAAGTCGCGTATGCGGTGCTGGCGGGCGACGCGTCGATGGCCGACTACTTCGGCCGCTTCCTGCTGCCGACGCTCGCGGGCAACGTGGTGGGCGGCATGACGCTCGTCGCGCTGCTGAATCATGCGGCAATCGCGCCGGAAATCAGCGAGCGGCGCTGACCGTAGCTTGCGCTGCACCGTGCCCATTCATGCGGCACGGGTCTGAGTGCGCTTTCGTCGATGACGCTTGCTCATGCGAATGTGCGCTTGCGCACACAGCGCGCCCCACGCCGGCGCGCCGTCACAATTCGGACATACATGTCACGCAGTATCGGTCCCCGGAAATAAAAAGTAAGAAACCTTGCGTCCGGTCGCCAGTCTGCTTTCTTTTGCCGTACGCGCCCGGCGCCGCCTCCATCGCATTGATCCTCCAAGGGACATTCCTGTGCTGCGCTCATCGCTCTTCACCCGCACCATGATCGGTGCCATCGCCTCGCTTGCGGCGCTCGCCGCTGCTCCCGCCGCTCACGCCTCCGTCGATCTGATCGCCATCGGCAAGCTCGACGGCAATCTGCTCGACAAGTCGAAGGAGACGTCGGGCAAGCTCGAAAACGGTGCGCCTGGCAACCTGCTCGGCGGTCTCGGCTCAGGTATCGGCTACGCGGGTTGCCATACGTTCCTCGCCGTGCCCGATCGCGGCCCGAACGCGATCTCGTACAACAAGGCGATCGACGACACCGCGTCGTACATCAACCGCTTCCAGACGCTGCGTCTGCACCTGGAAGACGCGCCGAAGGGTGCGTCGCTGCCGTTCACGCTGACGCCGAAGCTCGTCGACACGACGCTGCTGCATACGTCCGATCGTCTCGTCTATGGCACGGGCGCCGCGTATGGCGTGCCGAACGGCGCGCCGAAGCTCAACCGCGACAACCACACGAACTACTTCACGGGCCGCTCGGACAACTTCGATCCGACGCATCTGTCGACGTATCCGCTCGATGGCCGCTTCGATCCCGAAAGCATCCGCATCGCGAACGACGGCGACAGTGTATTTATCTCCGACGAATACGGCCCTTACGTCTATCGCTTCGACCGCAAGAGCGGCCGCCGCATTGCGACGTACAAGCTGCCCGATACGTTCGCTGTGTCGACGCTCTCGCCCGTCGGCAACGACGAGATCAGCATCAACACGTCGGGCCGCGTCGCGAACAAGGGCATGGAAGGTCTCGCGATCTCGCCCGACGGCACCACGCTGTTCGGCGCGATGCAAAGCCCGCTGATTCAGGACGGCGGTACGGACGCCCCGTACACGCGTATCGTGAAGATCGACATCCGCACGGGCCGCACGACGCAATACGCGTATCAGCTGACGAACATCGGCACGGCGTCCAAGCCGAAGTACCCGACCATCAGCGACGTGCTCGCGATCAACGATCACGAACTGCTCGTCGACGAGCGCGACGGCAAGGGTCTCGGCGACAACTCGACGGCTGTGTTCAAGCAGATCAATCACATCGACCTGACGGGCGCAGCGGACGTGAGCCAGGCAAGCGGCGCAAGCGGCCTCGCGCCGTTTGCAGTGAAGAAGACCCTGTTCCTCGATATCGTCGCGGCGCTGACGGCCCACGGCTACAACGCGAACGACATTCCCGCGAAGATCGAAGGCATCGCGTTCGGCCCGGACGTGACGGTGCGCGGCGTGAAGAAGCACACGCTCTACGTCGCGAACGACAACGACTTCATCGCGACCGTCACCGACACGAACCATCCGTCGGGTATCGCGAATCCGAACCAGTTCTTCGTGTTCGCGATCGACACGTCGGATCTGCCCGACTATGTCGCGCAGCGCCTGCCGGGCGTGTCGAAGAACGGCCGCGATCACGATCATGACAACGTCTGCGGCCGCGATGACGACGATCACGATCATGACCATGGTCACGATGACCATGATGGCCACGGTCACTGATATCGTGCATTGAGTTTCTGCGTCCCTGTCGGACGATGATGGGACGATGTAACGGGCCGGCCGCAGCAATCTGCGGACCGGCTCTTTTTTTGACTGATTTCGGCTGCTAGTCCGGCTGCGCTTCGACACGCACAGCGTCTGCACGTGACGCTTCACGCGTATAGAATCGACGCATGAAGAAGCCTGTGTCCCCCGCTGTGCGCCGAGATACGCCACCGCCCGGCATCATCGAGCCGGAGTTGCCGCTGCACGCGCCGAGCATTGCATCCGTCGCGCTCGCCATGTCGATCGCGCTGATTTCGTGGCTCGCGTTCGCCGCGCAGACGGACATCACCGTGCATCGCATGCTGTCGCGCGGCTTCGGCGTGATCGACGGCATCGAACGGCTCACCAGCTATCTGACCAATCTGACCATTTTCACTTGCGCGCTGTGCTTCACCTGCGTCGCCTGCTTCACGCGTCGCAGCCCGCCGCTCGTGCGCTTTTTCCGGCAACCCACGGTCGTGACGGCCGTGACCTGCTATATCGTGTTCGTCGGCGTCGCCTACAACCTGCTGCTGCGCCATCTGTGGACGCCGTCGGGCTGGCGCATGCTGCTCAACGAAACCCTGCACACCGTCGTGCCGATGCTCGCCGCGCTCTACTGGCTGCTGTTCGTGCCGCGCTTTCATCTAACGCTGCGCCATCTGCTGGGGTGGCTCGTGTTCCCGCTCGGCTATCTCGCGCTGACCATGTTGCGCGGCGCGCAGTCGGACTTCTATCCTTATCCGTTCATCAACGTCAGCGAGCTTGGCTACGAACGCGCGCTGCTCAACGCGAGCCTGCTCGTGCTCGCATTCGTGCTGCTGATGGCCGTGTTCGCCGCGATCAATCAGCGGCGGCCGATGCCGTCCTTCACATCTGCCTCACCGCCTCGCCCACCAGAGACCGATCATGACAACAACCCGGCGTGAGTTCATCGTCGTGGGCCTCGGCTCCGCCGTCGGCCTGTGCGCAGCGCTCGCCGCGAGCCGCGACGCACGCGCCGACGACAAGCTGAGCGAAAGCGATCCCGCAGCGAAAGCGGTCGGCTACGTGAGCGCCGCAACGAAAGTCGACAAGGCGCGCTTTCCAGCCTACCAGGCCGGGCAGACCTGCAACAACTGCTCGCTGTTCCAGGGCAGTCCCACGGATGCATGGGGCGGCTGCACGCTGTTCGGGACGAAGCAGGTGGCGGGCGGCGGCTGGTGCAGTTCTTACACGAACATGTAGTGCGCCTTGCGCTGGTGAGGTTCGGTTAGTATTCGCTGGTATCTGCATGCGGCAGTGTCGTCGATGGCGTTGCGCCCTCGCGACTCCATAACAATCGCCCGAGAGATGCCAACGTCCGTCACGTCCAGCCGGCTGCCGCTTCCTGATCCATGCTCCCCTTCGCGGCGACGCTTTGTAGCGCTCGTTGCCGTGTGCCGTCTGCTCGCCCTCGTCTGTCTGCTCGTCGCTGCGTCGCCATCCCGTGCGCAAGGCTCCGTGACGCTCTACGGGTTGATCGACACCAGCATCGAAGTGACCAATCCCGGCAGCGGCTATGTCGCGCGCATGGACTCGGGCGCGTATCGCGGCACGCGCTTCGGCCTGCACGGTAGCGAGCCGCTCGGCGATGGCAACAGCCTCGTCTTCACACTGGAGAACGGCTTCGATTCGGCAAGCGGCGCGTTCTCGGTGCCGGGCAGCATTTTCAACCGGCAGGCATGGATCGGTGCGCACGGCGCGTGGGGCGAGTTGCGCGCCGGCCGGCAGTATTCGCCCCTCTACATTCCGTTCAAGGGGCAACTCGACGCCTTCGGCGCCGGCACGATCGCATCCGGACTGAACAACCTGTCGAAGATCACGCCCTATACCGACAATGCGTTCGCCTATCTGTCGCCGACCATCGGTGGCTTCAGCGCGACGGGTATGGTTGCGCTGCGCGATCCGGGTGACGGCAACGGCATCGGCGGCTACTACGTGACAGCCGAGTGGGCGCTCGACGGCATGAAGCTGCTCTACGCGCACCAGCAGACACATGGCGACGGCGCCTTGCGCGCGAACTTCGCGGGCGCGTCGTACCAGTGGGGCGCGCTCACAGGCTTCGTCGCGTACTTCAACGGCGACGGCGGAACGCCGCGCTATCACGACGACGGGCTCTCGGTGTCCGCTCTATGGCAGATCACGCCGCAAGCGAGTGCATCCGTCGGTTACGCGCACGCGCGCGACCGCAGCGGCGGTGACAACGACGCCGATCAGTTCAGCATCGCGTTCGACTATCAGGTATCGAAGGCGCTGTTGCTCTATCTCAGCGCCGCCGACCTCGAAAATCGCGGACAGGCCACCTTCACGCTGCGCGGCGTGAACGTGACGGGCATCCCCGTCGCTTATCCGGGGGCGCCCGTTCGTGGCGTGCAGATCGGGATGATCGAGCGGTTCTAGCACGATGCACTATCGTGCGCGTCGAACTATCGTGCAGGCGGTGGTTCCCGACGCATGCATCGTGATGCGCGGATGGATGGCACATGCATTGCGGAATTCATCGATGTATCGAACTGCTTTCGAGAGATCCACACGATGAACCAGACCGCATTTCCTATGTTTTCTATTTCACCGACTCGCACCGGCAGTCGCCTGCATACGCCGATGCCACCCGAGGTCGAACCCGATCCGGCGCCGCCGCCCGACGACGATCCCGACCCGGACCCGCGCTCACCGCCCATCCCCGGGCGCGAACCGGACCGCGCGCCGCCCAGCCAGGAGCCGCCCGCAGGCGATCCACCCGAGCGCGCGCCGCCTATGCATGCGTCCGCCGCCACGCGCCGATCATACGGGCGCCATTCGAACACCCGCGCACGTCAAAGCTGAGAATCGAGCAGCGCGACCGCGCGATCGACGAGTTTCCTGGTCCATGGTCGCCTGTTCCAGTCGTCGAGCGTCACGCGTTTGGACTTCGCGAGATCGTCGGCGAAGATCTGCGTCTGACGGCGCGCAAACGCCTCGTCGTAGATGTTGAGGTTGGCCTCGTCGTTCAGCTTGAACGAGCGCGAATCGAAATTGGTCGAGCCGACCGACACCAGGTAGTCATCGACGACGAGTAGCTTGACGTGGAACATCGTCGGTTGGTACTCGAACATCTGCACGCCCGCTTCGAGCAGCGGCCCCCAGCATGCACGCGACGCCTCGCGCACGGTATGCGTGTCGATGTGCTTGCCGGGTGTGATGATCCGCACATCGACGCCCCGTTTCGCAGCTTCGACGATCGCGTTGATCGTCAGCTTGTCGGGCACGAAATAGGCGCTCGCGAGATGGATTGAGTGCGTAGCCGCCGTGATCGCCATCAGGTACATCAACTGCATGTCGTCGCTTCCGCCCGACGGTGAACTGCTGAACATGTGTGCGAGGCCATCGCCCACTTCTTCCGTTTCAGGAAAATAGTCGGGCCCATGCAATACTTTGCCGGTCGCCTTGATCCAGTTGTCCATGAAGACGGCCTGCATATGTCCGACCACCGGCCCCGTCACGCGAAAATGCGAATCGCGCCAGTGCATGTCGTCCTGTGCATGTCCCGTCCATTCCTGCGCGATGCCGACGCCGCCCGTGAAGCCGATGCGTCCGTCGATCACCA
Source organism: Paraburkholderia sp. SIMBA_054 (assembly GCF_046534875.1). Taxonomy (NCBI): domain Bacteria; kingdom Pseudomonadati; phylum Pseudomonadota; class Betaproteobacteria; order Burkholderiales; family Burkholderiaceae; genus Paraburkholderia; species Paraburkholderia sp. SIMBA_054. Next base: position 120,416 of record NZ_JAWRXV010000025.1, on the reverse strand, counting down.
GCAGCTTGCGGTGCGTGCGGTCGTTCATGCGGCCAAGCCCGGTCCAGTGCGGCTTGTGGTACTGGATCACTTCAGCGCCTGCATCTTTGAGCATCTGCAGATAGTGCCGATCCATCTTCTGCGATCCAACCCAGTCGAGCAGCACATGCACAGCAACGCCTGCGCGTGCCTTTTCCGACAACGCGCTGGCGATCTGCTCGCCGATCGCGCCGGACCAGTAGATGAACGTTTCGAACGTGATGGTTTTCTGCGCGCTCGCAATGCCTTCGAGCATCGACGGAAAAATCTCGTCGCCGTTGAGGAGCACGTCGAAGCGGTTGCCGGATGTGACGGGCGGGCCCAGCAGCAGACCCATCGAGCGGATGAACTGGGGATCGTCGCTGCCGTACCGGCGCTCGATCTTGTGCTCGATCTTCTTTTCGCCCGTCGACAGATTGGCGACCGCGAGCACGACGACGAGCGTGACCACGGCCGTGAGCAGGATCGTCAGCATGCGCCGCGTTCAGCGGTGAAAGATGAGCCGAAGCGGAACCGAAGCGCGCCGCGCCGCGTGGCCGCGGTGACGCGCGTCCGGACGGTGGCGACGGTGGCTTTACCAGTCGGGATTGTTGACTTCCTGACGGTAGCCATAGGCGTTATTGACGAGCCGATGCGGGCGCCCGCCTGCCTGCATCACCTCGCGCCAGCCGCTCAGCGTGGCGAGCGAATCCGTGTGCAGCACGGCGTACGGCTTGCCCGCGATGCCGCCGCCAACGGTCGTGCCGGGAATGAACTCGATTGCAGTGTCGTCGACGGCGATCAGCATGCGCATGTCCGTTTGCAGGATCTGCATTTCATAGCGGGTGGCGGACGTCATGGCGCGGCTCCTGAATGCATCGGAATTGTTCTACACCGTGCAGTCCGGATCATGATGATCGACGGACGGCGACGACGGCTTTCGATGGAACGGGCCGCGTGTCGTAGCGACAGACGAAGCCCAGCCGCTTAATTGAAAGCAAGCTGCATTCCTGATGCATGTTCGAGACGGGACGCGGCTCAGGCCGGATGACCGGCGGGCGCGTTGAAAAAAAGACGGACGGAAGGAGTGAAAATTACGCGACGCTGCTCGCTGGCCTGCGCCGAGAGACGCGCCAGCTTCGTATGCCGTTCGGCGTCGAGGAGTCAGTCGATGGGCAGCTGATCGCAGGCGTTGGTTGCCGTCGAAGCGCAGATGAACGAGTAGTCGCCGCTCCAGCGCACGGCAGCGGCGCTCGCGTGCACGGCGTCCTGGAAACCGGGCGACGTTTCCCACGCGATATAGCCGGAGCACAGCACGGCGGACATCACGACCAGCGAAAAGGCAATTTTTTCAAAGATCTGAAAACGGGGCGACATGGCTATCTCTTCCTTTAAGCCGGCATTTTATCTCAATACTAGGGTTTATACCTAGGCAGAATTGCGGCTTTGCAACATGCCAGTGCGGAAATGCACGCTCGCGTGCGTGCCGCCTGGCTTGGAAAAGAGGCAATGTAGCGGGGGAAAGACTCAGAAAACGGGCAGATGTGGCGATTAAAAGGTGCGTGCCGTGCGCCGATTGGCGCAGGGTTGAGGCTCGCGGATGATCAGGCGCGTCTGCCCGATGTCAAACGGTGCCTGCCGAAGGATTGTCAATCAGGCGAAAGGCGTCTCCGACTGACGCGCACGCATCGTCTCCGTACGCTGCCCGCGGGTCGCGTCGCCCGTCTTGCAGCCCGCCTCTTCCAGCACGATCCGCGCACGATCGCGCATATCATCGGCGGCGAGTTGGGCGTCCGAGCCGCTGACCCAGACGGCGACCCGCACCACCGCGCCAGCCCCGCGCCGGTGATCCGCTGCCGTCACGACAGGCGCGAGCGTCGCGCCGCCCAGCACACGCGGATCGCTGGTAATCATCTTCCTCAGCGCCTCGATCGCGCAGGCGACGTCCTTGCGCTGCGCAATGTCGACTTTCACCTCGACGCGCTGCGTGCCGCCGCTGCTGTAATTGATCACGGGATTGCTCCAGATCTGGCTGTTCGGCACGAAAACGGCATTACCGTCACTGCGTTCGATACGCGTCGTGAAAAGCCCCACTTCGCGCACGATGCCCGCCGTCGCGCCCGTGCCTTCGATCACGTCGCCGGCTCGAAACGGCCGCAGCATCAGCAACATAATGCCGGCTGCAATATTCTGCAGCGTCCCTTGGAGCGCAAGGCCGATTGCGAGACCGGCCGCGCCGAGCACAGCCAGCACGCTTGCCGTTGCGACGCCGACTTCGCTGAGCGCTGCGAACAGTACGAGCACGCGCACGGCCCATGTGCCGATCGCGTTGATCATCGGCGCGAGCGTCGGGTCCGCGTGCGTGCGCGACATCGCCTTCGACAGCAGCGCGCCGAGCCGGTTGGACAGCCACCAGCCGGCAATCAGGATCAGAATCGCCATGCCCGCATGCATCAGGTCATGCGTGAGCGTTACGAGCAGCGACGGTTGGAGGTGAAACATACGGGCGAGCAGATCATCCATAGTTCAAGGGTTCATATAGGTCGTTTGAAAAGTGCAGCGCAACGTCACCGTAATGCCGCGTAACGGGTCATGCCAGACCTCTTCGGGTGCGACGCGGCAAGCGCGGCTGACTTGCTCTACACTGGCGGCCCGAACGAAGTCTCGACAGAACACGCGGTTCCGTTGAGCCATTCCGCCAATGCGCGTGCAAATGCGGTGCCTGAGCGCAGGCACGCATGCACGACGGAAATCGTGCCCGCTATATGGGACGACGATCCATCTATCGATGAAAACACCACCCGCCGACACCAGCGAACAGGTCAGCCCGACCACCGCCCCCACCGCCGCTCATGCATTCGACAAGCTCGTCGGCGACGCCGACCGCGCTCCCGAAATCAGCCTGCCTCGACAGACGCCGTTCCAGCGTTTCTGGTGTACGCGCGTGCTGTCGTCGCTGTCGTTCCAGATGCTCGCCGTTGCAATGGGCTGGCACATCTACGCGCTCACGCATAGCGCATTCGCGCTCGGTCTCGTCGGCCTCGCGCAGTTTCTGCCGATGTTCGTGCTGACGCTCGTCGTCGGCCAGGTCGCGGACCGCTACGACCGGCGGCGCATCGCGTCGATCTGCCAGGGGCTCGAATGCGTGGCGGCGGCCCTGTTCGCGTGGGGCACGTTCGGCGGCTGGATCAGCGCGCCCGTGATCTACGTGCTCGCCGCCTGTGTCGGCGCGGCACGCGCGTTCGAGTCGCCCGCTGTCGCGTCGCTGTTGCCGGGTGTCGTGCCGCGCGCGCAGCTCTCGCAGGCGACCGCGTGGGCCACCTCCGCGAACCAGGCCGCGCAGATCGGCGGGCCGGCGCTCGGCGGCCTGCTCTACGGCATCGGGCCAGCCGCGGCGTATCTCGCGTGCACGCTGTCGTTCGCGCTGGCTTCCGCTGCCGTCAGCACGATCCCGCTGCGCACGAAGCCCGTGCCGCGCGCACCCGTGACGCTCGAATCGGTGTTCTCGGGCGTGCGTTTCATCCGTAGCCAGCCGGTGATTCTTGGTGCGCTGTCGCTCGATCTGTTTGCGGTGCTGTTCGGCGGCGCGACCGCGTTGCTGCCGATCTTCGCGCGCGACGTGCTGCATGCGGGGCCGCTCGGCCTCGGCCTGCTACGGTCAGCGTCGGCTGTCGGCGCGCTCGGCGGCACGATCTGGCTTGCGCATTTCCCGTTGCGCAAGCGGCCCGGCGCGGCGATGTTCGGCGGCGTGATCGCGTTCGGCATCGCAACGCTCGTGTTCGGACTGTCGCATTCGTTCATCGTGTCGCTGTTCGCGCTGATGGCGCTCGGCGCATCGGATGTGATCAGCGTGGTCGTGCGGCTGTCGCTCGTGCAATTGCGCACGCCCGACGAAATGCTCGGTCGTGTCAGCGCCGTCAATTCGCTGTTCATCGGCACGTCGAATCAGCTCGGCGAGTTCGAGTCGGGGGTGACGGCGGGCTGGTGGGGTGCGCAAACAGCCGTGCTCATCGGCGGATGCGCAACGATCGCGATCGCGCTGCTGTGGATGAAGCTGTTTCCGGAATTGCGCCGCACGCGCTCGCTCGAGCGCGAAGAGCATCACGAAGTGACGGCCTGACGTCGTGCTTCTCCTGTGATCGACGCGCCGCTCCGTGCCACCCGGGCGCTTCCGGTGCGCGAGAGCGATCAGGCGCGTTCATTGCACAGTGCTGGGCAGATCGGCTGCCAACGCATGCTCCGCAGCCATCCATGCCAAGGAGACGCACATGCACCCGAGCCGACGCGCCTGTCGCATCCATCCGATCCAACGGATCTTCACCATCACCGCGCTAGCAGCCGTGACGCTGATGCCGCTCTCGGCGCGCGCCGACGACGCGCCCAGCCCCTGCACGGCGCTCAAGCGCATCGTCGCGGCCGCGCCCACGGGTTTTACTCAACTGACGCCGGAGGACGGCAAAGGCGTCGCGCAGCCCTACGGCGCCGACGCGCAATGCGGCGCGGCCAAAGGCAGCTACGAATGCTCATGGACGCCGAGCGGCGGCGCAGGGTCGAGTATGACTGCCTTGCAGGCCGTCGCGGCGGACATTGCCTCGTGCCTGCCCGACGCCACGCATGACGTGAATTCGCCTGCGCGTCAGCACTTCTATCTCGGTCCGCGCGAAACGCGCACGCAGATCACCGCGATGCCCGCCGGCGCGAACAAGGTGAAGCTGGTGGTCTCGGGCAAGTAGCGGACAAGAAGCGCGGACGGCGAAAAGCGGCCCGCGCCGCAACGCTACTCGACCCGATACCAGACGCGGATACCCGAATACCAGTGGCTCACGCTCGTATCGTCGCCCGAACCGAAGGTCGACAGGCTTTCGATGTTGATCACATCGACGTTGTGCTCCGCAAGCCACGCGTTCGCGCGATCGACGAGCGCGGCGGCATTCTCGTACACATGTCCGCGGATCATGTGGCGTTGCAAGACCTGGCGTTCGAAATCCTGAAACGCGATTTTGCTCATAGCTTGTCTCCGTCAGGCTGTTTTTAATGGTTGGCGCCTGCCGATGAGTCTATCAATGGCGGGACGGGAGCGGCAATTGCTCGATCATCGACAGGCATTGTCAGGAGGGAGAGTCTCATGAGCAGCGAAAAGCAGCAAAAAGCAGCCACAACCAGCCCGGGCGGCGACATCGAACACCCAAAACCCCCGGTTCATGGCGACAACGAAAACAGCAAGATGCCCGAGCGTGACGACGACGACCGCAAGCAGTCGCCAGCGGATCGCCCCGGCAAGAAATCCGGCGAGGGCGAGCCTCCCGTCGGCTGATATCGGCTGATATCGGCTCTGATACAAATCGCGCGCGAGCGCGGTCATTTGCGGCAAGAAATACGGCGGCCTGCACATTTTGCAGGGCCGCCGTATTTTTTTCGACGCGTCGCGCGAATTGTCTGCCGTTCTACATGACGCGCCCTGCATTTTTTACTGAATTATTTCTGGTTATTTTTCTACGCCCTTCATCTACCTTGCTGCTTGCAGCGAAACATTTCGTAATGTGGCCTTCGGTTTAATGGAGCGAGCGGAAAACAATGACGACATCCTGCAAGGTTTCCATTTGCGTCCCGACCTGCAATCGGCCTGAGCTGATCGTCGAATGTCTGGACTCGTGTCTGGCTCAGACACATACGAACATCGAAATCCTGATCGGCGACGATTCGAGCGACAACCGCACGCAAGCGCTCATCAAAGCGCGCTACGCGCACGACACACGCATTCGCTACGTGAGGAACGAGCCATCGCTCGGCCAGGCGCGCAACGTCGCGAGTCTTTTCGCGCGCGCCAGCGGCGACAAGATCGCATTGATTCACGACGACGACTACTTCGCCAACGACGGCATCGCGAGTCTGCTGGAACTGTGGAAGCAGCATCCGCAACTCGAAGTCGCGTTCGCGGACCAGTATGAAGTGGATGTGCAAGGCAACGTCGATACGTCGAAAAGCGCGGCGCTGAATGCCGACTTCCATCGCACGGCGCTCGCGCAAGGCTTGCAAAAGCAGCCGGGACGCACGGGTCTCGTGCAGATGTTCCCGAACAACGGCTGGATGGCGAATGCGGATCTCGTCAAGCGCATCAGCTATCGCGACGATGTGGGCATGTGCTGCGATTACGTGTTCGGCTCGGAGTTGTGCCTTGCCGCTTCACAGGTGTATTACCTGCATCGCTATGTGTCGTACTACCGCAAGACAGACGTATCGATTTCGCACAGCACGCGCGGCTCGACATTCGCCGCTTCGCGGACGGCCTTCGAGTTCGTGACGGCACTCAAACTCGACGCGTCGCTTGAACCGGCTCGCCGGCTCGCGCTGCGAAGGCTCGCGCCCATCGTCGTGTCGTTGTACGCGAAGAATGACGCGCCGTTTGCGGCGCTGCGCGTGGCGTTCGAGCATCCGTATGCGTATGCATATGGTTTCGACACGCGGTTCTACTATCACCTGTCGCTGATCGCGCGCGCGTTCATCGCGATGAGGTCGCGCGGCGGACTGCCGCCTTCGGCGCCGCGCTTCCCCTGAGCGTCTTTCGCGCGCATCGCGCAGCAGTCAAAAGCACCATAAAAAAAAGCGGCTCTTTCAAAGAGCCGCTTTTTGCATTTCAGCCTCGCGCTTCAGACCGCACGCATCACGGCTCGTTACGCAGGTAGCCTACCTTCGACGGATCGCGCATGCGGAACGACACGAGGCCGGCAATCGCGCACAGCACGGTCACGTACCAGTAGAACATCGATTCGCTGCCCGCCTGCTTGAGCCACAGCGCGACATATTCCGCCGAGCCGCCGAAGATCGCATTGGCAACGGCATACGACAGGCCGACGCCGAGCGCCCTCACTTCCGGCGGGAACATCTCGGCCTTGATGAGGCCGCTGATCGACGTATAGAAGCTCACGATAGCCAGTGCAATCACCACCAGCACGAACGCCATCACAGGGCTCGTCACGTCCTTCAGTGCGTGCAGCAGTGGCACCGTGCCGATCGTCGCGAAGAAGCCGAACAGCAGCATCGACTGACGGCGGCCGATGCGATCCGACAGCGCGCCGAACGCGGGCTGCATGATCATGTACACGAAGAGCGCGCCCGTCATCACGTTGCTGGCCGTCTTCGGGTGCATGCCCGCCGTGTTGACGAGGTACTTCTGCATGTAGGTCGTGAACGTGTAGAAAATCAGCGAGCCGCCCGCCGTGAAGCCGAGCACCGTGAAGAACGCGCCCTTGTGCTTCCACATGCCGCGCAGCGTGCCCGCTTCCTTGCGCTGTCGCGTCTCGGCCGTGGTCGTTTCGTCGAGCGAGCGGCGCAGGTACAGCGCGACCAGCGCGGCAAGCGCGCCGACCACGAACGGAACGCGCCAGCCCCAGGCCTTGAGTTCTTCCGTCGTCAGCAGTTGCTGCAGGATCACGAGCACGAGCAGCGCAAACAACTGGCCGCCGATCAGCGTTACGTACTGGAACGACGCGAAGAATCCACGACGGCCCTTCAGTGCGACTTCACTCATGTAGGTTGCGCTGGTGCCGTACTCGCCGCCCACCGACAAACCCTGGAACAGGCGCGCAACGAGCAGCAACGCGGGCGCGAGCGCGCCGATCTGCGCATAGGTCGGCAGCATGGCGATCACGAGCGAGCCGCCGCACATCATGAACACCGACACCATCATCGCGAAGCGACGACCGCGCTTGTCCGCGAGGCGCCCGAAGAACCAGCCGCCGATCGGGCGCATCAGGAAGCCCGCGGCGAACACGCCCGCTGTATTCAGCAGCTGTGCCGTGGTATCGCCCTTCGGAAAGAACGCCGGCGCGAAGTACAGCGCGCAAAACGAGTAGACGTAGAAATCGAACCACTCGACGAGATTGCCCGACGAAGCGCCGACGATCGCAAAGATGCGGCGCCGGGTGTCGGAGGGAGTGAAGATGGTCGTGTCGGTCATGCTGGGTCGGTCCCTTCTTAAGGTTTTAGCGGTCGAACGCCGCTTTGTTTTGCGCTCCAACCTGGTTTGCATCCAGGTTTCGGTCTCGTTGCAACCGGGTTGCAGCACGCGTGCGAGATTCTATAGATATGTAAGGTTTTGCGCGGTCGGTATCTTAACGGATATCGTTGGATAACGGCACGTGGGTGCGGTTCTGGAGGGTTTTTTGGCATTCGCGATGCGGGGGTTTGTTGCGTGAGCGGTTTGGTTTGGTTTGGTTTGGTTTGCTCGTGTTTTCGCTGGCATCCGCGTTACGGTGTTTGCCGTTCATGCGTCGCCCCTGTGCTGGCATCCGCGTTTTGCCTTCGTGCTTCATGCGTCGCCCCTGTGCGGGGCGGCACCTACTTTTCTTTGCCGCCGCAAAGAAAAGTAGGCAAAAGAAAGCGGCTCACACCGCCAGCCCGTGTTCTTATCCACGGGCCCCCAACGTCCCCATGCTTCACACGGCAGTGCCCTGGTTAGTGCTCGTTGCCAACGCTTCGAATGAACGCCTCACCCGCTTCAGACACCCGCACACGTGCTAGCGGCAGCGAATGGTTTCTGCCGCCCAGGTGGCAAACTGTGTGTAGGTTGTCGCGTCGTATAGCTTGGCGCTCTTACATGGAGGTATGCGCGCGCTATCGGGTCCGAAGTGAGGCGTGTGCAGTGCTACGGCCTACACACAGTTTGCCACCTGGGCGGCAGAGGAATGTCTGGCGCGGTGTGCTGCAACGCGGGTGCGTGAAGCGGGTGAGGCGCACAGAGAGAGCGTTGGCAACAAACATGAGTCACGTGGTTGCCGTGTGAAGCGCGGGACCGTTTGGGGGCCCTCAGGCAAGAACTAGAACTGGCGGTGTTAGCCGCTTTCTTTTGCCTACTTTTCTTTGCGGCGGCAAAGAAAAGTAGGTGCCGCCCCGCACAGGGGCGACGCTTGAATGGCAGACACCGCAACGCGGATGCCAGCGAAAAGGCATAAAGGCAAAAGCAGAATGCCCGCAAACGCCAGAACAACCAAACCGGCCGCGCCACGAAGGCAAAGCCAGCCGGAAAGATCCACTCAGACCCGCACGGCAGGCGCCGTATAACGGCATTCGTAGCGTTTCCTCACCGTGCCGTTTTCATCGACACTTTCCAGGTACACATCAAACTGCCACAACCGCGCCATGTGCTTGAGCACTTCATCGCTATCACCCGACAGGTGCCGGTTATCGCTCATGAAATGCCGCAACGTCAGACTACGATCGCCGCGCGTGTTCACCGAATACACCTGAATATTCGGCTCGCGATGATGCATATCGTACTGCCGCGACAACGCCTGACGCACATACCGATACCCGCTGTCGTCATGTATCGCGGAAACTTCGAGCGCATCGCGCATATCATCGTCGAGCACCGAGAAGAGCCGCATTTCACGGATCAGATGCGGCGACAGATACTGCGCGACAAAGCTCTCGTCCTTGAAATTGCGCATGGCGTAATGCAGCGCCTGCAACCACGGACTGCCCGCGAGCTCCGGAAACCACTTGCGGTCCTCTTCCGTCGGGCTCTCGCAGATGCGCCGAATGTCGCTCATCATCGAAAAGCCGAGCGCGTACGGATTGATGCCGCTGTAATACGGCTTGGTCACGGGCGGTTGATAGACGACATTGCTGTGCGAATGGAGGAACTCCATCATGAAGCCGTCTTCGAGCTTGCCCTCGTTGTACATCGTGTTGAGCAGCGTGTAGTGCCAGAACGTCGCCCAGCCTTCGTTCATCACCTGCGTCTGACGCTGCGGATAAAAGTACTGACCAACCTTGCGCACGATCCGGATGACTTCGCGTTCCCACGGTTCGAGCAGCGGCGCGTTCTTTTCCGCGAAATACAGCAGGTTCTCCTGCGGCTCCGGCGGATAGCGCTCGTCCACTTCCTCGGGCAGCGGCGTGTGACGATTCGGCAGCGTGCGCCACAATTCATTCACCTGCGACTGCAGATAGGCTTCGCGCTCGCGGCGCGCGGCGAACTCCTTTTGCAGCGACAGCTTCTGCGGACGCTTGTAGCGGTCCACGCCGTAGTTCATCAGCGCGTGACACGAGTCGAGCAGTTCCTCGACGCGGTCGAGGCCAAAACGCTCTTCGCACTCCGCGATGTAGTTCTTCGCGTAGACGAGGTAATCGATGATCGCGTGCGCATCCGTCCACAGACGGAACAGGTAGTTCCCCTTGAAGAACGAGTTATGCCCATAGGCCGCGTGCGCGATGACGAGCGCCTGCATCGTCATCGTGTTCTCTTCCATCAGATACGCGATGCAGGGGTTGGAGTTGATGACGATCTCATACGCGAGGCCCATTTGCCCGCGTCTGTAGCTTTTTTCAGTGGCGAGAAAGTGTTTGCCGAACGACCAGTGCCGGTAATTGACCGGCATGCCGACGGACGCGTACGCGTCCATCATCTGTTCAGCGCTGATGAGCTCGAGCTGGATTGGATAGACATCAAGTTCATATTGCTCCGCAACATGCGAGATGTGAGTGTCGTACTCTTCGATCAGCTCGAAGGTCCAGTCGGACGGACACGGCAACGGCCTTCTGTCGGCAACGTTCATACGGACTTCCCTTTGCCCTTTGGTGGGCGCCCCGGTGGGTCCCCGTGCTGCAGCTGCGTCAGGCACTACGCCTGCTCCGGCATCGGGCGCACGCGCGTCCTGCGCGTGTGCCGTGTTCGCCTCGGCATGCCCGGCCTTACCCTGCTTCGGCACGCCTTTCTTACGCTCGGGCTCGTACCCTCGCGCCTCGTTGTGCAGGTGACGAGTCGTCATGCGGCTTCCACCTGCTTTTCGAACAGCTCGCGGAACACGGGATAGATATCCGCCGCTGTTTCGACCTTCTTCATCGCCATATGCGGCTGCGACAGCGCGAGTTGCGCATATTCGAGCCACAGGTTCTGCTCTTCAGGCGTCACCTGAATGTACGCAAAATACCGCACCTTCTCGAGAATGTCATCTCTGAGTATCTTGCGGCACTTCGGCGAGTCGTCGGTCCAGTTGTCGCCGTCCGAAGCCTGTGCGCCGTAAATATTCCATTCAGTAGGCGAGTAGCGTTCGTCGAGGATCTTCTGCATCAGTTCCAGCGCGCTCGACACGACCGTGCCGCCGCTCTCTGTCGAATGGAAGAACGTGTCTTCGTCGACTTCTTCGGCACGCGTATGGTGGCGGATGAACACCACCTCGATCTTCTCGTAGTTACGCTTGAGGAACAGATACAGCAGGATGAAGAAGCGTTTGGCGAGATCCTTGCGCTGCTCGTCCATCGACCCCGACACATCCATCAGACAAAACATCACGGCCTGGCTGGACGGCTGCGGCTGCTTCACGCGGTTCACGTAACGCAGATCGAATGGGTCGATAAATGGAATGCGCCAGATGCGGCCGCGCAGATGATGGATCTCGTCTTCGAGCACCTTGATCTCGTCGCGACGGTCGGCGGGGTCCGCCTTCATCTCTTCGAGCTGTTTTTCGAGTTCGTGGAGTTCATTGACGAGTGGCGCGCCGAGCGCGATACGCCGGCCCAACGCGCTGCGCAGCGAACGCACCACGTCGATGTTGTTCGGCGTGCCTTCCGCAGCCCAGCCCGCGCGAATGCTCTTCCACGTCGGCACGGCAAGCAGATGGGTCTTCACGAGACGCGGCAGTTCGAGATCGTCGAAGAAGTACTGCATGAACTCTTCGCGGCTCAGTTCGAAGACGAAATCGTCCTGCCCATCGCCTTCGTTGCTGGCGCTGCCACCGCCGCCGCTGCCGCCGCCTCCTTGCGGACGCTGGATCTTGTCGCCGCGGATATAGTCGGCGTTACCCGGGTGCACCATTTCGCGCTTGCCGCCCGGACCATGCCGGAACGAAGGCTCGGCGATGTCCTTGCGCGGAATCGTGATGCTCTGGGTGTTCTGAATATCCTTGATACTACGGTCGCGCACCGCTTCCGAAACAGCGCGCCGAATGTATCCCTTTACGCGACGCAGAAAGCGTTCGCGGTTTGCAATGCTCTTGTTCTTGCCTGCCAGCCTGCGGTCGATGATTTGATGAAGCACATCCAGTCTCCCGCTCCGATTTGGAATACGCGGGGCGCAAGTTGCGCATGCAACCTTATGTCCATGCGGCTCGCGCCTCGCAGGAGGCTCGCGCGAACCGGGTGAAGCGAACCCGTTCGAGCGAGCTTTGCGCTACGCATTTCATGACGACTTGCGCACCCGCAGATACCAGTCGCACAAGAGCCGCACCTGCTTCGGCGTATAGCCCTTGGTGACCATGCGGTTGACGAAGTCCTCGTGCTTGCGCTGTTCCTCCGCCGACCCTTTCGCATTGAACGAGATGACGGGCAGAAGTTCTTCCGTATTCGAGAACATCTTCTTTTCGATCACGACGCGCAGCTTTTCATAGCTGATCCACGCGGGATTCTTGCCCCCGTTCGCGGCACGCGCGCGCAACACGAAATTGACGATCTCGTTGCGGAAGTCCTTCGGGTTGCTGATACCGGCAGGCTTCTCGATCTTCTCCAGTTCGGCATTGAGCGACGCGCGGTCGAAGCTCTCGCCTGTGTCGTGGTCGCGGAACTCCTGGTCCTGAATCCAGAAGTCGGCGTACGTCACATAGCGATCGAAAATGTTCTGCCCATACTCGGAATACGACTCCAGATACGCGGTCTGAATCTCCTTGCCGATGAATTCCGCATAACGCGACGCGAGCACGTCCTTGATGAACGACAGATACTTCTGCTCGGTTTCCGGCGGGAACTGCTCGCGCTCGATCTGCTGTTCGAGCACGTACATCAGGTGCACCGGATTCGCCGCGACTTCCGTCGTGTCGAAGTTGAACACGCGCGAGAGTATCTTGAACGCAAAGCGCGTGGACACACCCGTCATGCCTTCGTCGACGCCCGCGAAATCGCGATACTCCTGATACGACTTCGCCTTCGGATCGGTGTCCTTCAGGTTCTCGCCGTCATACACCTGCATCTTCGAAAAGAGGCTCGAATTCTCCGGTTCCTGCAGGCGCGTGAGCACCGACATCTGCGACATCATCTTCAACGTGCCCGGCGCGCACACGGCGTTGGACAGCGACGAATTGCGCAGCAGCTTCTCGTAGATCTTCATCTCTTCCGAGTAGCGCAGGCAGTACGGCACCTTCACGACGAAGATACGGTCGAGCAGTGCTTCGTTGTTGCGGTTGTTGCGGAACGCCTTCCATTCGGACTCGTTCGAGTGAGCGAGGATGACACCGTCGAACGGGATCGCACCGAAGCCTTCCGTGCCCTTGAAGTTGCCTTCCTGGGTGGCCGTGAGCAGCGGGTGCAGCACCTTGATCGGCGCCTTGAACATTTCGACGAACTCGAGCAAGCCCTGGTTCGCGAGGCACAGGCCGCCGGAATAGCTGTATGCATCCGCATCGTCCTGCGCATACTGTTCGAGCTTGCGGATATCGACCTTGCCGACGAGCGACGAAATGTCCTGATTGTTTTCGTCGCCAGGCTCGGTCTTCGCAATGCCGATCTGCCGCAGGATGGATGGGTAGCGGCGTACCACGCGGAACTTGCGGATGTCGCCGTTGTACTCGTGCAGACGCTTGACCGCCCACGGGCTGAGGATGTTCTTCAGGTAGCGGCGCGGTATGCCGTACTGCTCTTCGAGGATAGGACCGTCCTCGTCATAATCGAACAGCCCGAGGGGCGATTCGTTGACGGGCGAACCCTTGATCGAATAGAACGGCACGCGTTCCATCAGCTGCTTGAGCCGTTCGGCGATCGACGACTTGCCGCCGCCCACCGGGCCCAACAGATACAGAATCTGCTTCTTTTCTTCGAGCCCCTGGGCAGCATGCCTGAAGTAGGCGACCACCTGCTCGATCACGTCTTCCATTCCGTAGAACTCACGGAACGCGGGGTATACCTTGATGACCTTGTTCGCGAAGATGCGCGAAGTGCGCGGATCGTTACGAGTGTCGATCTGTTCCGGTTCCCCGATTGCCGTCAACATGCGTTCGCCGGCCGTGGCGTACGCGGCGGGATTTTCTTTGCAGAGCGCGAGATACTCCTCGAGCGAAAGTTCCTCCTCTCGTGTTTTCTCGAAGCGGGTCGCGAAACTGCTGTAGATATCCATGCTACCTCCTCGCCGAAGTCTGGGACGATGTCGTGCGCGGCGCGCTATCAGGAAACGACATCGCTCGAATTCATCCTAAACCCTTTTAAATTTTTTTTCACGAACTACGTTGTGAAAATCGCGCCACAGCTAGCACTGTCCTACCCCTGCTTGATGACGCAAATTCGGTCACCTACAATCATTGCCCACACCGCGCGGAATATGACCGGCAGTGCTGCATTGCATCCTGCGTTCCTTCCCCGCACTTCATCTGTCGCATGACGTACGAACCATGTGGCATCGCGCGGTTCCCTGCACTCGCGTTCCCTGCACTCGCGTTCCCTGCACTCGCGTTTCCTGCATTACCGTTTCCTGCACTTTTACGCACATTCGCAAAAGACCCACGTAGCACGCTGTCTGCCTGACCACATTACGTCCACACATTACTTCGTCTTGCATGTACGTGCAGTGCATGTGACTCACTTCCATCGTCGCGATGCTTCATGCTTCGACAGCGTCGCTGCCGTCCTTTCCGCCATAACGCGCGCATCGGTGCTTGCGACGACAGCGCGCTCGCTGTGTTACATGTTTCGCATGTGCGCCAACGCGCATTTCCTGCTGTTCGTCAGCGCGTATGTCATTTCGTTCAACGCAAACCTGCATACGCACGACTGCATGCTCCCGACGTCGCAAACGTTGCGCGACGTCAAAATCCATGATGTGCGCAGGGTCAGCATGCACGCTCGTTCATGTCTGTATGACGACGTGTGCAGCGCGTATCTGAATAGATGGATGTAACCAGATGTTCGCCCGTCTTCGCCTGCCGTTCATGGTCGACAGTGCCGGTGCAGGCGGGCATGGGTGCATGCGCATGCAGCGGAACGTCATCGACGTGCCGCTGCCGCATGGGGTGGGATGAAGGTGGCGTTCGACGCGCAGTGGTACGTTAGTGGTTTACGTCAACTCGACTTCGACTTCACCCAGTCCGTCGATATGGCCATATACGCGGCCCGGGCCATCGACGCGATGCGCGCCCACATACGAGCCCGTCGTAATGGTCCATTCCGGTTCGATCGTGATACCCATGGCCGCGCAATGGTTGACGAACCACACCAGCAGCTCGCGCGGGTCGCCTGCCGGATTGCCCGGCGATTCGGGCACGAGCGACTTGCCGTCGAACGTCAGTTCGAGCTCGGGCGAAACGAAATCGAACGAGCGCGCGATCGACGCATAAGGCACGGGATGCCCCGTCACCAGTGCGCCATTGTTCTGGGCGTCGGCGAGTTGCGCGAGCGGCGCGATGTTCGGCCATTCGGCAAAACGGCTGTCGACGATCTCGATGGTGGGCAGCACCGAACCGACGCGCGCGAGCACTTCATCGCGCGCATAGGCCTGGCCTTGCGGCTCGATCGGCTCGGCAAAGCGGAACGCGACCTCCAGCTCCAGCAGCACGCGGAAAAATGCACCATGTTCGAGCCGCGCCGGCGACGCGACCGTCAACGCAGCCGGAATCGGCGCACCCGAGGTCGAGCCGCCCGGCGCTTTGGCACCGATTTTCCAGGCGCCCGTCGTGCCGCCCAGGCCCGCAATCACCGCCTGCTGGATCGCGTAGGCCGTGGCGGCATCGGGAGGAAGGGTGTCGAGCGGCAGCGTGCCGATGGCGCGGTGCTGGCGGCGCGCATGCACGAGGCGTTGCGCGAGGTCATGATCCGTCATGTCGTTTCCCTGTTGGCTGTTGGGGCGTGGCGTGGCGAGGCAGATGCAACGGCGCATGGCGTTGCGGCAACGCAAAGGCCACGACGAGGGTTGCCGCACGGCCTTCACGTCATACGGTCTGCATGCTGTCATGCGGCGTGGGACGATGCATGACGACATCGGGCGGCCGGTTCGCCACCGCGTTCGTCAATGTACCGGAACAATTACGCGCCGGGTCGGGTTCGGCGTGCGCCAAAAAGAAAAAGACGACTGCCCTGGCATGGGCAGTCGTCCCCGGTTCTGCATCACTACGCAACCGTCCGCGCCAGCGGACGAAGCGCTCGCTCACGCATGGCGGTGCATGCCGCCTCGCAAGCCCAGTTTTGGTGCGTCAGAAAGTTTCCCAATCCGCATCCGATGTCGCCGCCACTTTTTGCGGCGCCGCTGCCGCACGGGCGGGCGCGGATGCGGACGCAGCGGCCGGCGCGGCGGGCGCCGGGTTCACCGCGGGCATCGACGGCGCGACCCTGCGGCGCGCGCTGACGGGCGCGGCGTGACGCGTGGCGCGCTTCGCCGGCGTGGCGGCAAATGCGCCGCCCCCGCCCGATTCGTCGACCTGGAACACGGAAACGGTCGTGCGCAGCTTGGCCGCCTGCTCTTCCAGCGACGACGCAGCCGCCGCCGCTTCCTCCACGAGCGCCGCGTTCTGCTGCGTCACTTCGTCCATCTGCGTGACAGCGCGTGCGACCTGGTCGATGCCGCTGCTCTGCTCCTCGGATGCCGCGGCGATTTCGCCCATGATGTCCGTCACGCGCTGCACCGCGCTGATGATCTCCGTCATCGTGCGGCCCGCTTCGTCGACCAGCGCCGAGCCCACCTGCACGCGCTCGACCGACGTATCGATCAGTTCCTTGATCTCCTTCGCCGCCGCCGACGAGCGCTGCGCAAGGCTGCGCACTTCGCCCGCGACCACCGCGAAGCCGCGGCCTTCCTCGCCCGCGCGGGCCGCTTCGACGGCCGCGTTCAACGCGAGAATGTTGGTCTGGAACGCAATGCCTTCGATGATCGCGATGATGTCCGCGATCTTCGCCGAGCTCTGGTTGATGTCGCCCATCGTGCCGACCACCTGGCCGACCACCGAGCTGCCCTTATTGGCGATATCCGACGCATTCGCCGCGAGCGCGCTCGCCTGGCGGGCATTGTCGGCGTTCTGCTTCACGGTGCCCGTGAGCTCTTCCATGCTCGATGCCGTTTCCTGCAGAGCCGACGCCTGCTCTTCCGTGCGCGACGACAGGTCGATATTGCCCGCCGCGATCTGGCGCGTGGCCGTCGCGATCGACTCGCTGCCCGAACGCACGGACCGCACGGTCTCCGTCAGGCTGCGCTGCATCTTGCCGATGCCTTCAATCAGCTGGCCCATTTCGTCACGCGAGGTCGGGACGATGGGACGGCGCAGATCGCCCGAGGCGATCGCGTCGAAGTGCCCGAGCGCTTCCGACAGCGGCCCTGCAATCGCGCCGCGCAGCGTGAAGTACGAAAAGAGCGCGGCGAGCACACCCGCGGCGAGTCCGATGATGCTAAACACGCGGAACGTCGAGAAGCTCGACTGCGCGCTGTCGAAGCCATCTTTTGCCTGTTCGAACTGGTATTTGCGCAGCGTGTCGTCGGCCGTGGAGAGGTCGTTATAGGCGGCTTGCAGACGCTTCGCGCCGTCGAGGATTTTCGGTTGATCGTTTGCGCTAACGATTGCGTAGAAGGACTCCATCACCTGATGCAGCGCGTCCCGCTTGCCCGAGGCTTCCTGCGCGAGGCGATCTTCTTCGCTTTCGCGCGGCAGCGACAGATAACGTTTCCACCATTCATCCGACAACGTGCGCATCGAACGGGCGCGCTCCAGCGTCGAGGCCGCTTCCGGCGTGCCGATCATGAACGCCGCGCGATCCAGCGCGAGACGCTCGCGCGCCGCGTAAATCTCGGCGTTGCCGATATCGACGGCGCTCGGCATCTGGTTCGTGTACATGTCGCGCATCGATTCGTTCGAGCGGCTCAGGCCGAACAGCCCGAGAAGGCCAATCGCGACCAGCAACGCGGCGAGAAAAGCCATCGTCAGGCCGATTCGCGCCTTGATGGTGATGCCCTTGTTCATGCTTCTTCCTGTGAGATGTCGATGAGAGGCGCGTCGTAACGCATTGCGTATGCGGTGGTTGTGCGCGGCGCCGTTTGCTATGGATCATGGCGCTCTGACTGCGTTTACGGCACATCGACGGAAGACTTGAAGCTTCTATATGGTCTGAGGAAATAGACTGGAAGGGACTGTAAGTATTACAAGCGACAACGGGCGACGCTGCGCCCGTTGGCTTCGAGCGTCGTGCGTGTCAGGCGCCGCCGACTTCGGCTCGGGTAGGAATGGACGGTTGCGCGCCGGCGCGCGTCACCGAAATCGACGCGGCGCGCTGCGCGAAGCGGATCGCGTCGGCGACATCCGCGCCGCGCGCCAGTTGCGCGGCAAAGCCGCCGATGAACGTGTCGCCTGCAGCCGTCGTATCGACGGCCTTGACGCGCGGTGCATCGAAATGCTGTGGCGCCGCCTCGCCGAGCGCGGCCACGACGCCTTGCGCACCAATGGTCACGATCACGTTGCGGACGCCAGCGCGGCGCAATGCGTCGGCGGCGGCGTTCGCCTCAGCGGGAGACGTGACAGGCAAGCCCGTCAGCGTCGCGGCTTCGAGTTCGTTCGGAATCAGATAGTCGATGAGAGGCAGCCAGTCTGCGGGCAGCGGGCCCGTAGCGGGTGCGGGGTTGAGAATGACGGTCTTGCCGAGCCGTCGCGCGGCGGCCAGCGCCGCATGCACGGCGGCGGGCGGCGTCTCCAGCTGGCAGATCACGACCTGCGCCGCAGCCAGCGCGGCTTCGTGCCGCGCGATCGTCGCGGGCGTCACCTCGCCGTTGCTGCCCGCGATGATGACGATCGCGTTCTGGCTGCCGTCGTCGACGATGATGAGCGCGACGCCTGTCGGTGCCGTCGCGCTCGTTTCAAGCGCGGTGCAGTCGATGCGTTCCGATTCGAGGCCCGCGCGCAGTTGCGCGCCGTTCCCATCGGCGCCGACACAGCCGAGCATCGACACCTGCGCGCCGAGGCGGGCCGCGGCGACGGCCTGATTGCCGCCCTTGCCGCCCGCGACCTGCGCGAACGCGTGGCCCGCGAGCGTTTCGCCGGGCTGCGGCAGGCGCGGCGCACGCGCGACGAGATCCATATTCAGACTGCCGACCACGGTTACGTGGCCGCGCGCTTCATTCGTTGCCACGGTTGCCTCCTGTGGTTGCCAACCGGGTGCTTCCTCGTTGCGCCCGCATTCGTCATGCGTGCGCCGCGGCTGCGCTCAGGCCGCCTTGACCCCGCGACGCGCGCCGGCAAAAGCCGCCGTCGATTCGCGCAGGATCAGGCGCGGCGCGATCACGCGGCGCCGGAACGCGGCGCCCGTGGGTGTGCCCACCGGCGTGCCGCTGATGCGCTCGATCAGCGTCTGCGCCGCCATTTCGCCGAGCGCGCGCACCGACTGGCCGACCGTCGACAGCGCCGGATACGTGAAGCGCCCCAGTTCGATGTCGTCGAAGCCGATCACCGAGCAGTCCTGCGGCACGCGCAGGCCGCGCTCGGCCGCCGCGCGCAGCGCGCCGATGCCCATCATGTCGTTGCCCGCGAAGATCGCGGTCGGCTGCACGGTGTCGAACAGTTGCCCCGCCGCGCGGTATCCGCCGCTGCCCGAAAAGTCGCTTTCGACGATGCCGTTCGGCGCGATCTCGATGCCACGCTCGGCCATCGCGCGAATGAAGCCGTGCACGCGCATCGCGCTGACGGCCGTCTCGACCGGGCCCGTGATGCAGCCGATCTTCGAGTGCCCGAGCTGCAGCAGATGGCGCGTTGCGAGGTAGGCGCCCTTTTCGTGGTCGATCTGCACGAGATCGGCGGATATGCCTTCGATGTTCCGGTCGACGATCACCAGCGGCTCGCGCGAATCGGCCAGGGTCTTGGCGAGCGTCGCGTCGTCGCCCGCCGACGCGACGATCAGCCCGTCGACGCGCTTTTCCTGCAGCACCCGCAAATAATTGCGCTGCTTCGCCGGATCGTCGTCCGAGTTGCAGAAGAACAGGCAATAGCCATTGCGCGCGCAACCATCCTCGATCCCGCGCGCCATTTCCGCGAAATACGGGTTCGTGCTGTTCGGCACGACGAGCCCGATCGTCGCCGTCGAGCGTGCCTTCAGCGACCGCGCGACGGCGGACGGCACGTAGTTGAGCTGGCGGATCGCCAGTTCGACCTTCGAGCGCACATCCGCCGACACCGGCCGCGTATTGTTCACGACATGCGATACCGTCGTGAACGACACGCCGGCTATGGCCGCCACATCCTTGATCGTCGCCATAAGCTGAAAACCCCCTGCCTGTTCTTACTGCTGGCCAATGCAGCTCATGCTGCATCCGCGGTGCTCTCGTTAGTTCTTACTGGGTGTCCGCCGTCCCGCGCCACGGCGGCCCCTGTTTCAACTGCGTTTGCGCCTGCTGCGATACGTGTCCAGCACGACCGCGACCACGATCACGGCGCCCGTGATGATCCGTTTGGTCGGCTCGTTCGCGCCGATCTGCGCGAGGCCCGCCGCCAGCACCGATATGATCAACACGCCGAAAAACGTGCTGATCACCGACCCGCGCCCGCCCATCAGACTCGTGCCGCCGATCACGACAGCCGCGATCACCTGCAACTCCACCCCGGCGCCCGCGTTCGGGTCAGCCGCTTCCAGACGCGAAATCTGAAACAGCGCCGCGAGCCCGGACAGCGCGCCCATCAATGCAAATACGATCACCTTGTACGGCTTCGGGTTCACGCCCGCGAGCCGCACCGCTTCCTCGTTCGTCCCGATGCCGACCAGATAGCGGCCGAACACCGTGCGCGTGAGCACCAGTTGCGCGATGATCATCACGGCCACCGCGATCAGGAAGGCCGGCGAAATGCCCAGCGCGATCGGGTTGGACAGAAAGTCGAACGCGTCGCCGATATAGGCGGTGCGCGAGTTCGTCATCTGGTAAGCCAACCCGCGCGCCGCTTCCAGCACGCCGAGCGACACGATGAACGACGGAATCCGCCAGCCCACCGTCACCGCGCCCGTGACCGTGCCCGTCAGCGCCGCCGCGGCGAGACCCAGCACCGCCGCCGCGAACGGACCGAGCTGCCACTTCAGCGCCGCGACGCTCACGACCGACGCGCCGAGCGCCAGCACCGAGCCCACCGACAGGTCGATGCCCGCGATGATCAGCACGAAGGTCATCCCCACCGACATCACGACCAGATCGGGAATCTGGTTCGCGATCGTGACGAACGTCTCGTAGGTCAGGAAATGCGAGCTCAGCACCGAGAACAGCGCGATCATCGCGATCAGCGCGCCCATCAGGCCAAGATAGTTCGAAAAACCCAGACGCGTGCCCGCCGGCTTGCCGCTGGCGAGCGGCGCCGACGGATCGGCGGCGGGCGCCGAGGCAGCGCCGGCGCTCGCCGTCGAATCCTTGTCCGTGACCCGTTGGTCGTTCATGACTGAGTTTCTCCCTCGTCGGTGTCGTGCGTGTGCAGCAGCGCCTCGCGATTGCGATAGCCCGCGAATGCCGCCGCGAGCAGCGCGTCCTGGGTCCACTCGTCCCGTTTGAACACACCCGTCATTCGTCCCGCCGACATCACGCCGATCCGGTCGCAGATCAGCATCAGTTCACGCAGGTCGCTCGACACGACCACCAGCGCGCGCCCATCACGAGCCAGCGCGCCCATCAATCCATAAATATCGAACTTCGCGCCGACATCGATGCCGCGCGTCGGTTCGTCGAATAGCAATACCCTGCAATCGCGCGCAAGCCAGCGGCCAATCACCACTTTCTGCTGGTTGCCGCCTGACAGCTCGCCGACCGGCTGCGCCGGCCCCGACGTGCGGATTCGCATCGCGTCGATCTGCTTCTTCGCCAGCGCATTCTCGCGCTTCGCGTCAACGATGCCATGCCGCGCGACGCTGCGCAGATTGCCCAGCGACACGTTCGCCGCGATCGGCTGCGGCAGCAGCAGGCCTTCGCCCTTACGGTCTTCCGTGATCAGCGCGATGCCGTGCTTCACGGCGTCGGCAGGCGTGTCGATCTGCACGGGAGTGGGCGCGGCACCCGGCGCAGCCGCCAGCGATACCGTGCCACTGTCCTTCTGGTCCGCGCCGTAGATCAGCCGCATCAGCTCCGTGCGCCCCGCGCCGATCAGTCCGCTGACCCCGAAAATCTCGCCCGCCTTCACCTCGAACGACACGTCGCGCACCACGGGCGCGCGGCTCATCCGTTCGACCTTCAACAGCGTCGCGCCGATGTTGCGCACGCCCAGATCGATCCGTTCGCCAAGCTCGCGCCCGACCATCAGCGTCACGATCTGGTCGCTCGTCAGGTTCGCCATGGCGTCGACGCGCACCAGCTTGCCGTCGCGCAGCACGGCGATCCGCTCGGCCACGCGCGCCAGCTCTTCGAGCCGGTGTGAGATGTAGACGAGCGCGACGCCACGTGCCTTCAGCGCGTCGATCTGCTCGAACAGCAAGTCGACTTCGCGGGCCGTCAGCATCGCGGTCGGCTCATCCAGAATCAGCACGCGGCAATCGCCGATCAGGTTGCGCGCGATCTCCACCATCTGCTGATGGCCGATGCCCAGCTCGCCGACCAGCGTGTCCGGGTCGATCGCCTCCAGCCCGACTTGCGCCATCGCCCCGCGCGCGTCCTCGCGCAGCTTCGCGCGATCGATCCAGCCGAAACCGTTGCGCGGGAGACGGTTCAGAAACAGGTTCTCCGCGACCGACAAGGTTGGCAGCAGATTCAGTTCCTGCATCACCATCCGGATGCCGAGCGCTTCCGCTTCCGTGCGGCTCGCAGGCGCATACGGTTTGCCTTCGAGCTGCATCGTGCCCGTCGTCGGATCGACCAGCCCGCCGACGATCTTCGACAGCGTGCTCTTGCCCGCGCCGTTCTCGCCCGTCAGCGCGAGCGCCTCCCCGGCGTGCAACGCCAGCGAGACGTCGGCCAGCACAGGCTCGACGTAGGTCTTGCCTATGCCCTTCACGGACAGCACAGCAGGCAATGCTTCTTGGTCGGTTGATGCCATCGTGATCCAGATCTCGTAGCCGCCGCGCGGCGCCTGCGCGAATCCGGCAAGGCCGGTATCACGTCAGGCGGCACTGGCCGGCAGCCGCGCAAGTCATGCGGCAAGCGGGCACAAAAAAGGCACAAGCGAGGAACAAGCCCTGCGCATGCCGAAGCAGAACGCTTCGGACTGCGCGTTGTCCCTCCTCATCCTCGCGCGAGTCGCTCGTCGTCATGACGCTTACCTCTGGCATAACGGCGGCGCGGCGAATTTCTTGAGCGTTTGGTTAACATTCGCGCGAGGCCGGCACGCATCACCGGCAGCGTGCCGTCCGACGCCCGCGCGGGCCGTTACTTCGTGACGAGATCGACAGGCGTTTCGACGACGCCCGACAGGTCTGACTGCTTCTTGTGCTCGGAAATCGCCTTGAGCGCGACGTCGATGCCGAACACGGCCTGCTTGGCGGCGTACTGGTCAGCCGTGGCGAGCACGCGGCCATCCTTCAGCATCGGCTTGATCGCGTTGATGTTGTCGTAGCCGACCACATAGACCTTGCCCTGCTTGCCCGCCGCGCGCACGGCCGACACCGCGCCGATCGCCATGTTGTCGTTACCGCACAGCAACGCCTTGATGTTCGGATATGCATTAAGCATTGACGACGCGATCGCATTGCCCTTGTCGATTTCCCATTCGCCCGATTGCACCGAGTCGACCTTCGCGCCGACCTTCTGCATTGCCGTCTTGAAGCCCGCCGTGCGCTGCTGCGCGTTGGTCGTGGTCGACACACCTTCGATGATGCCGACCTCGTCGCCCGACTTCAGCTTCTTGGCCAGATAGTCGCCAACTTTCTCGGCGCCCTTCGCGTTGTCCGGGCCGACGAACGGCACGTTCAGATCCTTCGACTTCAGCACGTCGGGATCGAGTTTGTTGTCGATGTTCACGACGATGATGCCGGCATCCACCGCCTTCTTGACCACGGGCACGAGCGCCTTCGAATCGGCCGGCGCGAGCACGATCGCATCGACCTTCGACACGATCATCTGCTCGACGATGCGGATCTGGTTCGCCGTGTCGGTCTCATCCTTGATGCCGTTCGTGATCAGGTCGAACTGGTTGGCGTTGTGCTTCTGGTAGTCCTTCGCGCCCGTTTCCATGGTGAGGAAGAACTCGTTGGCGAGCGACTTCATCACGAGCGCGACTTTGGGTTTCTTCGCGGCCTGGGCCCAGGCCGACGAGAATGGCATCGCGGCGGCTGCCGTGAGCACGACGGCGGTGGTCAAAACGCGGCGGCGAATGCGTTGGTTCATGCAGTATCTCCAGTTGTTGGACTCGTGCGAGCCCGTTTTTTGATTGTCCGCAAACGTTTGCGAGCGCTATTCTCGGCGGCGCCTGTTCGCAGTGTCAACGACTGACAGTGCTGCGCTGCACAGCGCACCCCGACGTGCAGCGCGCGGCTGAACGCAGGGCTTGCCGTGAAGCTTCGGCGGTACGGCGAATGTCGTCGTTGCAAGAATGGCTCGCTTGTTCTGCGTTGGTCGGCCTGTGCGAACGACGCGGCCCGTGCAAAGGCTCGCGTCCTGTTCGCAGCGGCGTTCGTTGATGCACGGCGCTGGAACGCGCCGGTATTGCCTTACTGCTGCTTCCCTATCTTCCCGCGAGCCGCAAGTTATGTGGCAGGCAGGTCGCATATGCTGGCGCTTAATTGCGCGTGCTGCAAGTTAAATAGCGCTTGCCATCGGGATCTGCGCAACAGATGGGACGGGGTATCATGGACCGAATGGCCTGGTCATCGGTTGCCGCTGCTCGCGGCATCGAGGCCGGCCGTGTATTCATCTGCAGAGTTGCCACGAGGTTGCCATGTTGGGTATCAGCCAGTTCCCGCTGTTTCTCGTCGCCGTCACCGTGCTCAATCTGACGCCCGGACCGGACATCGCGTATGTCGCCGGCCAGAGCATCGCCCAGGGACGGCGCGCGGGCATGCTTTCCGCGCTCGGTGTCGCGTTCGGCGGCTGCATGCATACCGTTGCCTGCGCGCTCGGCATCACGGCACTGCTGGCGGCGTCGCCGGGCGCTTTCAATGCGATCAAGTGGATCGGCGCCGCGTATCTGATGTATCTCGGCTTGCGGATGCTGTGGCCCACGGCGGCCGCCGTGGTCAAGGGCGAAGCGGCACCGGGCATGCCGCGTCTGTCGCGCGGCACGCTGCTGTTTCGCGGCTTCGTGACGAACGCGTCGAACCCGAAGGTGCTGCTGTTCTATATCGCGTTCTTCCCGCAGTTCGTCAGCGCCGACAGCCCGCACAAGACGCTGGCGTTTCTCGTGCTCGGTGCCGTGTTCGTGACGCTCGGGCTTTTCAACGACTGCGTGATCGCGTGGCTCGCCGCGACGGCGGCGCGCGCCGTGAACTCGCGGCCTTCCGTGCGGCGGTGGATCGACCGGGTGATCGGCGCGGGCTTTATCGGCCTGGGTGTGCGGCTCGCGTTGACGAAGCGCTGAGCGATTCGTCGAGACGGGCCGCGCGCTTTACAACGCGCTTTACAGCCCGCTTCACAGCCAGTTCGCTTTCTTGAAGCGAAAGTACAAGATGAGATCGACCACCACCATCGCCGCGACGCAGACGGGATAACCGTACTGGAAATGCAGCTCGGGAATGTGCTCGAAGTTCATCCCGTAGATGCCGGCAATCATGGTCGGCACGGCGAACAGCGCGGCAAACGAGCCGAGACGCTTGGTCACCTCGTTCTCCGCAAGCGAGATCATGCCGAGGTTGACCTGGATGGCCGTGACGATCATTTCGCGGCGGCCTTCGATGGTCCGCACGCTGCGGTCCAGGTGATCGTACACATCGCGGAAGTACGCCTGCATGCCGACGCAGATAGCGGGGATGCGCCCGCCCGTCAGCTTGCTGATGCCTTCTAGCAACGGCGCGATGTGATGCTGGAGCATCACGAGACGGCGCTTCAACGAGTACAGGTCTTCGATGATCGCGCGCGACGCGGACAGGTCGTGCTTGTCGAAGATACGGTCTTCGATTTCCTCGATCTCGGTACCGATTGCTTCGAGAATCGGGAAGTACCGGTCGACGACATTGTCGGCAAGCGCGTACAGCACGAACGCCGACCCTTCCTTCAACAGTTGCGGCTCGCGCTCGCAACGCGCGCGGACCTCCTGAAACCCGTGACGCGTACCGCGCCGCACCGACAGCACATAGTTCGAGCCGACGAATACGTCGACTTCGCCGATCACGAATTCGCCGTCGTCGTCGGTTTCGATGGTGTGCATGACGGCGAACAGCGAGTCGCCGTACTCCTCGATCTTCGGACGCTGATGACCATGGCGCACGTCCTCGACGGCCAGTTCGTGCAGCCCGAATTCGTGCTTCATCACTTCGAGTTCGCCGGGGCCGGGATCTTTCAGCGCGACCCAGACGAAGCATTCGGGTTTGGCGACATAGACGCTGATGTCGTCGATTTCGATGTCGGCCAGTTTGCGGCCGTCCTGGTACGCGGCGCAGTTGATCAGCATGATTGAATACCTTGAATACGAATCGGCTTTGCGGATTACAAATTGTTAGTCGCGATGGGCGAGCCGATGTCTCCTTCGGTCCCGGTCCCAATGCAAAGCCGCGCGGCGCGCGGTGTCAAGCTGCGATGTTACGTGGAGTTGAACCGATACGCTGTGTCGAATTGTCAACGCCGCGCCGAGCCCGGCTCATTCACTCACCTTCAATCAATTGGCGACGCGCCGCAGCATGATCCGGTGATCGTCCTTGAACGAGACGCTGGCGCGATTCGAGTAGCGGCTGTCGGACGTGACGATGAAGTTGATCTCGACGACGGGATCGAACTGCGTCGACACGCCGATGCGATGCGTGCCGGGCGTGAGCCAGAAGACGATGTGCTCGCCGTTCATGATGTCCGCGACCCGCTCGCCGTCGACATACACGAGCGCGTCGCGAAACCGCACGATCACGTTATCGCTCCGCTCGCGACGTAGATCGACGGCGACCTTGTCGGCGCCTGGCTGCGTGTAGCCCTGCTTGACGATGCGATCAGCGGGGACGTCCTTGAATGGCACCTTGTCGGCGGGCGTTGCTGCGCAGCCGGAGAGAAGCGCGGCAATGATGGCAGCGGCGGCAGCGCCCGAAGCTGCCGCCATGACCTTGATCGCTGCCCGCGACGCGCGGCTTTGCGTGCGTGTCATCGTTCGTCTCCCCGTTGCATGGTTCGCCTTCCCTGCTGGTCGATTGGTTTTGCCGTCATGCGCCACTACCCGTCGCTATGCAGGACAGGTCATGCGTCAAGAAGCTGGAACGGATTCAGCACCCGTGCGCCCGTGCCATCGAAGTCTGCCACGTTGCGCGTCACGACAGTCAGGTTGTAGATCAGGGCCGTCGCCGCGATCAGCTTGTCCAGCGAGTGCTCGGGATCCGGCACGCGCAGATGGCCCCACGTCTGCGCGACGTCGGTGCCGACATTCAGGATCTGGCTGCCGAACGAATTCATGATCGTGTCGAGCCAGCCTTCCAGGCGCAACGCCTGGAACTTGTCGCCCCGATGCCGGATCAGGTCGACGCCGCGCCGCAGTTCGCCGACCGTCACCACCGACAGATACAGGCGATGCCCGCCTTCCTTCGCCGCTTCGAAAAAAGCCTGCACGCCTGGATTGGCGCGACTGCTCTTGCGCATTTCGCTGATTACATTGGTATCAATCAAATACACCCGGTCCCCCGCTATCGTCAGTTACGTCATTGCGGCGCTCGAAGTCGGCGTCGTCGCCGACGTCGGGCATGCTCATCAGCAATTCCGCGAAGCTGAGCTTCTTGGGCTGAAAGAGCGCCTGCGCCAGGATTTCCCGATGCTCTGCTTCGACGCTGCGCCCGTGAGCCGCGGCCTGCTCACGCAGGTTCTGCACCAACGCATCGTCCAGATTTCGGACCAAAAGATTTGCCATTTCAATTCCCCGCCACACGTGTGATAGCAATGATATCAAACAGATTCGCGCAGTCAATCTGGCCAGATGGCATAGGGGTTGCGACGTGCCGCCATCCCATTCAAGATCGGTTGCGGCGGCTCGCGAACGGCGGTACCGCCCTCTTACCTTCACCACCGGGATTCATCGACGTGACGCATCTGGTTTTTATCTGTGGCCATGCAGGCACCGGCAAGACGACGCTCGCCAAACGGCTGATCGGCCCATTGATGAGGGCAACCGGCCAGGCCTTTTGCCTGCTCGACAAGGACACGCTATACGGCGTCTACAGCGCGGCCGCGATCGGCGCGCTGACGGGCGATCCGAACGATCGCGACAGCCCGCTGTTCCTGCAGCACTTTCGCGACCCGGAGTACCGCGGGCTGTTCGACACGGCCGCCGAGAACCTCCGGCTGGGCATCGGCGTGATCGCCGTCGGCCCGCTGTCGCGCGAAGTGCACGAGCGCAAGCTCTTCGATCACGTGTGGCTCGGCGTGCCGAGGGACGTGAATATCAGCGTCGTGTGGGTGTCGACAGAGGAAGAAACGGCGCGCGAGCGGATCGCCGCGCGCGGCAATCCGAACGACGCCTACAAGCTCGCGCATTGGGACGAATACAGGCAGCGCCGCTTCGTGCCGACGGGCGACGCGTGCGACGGCCTTCTGAAGTTTGACAATACGGCACCCGCATCTGCCGATTACGACGCGCTGCTCGCGCGGATCGTGCAGACGCCGCAGCCGCCCGGCATGATTCTGCCGCCGATGCCTGTGTAACCCGTCCATATTTCCAGCAAACGCGACGGGGTAAACGACAAAGCGGGCGTCAACTGTTAAAGGTTGAACGCCCGCTTCGCTCTCGCCTGATATACAAACGGCTCTCTCTGAAGCCTCAATCAGTCAAACTGGCCCTCGGTCCGGCTGGTGTCCTTCTCGACGTCAGACAGTCGCCATCGCGTCGAGCGCGCGGCCTTCGTACAGCTGACCAAAGCGGTTCGCGAGGAAATCGCGCAGCGCCACCTGCTCCTGACGCACGAAGCCGCTTTGCGGCAGCTTCTTCTCACGGAACAGATCGAGCACCGCGCACATCGCGCCCGCCGTGGTGATCTGGATCGCGCTCATCGGCACGCCGCAGACCGTCTTCGCAAAAATCTTGCGCGTGAACACTTCCTGCACCAGTTGTCCGTCGCGCACGCCCGTCACGGTGATGAACACCAGCACGACGTCCTGAGCCGTCGACGGCACCGAGCGGCGCATGATCGTCTTCAGCGTATCGCGGTCCGTGGACAGGCGGAGGTCTTCGAGCAGGAACTGCATCAGGTCGCGATGCCCCGGATAGCGCACCGACTTGTAATCGAGCGTCTCAACGCGGCCCGACAGCGTCTCGCACAGCGTGCCCAGGCCGCCCGACGTGTTGAACGCCTCGTACTCGGTACCGTCGAGCGAGAAGTGCTCCAGGCCTTCGAGCGGCTGCACCCATTGCGTGCGGCTGTCGCGGATCGCTTCGCAGGGCTGGCAGTATTCGTTGATGAGACCGTCGACGCTCCACGTCAGGTTGTACTTCAGCGCATTGGTCGGAAACTCGGGCAGCGCGCCGACGCGCATCTTCACGTCGCGGATTTCGGTGAAGCGGTTGGCCAGTTCATGCGCGGCAATGCCGATGAAGCCCGGCGCGAGACCGCATTGCGGCATGAACGCATGGTCGGCGCCGTCGGCGATCGCGCGGATCGCGTGCGTCGCGCGCACGTCTTCCGTCAGATCGAAGTAATGCACGCCCGCGCCCTTCGCTGCCGACGCCACGCTCACCGCGAGGTAGTACGGCAGCGCATTGACGAGCGCGTCGAAGCCCTGGATTTCAGCGCGCAGCGCGGCGGCGTCGGCGGAATCGACGCGGCGCGTCGGGATGCCTTGCGCGGCCAGCTTGTCGAGCGCGCGCTGATCGCGGTCCAGCGCGAGCACTTCGTAGTCGCCCGTCTCACGCAACATGTGCGCGATGGTGTGACCGATCAGACCTGCGCCAACGATGGCAACTTTCATGCGCTTCTCCTTTGTTCTCTCTGGTTGATGTCGGCGCGCCACAGCGAACCTCTACCTAAGAGTTTATGGAGAAGACGAGTCGGTTTATAGGCGCAAAGTGCTGCGCAATGACCATGATTTTCGACGAAGTGACGAAGCGTTTCGTCGATTCGTCGAAAACATATCAAAACCGTGTAAACGTTGGCCGCAAAATAGACGCCGGTACGCTCAAGGACTGCTCATCCCGCGATCGATCTTGCGCGACAGGATGATCGACGTCGTCGTGCGCTCGACACCCGCCAGGCCGCCGATCTGATCGAGCAGCTCGTTCAGGCGCTCAGGAGAATCGGCGCGCAGCCACGCGACGTAATCGAACTCGCCGCTCACGGCGCACAGCAGCTGCACCTCCGGCATGCGGTTTAGCTTCTTCAGCACGTCCGCCCCGAACTTCGGCGCGATGATGATGCCGACATACGCATGCATACTCGCGTCGAGCACATCCTGCCCGAGCCGCACGCTATAGCCGGCGATCACGTTGGTCTTTTCGAGCCGCGCAATCCGCGCGATCACCGTGGTGCGCGCAACACCCAGTTGCCGCGCGAGATTCGCGACGCTTTCACGCGCATTGGCTTGCAGCAGCGCGACGAGGTTGCGGTCGAGTTCGTCGAGCTGATCGAGGCGCGGTGGTCTCATCGATTCAAGGTCAAGGTTGAGAGAAAACGCTCGCCACACACGGCGAGCCGATGACGCGGATTATGCGCCTTGCGCACGCTAGCGCGAATACATGCGGGCTGCACATATCCCACGAACGGCGCGGCGCGTTGAAGGCATCACGCGCCGAAGCGCTCGATCACGAAGTCGATGAAGCTGGTCAGCTTTGGTGTAGGTTGCCGGTCGCGCGGATAGATCAGATGCACGGGCGCGCCATCGGGCAGATAGTCTTCGAGCACGGACACGAGTTCGCCCTGTTCGATCTCGCGCGCGAGCAGCGCTTCAGGTTGCAGCACCAGACCGAAGCCGCGCAGGGCCGCCATCTTCAGCGCCTGGCCGTTGTTCGCGCGAAAACGTCCGGGGCGCAACTGGTAGTCGCTCTCGGCATCGCCGTCCAGGCGCCACAATCCTTCGCGTCCCCAATGCAGAAAGCCGAGGCATTCGTGATGCAGGAGATCGGCCGGCGTCTTCGGCGTGCCCATGCGTTGCAGATAGGCAGGCGACGCACACGCACGCATCCGGTAAGGTTTCAACGGCCTTGCGACGAGACTCGAATCGGGCAGGCGGCCAATCCGCACGGCGGCATCGAAGCCCTCTTCGACCAGATCGAAGACACGGTTCGACAGATCGAGTTCGAGACTGACCTCGGGGTACTGGTTAAGGTAGTCGGTCATCGCGGGCGAAAACACTTCGACGCCGTAAGTCAGCGGCACCGTCACCTTCAGCGTGCCGCGCGGCGCGGACGTCATCGCTTCCGCGAGCGATTCCGCGGCCTTCACGTCGGCGAGAATGCGCCGGCACTGCTCGTAATATTGGCGGCCGATTTCGGTGAGGCTTTGACGGCGCGTCGTGCGCGTCAGAAGACGTGTGGAGAGCTGTGTTTCGAGCGAGCGGATATGCTTGCCGACCATCGCCGACGACAGATCGAAGCGCTCGGCGGCCGCCGTGAGGCTGCCCGCTTCGACGACGGCAACGAAGACTTCCATGCTGACGAATTTATCCACCGGCTATTTCCGATCGTTTCGGTTGTAAGCAGTTGTCGCAATAGAGACGCAATGCAGCGATATCGTGATACTAATAACGCACGGCATGATAGATGTCGACACATCGTGCAGCTTTGGTCTCATACCAACAGACAACAGGAGTCTCAATGAAAAAAACTCTCGCTATTCTCGCTTCCGCGCTGACCATGAGCGCGGCATTCGCGCAGACAGAAGCCCCCGCTGGCGCGTCCGCGCCGGCCATGGCGGCCGCTTCGCAGGGTGCGGGCAAGGCTAGCCACGAGCAGCGCGTCGAAGACCGCATCAAGTATCTGCACACGCAACTGAAAATCACGTCGGCGCAGGAAGCGCAGTGGAACACATTCGCCGACGTCATGCGCAGCAACGGCGAAGCGATGGGCAAGCTGTTCGAGACACGCCGCGCGGACGCAAACGTCTCGGCGCTCGACGACATGAAGCAATACGCCGAGATCACGCAGGCACATGCCGACGGCACCAAGAAGCTCGTCGACGCGTTCGAGCCGCTGTACAACAGCTTCTCGCCGGAGCAGAAGAAACTGGCCGACACGACCTTTCGCCGCCAGCCGCCCGAAGGCCGTCTGCATCACAGCCGCGCGCGCAAGCCGGCCGCGCCGGCTTCGGATGCGATCGTCAAGCCGTAACCTGTAACGCAGGGAATCACAGCGCCTGCCCTCACCGGCAGGCGTTTTTTTATTAGGCGTCGCGAGAATCTGGCATCATGCGCGCCTGCGCCGCGTTTGCGATGCTGTTTGGATGTCGCACCGATGCCCGCTTATTGGGCTCTTATTGGGCTCCGTTACGCGGCCCTGTCAATCTCTGCGTTATTTCGCCTCATCATGATCGAACTCAAGAACATCGACCTGCTCACCGACCCGACCGCGCAACGCGTCGTCAAGGACGAAACCGTCGCCGTGCAATTCGCCGCGGACGACGGCGAACTGATGAGCCTCGAAGGACCAAACCGCTACACGCGCGGCGACGCGCTGATCACGGGCTCGACGGGCGACCGCTGGGTCGTGTCGCGCGAACGCTTCGACGCGAAGTACCTGCCCGCCGACGCCGCGCTCGCACACGGCGAACCAGGCGCGTACCGCAATCGCCCCGCCGTCGTGCTCGCGAAGCGGATGGACGAGGCGTTCTCGCTCGCGCGCTCGGCGCAAGGCGGCGACGTCCTCAAGGGCACGGCGGGCGACTGGATCATGCAATACGCGCCCGGCGACTATGGCGTCGTGCAGGCTGCGCGCTTCGCCAAGGTCTACCGGCTCGCCGACTGAGCCTGACGTTCCCGGCTTGCGGCTCACGCGAACTCGTCGCCGAGTTCGACGGTCACTTCGCGCGGTATGGTCTTGCCTTCCGCGTACTCTTCTTCGAGCGACCCCAGCGTCGCTTCCACATAGGCGCGCAGTATGGCGAAGCT
The DNA here is from genome assembly GCF_046534875.1 of Paraburkholderia sp. SIMBA_054. NCBI lineage: Bacteria > Pseudomonadati > Pseudomonadota > Betaproteobacteria > Burkholderiales > Burkholderiaceae > Paraburkholderia > Paraburkholderia sp. SIMBA_054. The sequence continues at coordinate 87,364 of NZ_JAWRXV010000025.1, read as the reverse complement.
GCGGCCCCGCACGCGCGGCGGCATCGCGCGATAACGCGCGAGCGCTGCGGGTGCGATGGCAACCGTCAGCTCCATGCGCTTCGCCGTCGAGCCGAAACGCATCGCGACCCAATGCACGACGATCTGCGGCACGCCGTTCTCGCCGGCACGCTCGATGAACTGCGTCTGCTCGGGAAAGAGATCGCTGATCACGCGCGCGAGTTCTTCGATCTCCGGGTTCGCGCATTCGAACTGATAGGCTTCCATGTCGATTGGCCTCTGGCCTTTTACTCTGTTGATCTGTTGATCTGCGTTGATGATCAGGCTGCGCGCGGTGCACGCCTATGCGATCGGATCAGCGCGGCGGCCACTGCGATCGCCGCGACTGCATAGATTGCATCGACGGTCACGAGCGACAGCAGCCCCGCCTGCGACATCGCAGCCGGCACATCGATCAACGCATGCGCGACGATCGCGACGGGCAGTATGGCACGCCAGCCGGCACGCACGCCGCGCCACATCAGCACCGACAGCCCGATCTGGAACACCAGCGCCGCCACGCGTTCGAGCACGAACACGCCCGCCATCGCCGGCGACAGGCTCGCTAGCAGCAGATGGATACGCATCAGCGGTCCTGCCGGCATGTTGCTGAGATAGGTATCGAGTTGTCCGCGATTTTCGAGCACGCCGAACGCGATCCATTGCGCCTGCACGATCACGCCGATGAGCCATGCTTCCGCGCCGCCGTGGCCGAGACCGTAGGCAAGCGCGGTGCCGTCGTTCGCCGCGTCGTGCGTCGCACCGCCAGTCTTGCGCCGCGCGAGCCAACGCATCGCAATGAAGCGACCCACTTCCTCGCAGATGCCTGCGGCCAGCGCGCCATAGACGACGAACGCGAGCGGGTCGGACAGCCATTCGCTCGTCGCCGCATTTTCGCGCAACAGATAATCGTTGAGCGCGCGCTCGATCACCATCGCGGACAGCGCGAACACGGCGATGCCCGCGATCGCGTCGCGCCGGTTCAACGCGAACGGCGCGCGCCAGCGGCGGTACAGATAGATGGGAAGCAGCGCGACGAAGATCGTCGCGACGGCGAGCACGGCAAGCGTGATGGGAGAAACGGGCAAGTCGGACATGGGCTTGGGGACGGGCGCACTGCGCGCGCAAAGAGCGGAACTCGCCGCGCATTGTAAGCGCGATGCCCGAATGCCGGAGAATTGGCGCGTGTAGCTTCGATCAGCGCGCCGTCGACGCGCGCTCGATCAATTCGCCCGGCAGCAGACAATCGCGCGCGGTGGTCTGCTCGCCGTCGATGCGCTGATGTAGAAACTCGACGGCCCGATAGCCGATATCGTAGGTCGGCTGGCGAATCGTCGTGATGCCGGCAAGCTCGGCCCATTCGGGATCGTCGATAGACAGCAGTGCGACGCGCTTCTGCCAGTTCGGACCATGCCGCTGGTTCAGATGCCGCGCAAGCGCCAGCGCGACCGGCCCATTCGCCGCAAACAGCGCGACGCCCGCCCGCGCATGGTCTTCATGCGCGGCAACCGCCGCATCCAGTTCGGCATCGAGCGCGCTCAAGGTCTGCTCGAGTTCGTCGGCGTCGCCGAGTTCGAGCACGACAGTGCGACCGCTCACCTGCGGATACTGTTCGAGTGCCTGGTGAAACGCCGCTTCGCGCTGACGCCGCGAGCTGATGTGCTCGAACGGTTGCACGACAAACCACAGCCGGTCGAAACCGCGTTCGACGAGATGCCGCGTCGCGAGCGCCGTCGCGCCCTGGTTGTCGAGGCCGACCATGTCGGTCACAAGCCCGTCGACGGAACGGTCTACCAGCACAGCCGGAATCCCGCCGTCGCCGACGGGCCGCAGCGTCTCTTCGCTGACGCCCAGTGCATTGACGATCACGCCTTCCACGCGATACGTGGTCAGCAGTTGCAGAAAACGCCGCTCCATGTCGACTTCGTTCGCCGCGTGACAGATCAGCGGCATATAACCGAGCGCGTGGCACGCGGCCTCGACGCCCTGCAGCACTTCGACGGAATACGGGTTCGTCAGGTCCGCGACCAGCATGCCGATCAGGCGATTGCGTCCGCGCTTGAGGCCGCGCGCCATCTGGTTAGGCTGATAGTCGAGCCGTTCGATGGCGGCTTCGATGCGCGCGCGCAGTTGCGGCGACAGCACGCTCAGCTCGCCGTTCAGATAGCGCGAGATGCTCGTCTTGCCCGTGCCTGCCTCGCGGGCGACGTCGCTGATCGTTGCACGGCGCGGCGCGCCTGACGGCGGTGTGTTCATTGAGGGAGCACGTCGCGGTTGACGATATTGATCTTCAGCGTGCCGTCGAGCGCGCTGACCAGATTCTCCGCCGCGCAGCGCGCCATCGCGTGGCGCGTCTCGTGCGTCGCCGAGCCGATGTGCGGCAACGCGACCACGTTCTTCATTGTCAGCAGCGGCGAGTTGGGATCGACGGGTTCCGTGTCGAACACGTCGAGGCCCGCGCCGTGGATCGTGCCCGTCTGCAAGGCTTCGATCAGCGCATTTTCGTCGACTGTCTGGCCGCGCGATGCGTTGATCAGGATCGCGCTGCGCTTCATCTTGCGCAGTTCGTTCGCGCCGATCATGTGATGCGTTTCCGGCGTCAAGGGAACTTGCAGGCACACGAAGTCGGACGTCGCGAGCAGTTCGTCCAGTTCGACGCGGCGCGCGCCGTAGCGCTGTTCGGCTTCGGCGTTCGCGCTGCGGTTCGTGTACAGCACCTTCATGTTGAAGCCGAGCGCCGCCCGCCGCGCCACCGCGCCGCCAATCCGTCCAAGACCGACGATGCCGAGCGTCTTGCCCTGCACGTCGACGCCGTACAACTCGGGCCCGATGCTCGCCTTCCACTCGCCCGCTTTCACCCAGTCGGCCAGTTCGACGACGCGCCGCGCGCTCGCAAGGATCAGCGAGAACACCGTGTCCGCCGTCGATTCCGTCAGCACGTCCGGCGTGTGCGCGAGCACGATGCCGCGCTTCGTCAGGTCGGGGACGTCGAAGTTGTCGTAGCCGACCGAGATCGTCGACAGCGCCTTGAGCTTCGCGGCGCCGTCGAGCATCGACGACGTGATCTTCACGCTCGCGCCGATCGCGCCGTCGGCGTCCTTCAGCGCGGCGACGAACGCGTCGTGCTGCGCGGCGTCCGCCTGCACGACCTCGGCATGCTGCTGGAGATACGAGAGCACATCATCCGGCAGCGGCTTGTACGCGACGATCTTTCGCTTCATCGAATTACTTTCCTTGCAACGGGGTAGCGAGGTTTGGAGTCTGCATCGGCTGCGGCTTGACGGCAAGCGTCAGTATCACGGCACCGATCAGCGCGACGCTCATGAACGCATACGACGCCGAGGGCGAGCCCGTCGCGCCGTTCAGGTAGCCGACCACATATGAGCCGACGAACGAGCCGAGCGCGCCCATGCTGTTGATCAGCGCCATCGCGCCGCCCGCGACGTTCTTCGGCAGCAGTTCGGGGACGATCGCGAAGAACGGCCCGTACGGCGCGTACATCGCGGCGCCCGCGATCACCAGCAGCGCATACGACATCCAGAAGTGCGTCGAGCCGAGCGCATAGGAACCCGCGAAGGCCGCCGCGCCGATCAGCAAGAAAGGCCACACGAATGCGCGCCGGTTGTTGAGTTTATCCGACGCCCACGACGCCGCGAGCATCGCGATCGTCGCGGCCAGATACGGCAGCGCCGACAGCCAGCCCGTTTCGACCATGCCGAGCGACGAGCTGTTCTTCAGAATGGACGGCAGCCACAACACGAAGCCGTATACGCCGATGCTCCAGCAGAAGTACTGCGCGCACAGCTTGATGACGGCGGGCGAGCGGAACGCCTCGCCGTAGTTGCGCATCGGCTTGATCGCGGCCTGCTCGGCGCGCAGCGTGTCGGCGAGCTGTTTCTTGTCCGCCTCCGACAGCCACGTCACCTGCTCGGGCTTGTCTTTCACGATGAACCACCAGCAGACGGCCCAGACGATCGCCGGAACACCTTCCGCGATGAACATATGACGCCAGCCGAACGAATGCACCAGATAGCCCGACACGACCGACATCCACAGCACCGTCACCGGGTTGCCGAGAATCAGGAACGTGTTGGCGCGCGAACGCTCGCGCTTGGTGAACCAGTTGCTGATGAAGATCAGCATCGCGGGCATCACGGCCGCCTCGACGACGCCGAGCACGAAGCGGATCACCATCAGCGACGGAATGTTGCTGACGACGCCCGTCAGCGCCGCGCAGCCGCCCCACAGAACCAGGCTCCAGAACACGAGCTTCTTGACGCTCTTGCGTTCCGCGTAGATCGCGCCGGGAATCTGGAAGAAGAAGTAACCGAGAAAGAACAGCGCGCCGATCAGCGACGACAGTCCCTTGCTGATACCCAGATCCTGATTGATGCCGGCGGCGGCGGCGAAGCCGTAGTTCGCGCGGTCGAGATAAGCGAGGCTGTAGGTGATGAAGACGATCGGCATGATCGTCCACCAACGTCGAATCGCGAGTGATGAGGACATGAATGTCTCCTGTGTCTTGCTGAGGCGGTCGGTTGACGTGCTGTTGAGCCGCGTGTTGCTCGTCGGAGCGTTTGCGCGGCTGGGCATCTTGTTGTCGTGTCGTGCTGCTGAGTGGTGAAACGTCAAGCGGCGAGCGGGTCGGCGCTTTCGAGGGCATCGAGTTCGGGGCGCGTCGGCAGGCCTTCCGAATCGCCGATCACCTGGATCGCGAGCGCGCCGATGCGATTGCCGCGCGCCACCGCCTGCGGCAGCGTGCGGCCTTCGAGCAATGCGCTCACCACGCCGACGGCGAAGCCATCGCCCGCGCCGACGGTATCGACTACATTCTCGACGCGCTGCGCTTCGACGACGCCCGAACCGGTCGCTGTCCGGTAATACGCGCCTTGCGCGCCGAGCTTGACGACGACGCCCTTCGCGCCGCGGTCGAGGTAAAACTGCGCAATATCTTCTGCTTTCGTATAGCCCGTCAGAATCTCGCCTTCGCCAATGCCGGGCAGCACCCAGTCGGCGAACGTCGCGAGTTCGTTCAGCGCAGCCGCCATTGCTTCACGCGACGGCCACAACGTCGGACGCAGGTTCGGGTCGAACGAAATCGTCTTGCCCGCCTGGCGCATTTCGCGCGCCAGATGGAACGCCAGCTCGCGCGAACTCGCCGAAATCGCGGGCGCGACGCCCGTCAGATGCAGATGGCGCGCGGGCAGCACGTAATCTGCAACGTAGTCGTCGAGCGACAGGTGGCTTGCAGCCGAACCCTTGCGGAAATATTCGACGGCGGGATCGCTGCCGTCGTCGTTCTTCGACTTCAGCTGGAAGCCCGTCGGATAACGTGTGTCGGTCGTCACGCAGCTCCCGTCGATGCCTTCCTTAGTGAGCGTGTCGCGCACGTACTGGCCGAACGAATCGTCGCCGACGCGGCTCAGGTAGCCCACCTTGAAGCCGAGCCGCGACAGGCCGATCGCCACATTGAGATCGGCGCCCGCGATGCGCTTGGTGAACTGGCCGACGCCCGCGAGCGCGCCCGTTTCGGCTGCGACGAACATCGCCATCGCTTCGCCGTAGGTAATGACATCGAGTGTCGGATGCATGGCTTCTCCTGATGATTCGCTTGGCGTTCGCGCCGTCTTACATGGACGCGAGCTGCGCGACGTGGTGCGACGCGTCCTCGGCGATGCGCGCCGCGTCGAACGGAAATTCGATGCCGCGCGGCACATTGCGCGGCAGGAGCGGCAGCACGGCCGCGAAAATACGATCGTCGGCGGCGGGCGCCACGGCAAAACGGCGCGCGCCTTCGCCCGCGACCCCCTTGCAGTGGATGTACTCGACGTGATCCGCGAGCTTGTGCGCGGCCTCGACGGGATCGACGCCCGGCCATTGCCAGTTGCCGATATCGAAGGTCATGCCGATTAGCTTGTGGTGGCCTTCTTTCGCGAGCGCGTTGAACAGACCATCGAACTGCGCGAGCGAGCCGCCGCGCTCCAGTTGCCCGTTTTCGACCACGAGCCGCGCCGCGACGCCCTTCGTGCACGTGGCGATCGCGTCGCCATGCGCGCGTCCCGCGAAACCACCCAGTTGCAGCTTGACGAAGCGCGCGCCGAGCGCCGTCGCTTCGATCAGCGCCTGGCGCAGCGCGGCTTCGTCGAGCGCGCCGTCGTGTGCGTAAAGTTCGGCGGGCGTCGAGTACACCGACCACAGGCCTTTCACCGCAATCGCCTTGCCGAGCGCCGACAGCGCCTCCGCCGACGCTTCCGCCTCCAGCGCAAACAGCTCGCGGCGCACTTCGAAACCGGCCGCGCCGGCTTGCGCCGCCGTCTTCAGCCACGCGTGATGACCATCCTTGCGGATCGCATCGGCCCCAAACGCACTCGCGACGATAACTACTTCCGGCATGCCGTCCACCTTGCTTTATTGCTCAAAACGACCTTTGGAATCGGTTCCAAAGATGGGTATCAAAAAAGCGCCTTAGCGCTAGCTGCGAATACTGCCGCGCGTCGGCGCCTCACGCCATAGTGGTTATCCCCTAACGGCCGGACGCCCCCGTCGCGGGCCGCGCATCGCCGTTCAGGCACAGTTCCAGGAAGCGTCCGACGAGGCGCGACGGCGCACTCGCATGCGGCACGAGGATCGAAAACCGCCGCGTGAGCGGCTCGGGACCGAGCGGCAGGCGGCACAGCGTCTCGTTCTCGTGGCGCATCGACATCGCCGACACGAAGCCGACGCCCATCCCGGCGCGAACGGCCTCCTTCACGCCCTCGACGCCTGCGATTGCCAGCGCAACGCGCATCGGCAAGCCTGCGCGCGCGAACGCTCGTTCGATCAGTTGCCGTACGCCCGAGCCTTCCTCGCGCAGCACGAGCGCGTGCTCGCTCAGCCCGGCGAGCGTGACGGCCGGCACGCCCTCCACAGCGAGCGGATGCGAGCGCGGCATGATCGCGACGATCTCGTCCTCGTGCCAGGGATGCACAGCGGTATCCGGCGGCAGATCGCCGCCGACCTGCCCTTCGACCAACGCGATATCGAACGACGCCAGCGCGCCGACGATATCCGCCGTATTGCCGTCGTCCGTGTGCACAGTCACGTCGGGATGGCGGCGCTGGAAGGCGGCGATCAGATACGGCAGCAGATAGCTAGCGGGCGTGGTGCTCGCGCCGATACGCAGCGTGCCCTGCTCCATGCCGCGCAGCGCGTCGCGATACGCGTATGCCTGGCGGAAGGTGTCGCGCAGCCGCGCCGCGTAGCTGGCCAGTTGCTCGCCCGCGGGCGTGAGGCGCACGCCGCGGCCGTCGCGTAAATAGAGTGGCTCGCCGAACTCGTCCTGCAATTGCCGCAACTGGCCGGACACGGCGGGCTGCGACAGATGCAGTGCGAGCGCGGCGCGGCTGATGTTGCGGTGCTCGGCGACGGCGGCGAATGTTATAAGCTGATCCGGGGTCATGGCGACAAAGTATCAGATTAGCCGATATATTTCATCCCAAATCACGATTTCTCATATCGATATATCTAAATTAGGATAAGGCCATCGAATCAACCAACCTTTCCAAACAGGTTGAAGCCCATGTCCACTGCTCACACCGCTCACACCCATGCCGTTCCCGCCCCGTCATCGACGCGCGGCCAGATCAACGGCATTCTGTTCGTCGCCCTGTTCGCCGCCGCCGTTACCCGCATCGCCGCCATTCCGTCAATTGCCAATCTGGGCATCAGCCCGCTGATCGTCGGCATCGTCGGCGGGATGATCTACGGCAACGCGCTCAAGGATGGCATGCCCGAGAGCTGGGCCGCTGGCGTCAATTTCTCGGCCCGCAAGCTGCTGCGCATCGCCGTCGCGTTCTTCGGGCTGCGTGTGAGCATTCAGGAAATCGCCCAAGTCGGCTTGCCGGGTCTCGCCGAATCGCTGCTGATCGTGGTCAGCACGCTCGTGATCGGCACCTGGGCGGGCATGAAGCTGATGAAGCTCGACCGCGACAGCGCGTTGCTCACGGCAGCGGGCAGCGCGATCTGTGGTGCCGCCGCCGTGCTCGCGTTCGAATCCACCTTGCAATCGAAGCCGCACAAGAGCGCGATGGCCGTTGGCAGCGTGGTGCTGTTCGGCACGCTGTCGATGTTCCTCTACCCCGCGCTGCTGCGCGCCGGCATCCTCCATCTCGACACGACGGGCGTGGGCCTGTTCTTCGGCGGCACGATTCACGAAGTCGCGCAGGTGGTGGGCGCTGCCAGCAACGTGAGCCCGGAAGCGACGCATATCGCCACCATCGTCAAGATGACCCGCGTGATGCTGCTCGTGCCCGTGCTGCTGATCGTCGGCATGTGGGTGAACCGTTCGGCCCGCAGCGCCGCTTCGAAAGATGGCACTCAAGCGCCTCGCAAGCTCGCCGTGCCCTGGTTCGCACTTGGCTTCCTCGCCTGTGTCGCCGTGAACTCGCTGCATATCCTGCCTGAAGCCGCGACCAGCACGGTCAACATGCTCGACACCTTCGCACTGACGATGGCCATGACCGCGCTTGGCATCGAAACACGCCTCTCGCAGATCCGCGACGCCGGTCCCCGTGCGCTGACGACGGGCCTGATCCTGTACGTGTGGCTCTTCGCAGGCGGTCTCGGTATCACGTGGCTCGTCCAGCATCTGCTCGGCTAAGCCGGCAACTCTCTCGAACAAGCCCCGCCGCGTGCGGGGCTTTTGTGCTTTTCGGGCTGTATCGCCACGATCGCGCCGGCGCGCTTTTTTGCATGGTGACGGGCACACCAACTGCCAGCATCGCGCGGCATACTTCTAGCTCCCTTCCGTGTGCAAACGTGGCGCGACACCGCACCGCCGACAATCGAATGAGAACCGACCGATGACTTATCAGCTCTATTACTGGGATGGATTGCAGGGCCGTGGCGAATTCGTGCGGCTCGCGCTCGAGGAAGCGCGCGCGGACTACGTCGAGGTAGCGCGCGGCGATGAACAGGACGGGCTCGGCACGGGCGCGATGATCGACGTGATGGACAGCCGGTCGGAAGCGTGCCTGCCGTACGCGCCGCCCTTCCTGCAGGACGGCGACCTGATCATTTCGCAGACGGCGAACATCCTGTTCTACCTCGGGCCGAAGCTGAATCTCGCGCCGAAGGTCGAGAGCCTGCGCTACGTCGCGAACGGCCTGCAGCTGACCATCGCCGACATGGTCACGGAAGCGCACGATACGCACCACCCACTCGCGTCGGGCATGTACTACGAGGAGCAGAAAGAGGCTGCCAAAATCCGCTCGACGGATTTCATCGACAATCGGATTCCGAAGTTCATGGGCTATTTCGAGCGCGTGCTGAAGCAGAACCCCGCCGGCGACAAACACATGGTCGGCGACACGCTGACGTATGTCGATCTGTCGATGTTCCAGCTGATCGACGGGTTGCATTACGCCTTTCCACGCGCGATGAAGCATTTCGGCGAGCGTCATCCGCGGCTTGCCAGGCTGCATGACGCGGTGCTCAAGCGCCCGAATATCGCCGCCTATCTCGACTCGGAACGGCGTCTGCCGTACAACGAAACCTGCGTTTTCCGGCACTACCCTGAACTCGACAAGGACGTGCGCTGAGATGAACTGACATCGTTCTTTCGCCACGTAGCGGCGCGCATGCCAGATATCGCCGGGTAACGCGCCCCTCTTCAACCTGTCGTCGCGCAATGCCGATAACATGCGAAGGCTTGCGCGCCACCCCATACCAACCCTAAACGCCCGCTCCTGCCGTGCTTTCATTCCTGCTGAGACTGCGTACCCGCGCCGCCCATCTCTTCCGTCTGTCCGACGCGCACACGATGCTGGTGTGGTCGGTGATCGTCGGCATCGTGGGCGCCCTTGCGACGATTGCCTTCCGCGAAGGCATCTCGCTGATGCAGCGCGCTTTCACCGGACAGGACGGCAGTCTCGTCGAAATGGCAAAGCGCCTGCCCATTGCGATGCGTATCGCGTTGCCCGCGCTGGGCGGGCTGGCCGCGGGCGTGCTGCTGGTCATCGCGCAGCGCGGCGCCGACAAGAAACAGCATACGGATTACATGGAAGCCGTCGTGATCGGCGATGGCGTCGTGCCCGTGCGCCTCAGCCTGTGGCGCAGCGCGTCGTCGCTGTTCACGATTTCGAGCGGCGGCTCGATTGGCCGCGAAGGCCCGATGGTGCAGCTCGCTGCGCTGTGTGCATCGCTGATCGGGCGCATCGTGCATTTCGACCCGCCGCGTCTTAAGCTGCTGGTCGCGTGCGGCGCGGCGGCGGGCATCACGTCCGCGTACAGCGCGCCGATCGCGGGCGCGTTTTTCGTCACCGAACTGGTGCTCGGCTCGATCGCGATGGAAAGTTTCGGGCCCGTCGTGGTGGCGTCGGTGGTCTCGAACATCCTGATGCGCGAGTTCGCCGGTTACAAGCCGCCTTACGAGATGCCCGTGTTCCCGCCCGTCGCGGGACTCGAAGTGCTGCTGTTCGTCGCGCTCGGCCTGCTGTGCGGCGCGGCGGCGCCGCAGTTCCTGCGCCTGATGGATACCACCAAGGCCGGCTTCCGACGCCTGCCGATCCCCCTCCCTGTGCGGCTTGCGCTCGGCGGCCTGATCGTCGGCATTCTGTCCGTGTGGACGCCCGAGGTCTGGGGTAACGGCTACAGCGTCGTCAACTCGATCCTGCATTCACCCTGGACCTGGTCCGCGCTCGTCGTCGTGCTCGTGTTCAAGCTGATTGCGACGGCGGCGACGGTCGGCTCGGGCGCCGTGGGCGGCATCTTCACGCCGACGCTCTTCTTCGGCGCGGTGCTCGGTTCGCTGTTCGGGCTCGGCATGAACACGCTGTGGCCGCACGCGACGTCCGCGCCGTTCGCCTACGCGATGGTCGGCATGGGCGCGTTTCTCGCGGGCGCGACCCAGGCGCCGCTGATGGCGATCCTGATGATCTTCGAAATGACGTTGAGCTATCAGGTCGTACTGCCGCTGATGGTGTCGTGCGTGGTCGCGTACTTCGCGGCGCGCGCGATCGGCAAGACGTCGATGTACGAGGTCACGTTGCACCGCAATCGCGAGGAACAGGAGCGCATGCGGTTGCGCGCGACGCAGATGCGCGAGCTGATCCGCCCGCCGCAAACCGTCGTGCAACCGAATGCGACCGTGCAGGATATGACGCGCGTGTTCCTCGAATACCCCGTCAAGTATCTGTACGTGACGGACGACAGCGGCTGCTTTCTCGGCGTGGTCGCGCTGAAGGACATCACGTCCGATCTGCTCGACAAGCGCGACACGTCGGCGAAAACGGCGGCCGATTATCTGCAGCCGCATTTCGACGTGCTCACGCCCGACATGCCGATCGGCGTCGCGCTGCAGCACTTCATGGCGTTCCAGGGCGAACGGCTGCCAGTCGTCGAAAGCGCCGCGCGGCCGACGCTCGCAGGCGTGGTCTACAAGACTTCACTGCTCGATGCGTACTTCCGGATGAACCCGCGTTAACCGTCACCCTTCACCGATACCTCATCGATACTTACTGCGGCCCCAGTTCGGCCCATGGTAAAGCGCGTCAAGTTCCCTACAATGGATTGACCATGAACGAGCCGCAAGCCGCATCCCGCGATGTACGGCGCTGAGCAACGCCGGCGGCGATGCCCGCTCTGCGAGCGGGAGCGAAGATGAGCAAACCGTCCATCGATGCCGTGCGCCGCGACCATGCGGGCTGGATCTTCGTGCATATCGAAGGCGAGCCGTACGAGCGCGGCGAGCAGCACGGCACGTTGCTTGCCACCGAAATCCAGAACGCGATCCACACCGCCCGCTATCTCGCGAAATGGGACACGGGCGAGGAATTCGACACGTTCGTCAATGCCGCCGTCGAGCAGTTCGCACCACGCATCGACAGCGAATCCGCCGACGAAATCCAGGGCATCGCCGATGGCGCGAAACTCACGTTCGCCGAAGTGCTCGCGTGGAACGGTTACATGGATTTGCTGCAAAGCTGGTGGCCGCAGCACGCCGCGCAGCAGAAGCCGCAACTCGGCCTGAAGCCGTGGCGCGGCCGGCGCGGGCATCACTGTAGTGCGTTCATCGCGACGGGCAGCGCGACGCGCGACGGCCGCATCGTGATGGCGCACAACTCGTGGGACCGCTACGCCACGGGCGACGCGTTCAACGTCGTGTTCGACATCGTGCCCGCAGCGGGCAACCGGATTCTGATGCAGGGACTGCCTGGCTGCATTTCGAGCCTGACGGATTTCTGGGTCACGTCGGCGGGCCTGATGGTGACGGAGACCACGATTTCGAATTTTGCCGGTTACAACGCGTCAGGCGCGCCTGAGTTCTACCGCTCACGGCACGCGACGCAGTACGCGAACAGTATCGGCGAATGGTGCGAGATGTTCGCGCTCGCGAACAACGGCGGCTACGCGAATAGCTGGCTGCTCGGCGACGCGAAAACGGGCGAGATCGCGCGCTATGAACTTGGCCTGCACTACTCCGGCTTCGAAAGCACGAAGAACGGTTTCTACAGCGGCTACAACACGGCCACTGATCTGAAAATCCGCAATCAGGAATGCACGGGCGAAGGCGAGGATTACACCGACGTGCGCAGGAACGGTGCGCGGCGGCTGCGCTTCATGCAACTGGAAGAGACGCATCGCGGCAGCATCGATGTCGAGCTGGCGAAGCAGATGATCGCCGACCATCACGACGTCTATCTCGATCGCCCGGACAATCCGTGCTCGCGGACCATATGCGGACATCTGGAACTGGACGACCAGCGCTTCGGCAGTTCCGATCACGGTCCGTTCAATCCGTGGGGCGCGAACGACGGCAAGGTAGTCGACAGCGACATGGCGCGCGACATGGCATTTTTCGCGCGCTGGGGTCATCCATGCGGGCGGCCATTCGACGCGCAGGCGTTCATGAAGCGCCATCCGCAGTGGAACTGGCTGAACGGCTACATGCGCGACCGGCCTTCGTGGCCGTGGACGCGCTTCGACGTGCTGCGCTGAAGGCTCGCTCGCGGCGCGGCGGGACGCTCACGAACGTCCTGGCTCGTGCCGGGTTAACGCCACCCGCTTTCTACATACGGGATGCGCGGCGCATCGCGCGGATCCGCCCCGCCGCTGGCTCGGGCGCGTCCACCCGACACGAAACTGCCTCAAACCTCCATCAACGCAAGCCGATTTCCGTCCTTCGCTGCGCCTCACCAGCGCTTGTAAAAATAACTGGCGTAATATGAGGGGACGCGCGGTGCTCGCAGACGGCGACCGCGTGGGGCGGGCGCCAGTACGCTGTTATCGGAATGGCATACCGCTTGCATGCAGTTCCTGCGCTGCCAGGCATAAGGAGGTCGAGCGATGAAAACCTCGACGCTGTTGATCATGGTGACGTTGTCGGCTTCGTGTTTCGCCGCGCCGGTGCATACGGCGACGGACGGCACGATCGACACGGCCGCCGCCCGCGCCAACGCTGCCCCCGTCGCGCCCGCCGCGCCGGACGTCGCGGCCCAGACCGATATCCGGCCCGAGCGATGGGAGCACATCGCACTGCCGAAGTCGCGGCATCTGGACCGAGGCTTCGTGGCACAGGACGAACATCTGCAGACATGACGGCGCGAGATACGTCGACCTCGATTCGATGGGCGGATCGTCCCGCTCGCGCCAACTACTTTCAGAACAATGGAGCGCGAGCATGACGGGATCGGCTATTCCGGGTGAATCGATTGACCTGCAGATCGCAGATATCCTGAGCGGCGTCACCTACCCGCTAAACAAGGACGCGCTCGTCGACGCCGCGCGTGAAGCCGGCGCAAGCAACGAGGTGCTGTCGATGCTCGACGGCCTGCCCGAGCAGGATTACGCGGATATCGATTCCGTGACGAAGCTGATCGGCAGCAATTTCGGGCCGGGCCTTGGCATCTGACGGCGAACCTATGCAGGACCTTGGCTCGACCGCCGTGCCGGCAACCCAAACGCCTTCAGACACTGCGCAGCGCAACCACGACTGGATCCGGCGCGCGCCCGCGCAGGACGGCGTCGAGCGCATCGAAGCATTTTTCCAGCACAACGGCTACGCGCTGCACCGGCACGATACTTACGCGATCGGTTGCACACTCGCGGGCGTGCAGAGCTTTCATTACCGGCGCAGCGTGCGCAACAGCCTGCCCGGCGGCACGATGGTGCTGCACCCCGACGAAACGCACGACGGTCAGGCCGGCACCGACGAAGGCTTCCGCTACCGGATGATTTATGTCGAGCCCGCGCTGTTCCAGGCGGCGCTGGGCGGCAAGCCGCTGCCGTTCATCGAAGGCGGACTGTCGGACGATCCGCGTCTTGCTGCCGCGACGCAGGCGCTGCTGCAAGGCATCGACCGTGCAATGGATCCGCTCGAACAGGACGACGCGCTCTTCGATCTCGCGCATGCGCTCGACGCCGTGTCGGGCGCGCGGCCACTGCGCGCTTCCGCTGATTTCCGCGCGGCGCAACTGGCGCGCGATTACCTGCATGCCGCGCTCGAACGCCCCGTTACACTCGACGAACTGGCCGCCGCAAGCGGCCGTGACCGCTGGAGCCTGTCGCGCGATTTCCGCGCGTTCTTCGGCACGAGCCCGCATCGCTATCTGACGATGCGGCGTCTCGACGCCGCGCGTCAATCGATGCTGGACGGCATGGCGCTCGTCGATGCCGCCGCTGCCGCGGGCTTTGCGGATCAGAGCCATATGACGCGGCACTTCGTGTCCGCGTATGGCGTGACGCCGTCGCGCTGGTTACGGATGATCAACGCGCAAACCCGCTGAGGACAGTGAGCGTTTGCACGAACGTTCAAGACGCGTGCATGGTCGCGTCACTACACTCGATGGCATCGACTTTCAACACAAGGAAACGCGATGTCCTCCACCTATCTCCCCATCAATTTGGCCAGCAAGCTGAGCCTGATTAACGATCAGTGGCAAGCCCGCGTGGTCGCCGAGATGAACGACTACCAGTTCAAGCTCGTGAAGATCGAAGGCGATTTCATCTGGCACGATCATGCCGATACGGACGAAACGTTTATCGTGCTCGAAGGCGAGCTGCGCATCGACTTTCGCGACGGCGCGGTGCAGCTTTCATCGGGAGACATGTTCGTCGTGCCGAAGGGCAAGGAGCACAAGCCCTACGCAGAGAAAGAAGTGAAACTGCTGTTGATCGAGCCGCGCGGTGTGAAGAACACGGGCAGCGAAACCAGCGAGCGCACGGCCGCCAACGACGTCTGGATCTGAGCGGGCGCGCCCTACTCCATCGTCCTGCCGAACACGACGCGCGCGAAGAAATTGCCGAGCACTTCTTCCGCGCGCTCGCCCGAAAAACGTTGCGGATCGACGGTAAAGAAAAACTGCATGCCGTCGCACAAACCCATCAGACCCAGCGCCAGCGTCTCGGCCGGCAACGGCAGCGGCGTGCCGACGCGCACCGAAAACTCCGTGATGTACGCCGTCAGTTGCTCGAGCTTCTCATGCATGAACGCATTGAAGCGCACACGGAATCGCACATCGCGCGCAGCCAGCAGCTTCGCCTCCACCCATAGCAGAAAGCACTTGTTCTCGCTCGGCATGCGGCTGTAGTAGCGCAGCACGCTCGCTTCCATATCTTCGCGCGTCGCGTTCTCTTCGAAGATGTTCTGCAGATCCGCCTGCATCGACTCGTGATCGCGGCGCAACAACTCCAGGAACAGTTCGGGCTTGCTGCGGAAGTTCGAATAGAACGCGCCGCGCGTGTAACCCGCCGCGTCCGCGATGTCTTCGACGCTCGCCGCGACGAACCCCTTCTTCATGAAAATGGCCTGTGCAGCATCGAGCAGACGCAGGCGCGTCTGGTCTTTGCTCTGTTCGCGTGTGAGTCGTTTGCGTTTCATATTTAACAGTCTAGCATCGTTCCCCGACACGATTCAGTTTTGCATTCAGATACAGGTATGTATTAGAATGCAATTCACCATCTGAAGCAATGAGCCGCGTTGCGACGCGAAACGAAACGCTCGCGGCCCGCTTCGCTGCACGCCGTCGGTAGCCTCTGGCTTGCCGTATCCGTTTGCATTTAAGCCTGGGGGCATCGTGAATCGTTCCCGTCGTGGCGCGCAAGCCATCGCGCGCAAGCAGTCCCGTCTGTCCGCCTCTGCTCCGTTGTTTCGCCGTGCCTCGCTCGGCGTGCTCGTCCTCGCGGGCGCGCTGACACTCGCTGCGTGTCACAACAAGGAAGCCGCTGCGCCCGCACCGCGGCCTGTCGTCGCCGTCGCCGTGCATGCCGACGGCCAGCCGCTCGCGGCGTCGCTGCCGGGTGAAGTGCAGGCGCGCTATTCGACGCCGCTGTCGTTCCGTATTGCGGGCAAGATCATCGAGCGTCGCGTGCGGCTGGGTGACGTCGTGCAGAACGGCCAGGTCGTCGCGCGGCTCGATCCCGCCGACGCGCAGAAGAACGCCGCCAGCGCCGCCGCGCAACTCGACGCCGCGCAGCACCGGCTCGTCTATGCGAAGCAGCAGCTCGACCGGGACCGTGCGCAGGCACGCGAGAACCTGATCGCGCAGACGCAGCTGGAGCAGACGGAAGACGCGTATGCGTCGGCCGCCGCGCAACGCGATCAGGCGCAGCAACAGGCCGCGCTCGCCAAAGACCAGCTTCAATACGCAACACTCGCCGCCGATCACGCGGGCGTCATCACGGCCGAACAGGCGGACACGGGGCAGAACGTGTCGTCGGGACAGGCCGTCTACAACCTCGCGTGGTCGGGCGATGTAGACGTGGTCTGCGACGTGCCCGAAGGCGCGCTCGCGTCGCTGCGCGTCGGCCAGATGGCAACCGTCAAGCTCGGCGCGCTGCCCGGCCGCACATTCAATGCGCGCGTGCGCGAACTGTCGCCCGCCGCTGATCCGCAAAGCCGCACCTATCGCGCAAAGCTCACGCTCGACCAACCCGGTCCTGACGTGCGCCTCGGCATGACGGCCGATATCGACTTCACGCACGACAACGCCGCTGCGCACGCAAACCTTTACACGTTGCCCGCCACGGCGCTCTTTCATGACGGCACGCAGCCCGCAGTCTGGATCGTGAAGAGCGGTAGCGATCAGCTCGAACTGCGCCGCGTGCAGGTAGCGCATTACGCCGAACGGACCATCGCGATCTCGCAAGGTTTGAACGAAGGCGAGCGTGTCGTATGGCAAGGCGTGCACACGGTGACCGCGGGCGAGAAAGTCCGCGTCGTGCCGCCGTTGCATCCCGAGGATTTCGCGTCATGAGCGCAGTACACGACGAAGAAGGACGCTTCAACCTGTCCGCGTGGGCACTGCGTCATCAGGCGCTGGTCGTTTTTCTGATCACGCTGGCGACAGCATTTGGCATCCTCGCCTATACGAAGCTCGCGCAATCCGAAGATCCGCCGTTCACGTTTCGCGTGATGGTGATCCGCACATTCTGGCCGGGCGCGACCGCGCGCCAGGTGCAGGAAGAGGTCACCGACCGCATCGGCCGCAAGCTGCAGGAAACGCCCGCCATCGATTTTCTGCGCAGCTATTCGCGCCCCGGCGAATCGCTGATCTTCTTCACGATGAAGGACTCGGCACCCGTCAAGGACGTGCCGGAAACCTGGTATCAGGTGCGCAAGAAGGTCGGCGATATCGCGCAGACGCTGCCGCAAGGTATTCAAGGGCCGTTCTTCAACGACGAGTTCGGCGATGTCTACACGAACATCTACACGCTCGAAGGCGACGGCTTTTCTTCAGCGCAGTTGCACGACTACGCCGACGAATTGCGCACGGTGCTGTTGCGCGTGCCGGGTGTCGGCAAGGTCGACTATTTCGGCGATCCCGACCAGCATATCTATGTCGAGATCACGAACACGCAGTTGACCCGTCTCGGCATCTCGCCCAATCAACTCGCACAGGCGATCAACTCGCAGAACAGCGTCTCGCCGTCCGGCACGCTGACGACCTACGACGACCGCGTGTTCGTGCGTCCCACGGGACAATTCAAAGACCTGAACGCGCTCGCCGACACGCTGATCCGCATCAACGGCCGCTCGTTCCGGCTCGGCGATATCGCGACCATCAAACGCGGTTACGACGATCCGCCCGTCACGCAGATGCGTTTCCAGGGCAAGCCCGTGCTCGGCATCGGTGTGACGATGCAACCGGGCGGCGACGTGATCCAGCTCGGCAAGTCGCTCGACGAGAGGATGAAGGACTTGCAGGCGCATCTGCCCGCGGGGCTGAAGCTCGTCGAAGTATCGAGCATGCCGCACGCCGTCGCGCATTCCGTCGACGACTTCCTCGAAGCCGTTGCCGAAGCGGTGGCGATCGTGCTGGTCGTGAGTCTCGTGTCGCTGGGCGTGCGCACGGGGATGGTGGTGGTGATCTCGATTCCCGTCGTGCTCGCCGTCACGGCGCTGTGCATGTACCTGTTCGATATCGGGCTGCACAAGGTGTCACTGGGCACGCTGGTGCTCGCGCTCGGCCTGCTCGTCGACGACGCCATCATCGCCGTCGAAATGATGGCCGTGAAGCTCGAACAGGGCTGGAACCGCACGCGCGCCGCGGCCTACGCCTATACGAGCACCGCGTTTCCGATGCTGACGGGGACGCTCGTCACCGTGGCGGGCTTTCTGCCTATCGCGCTCGCCAAATCGAGCACGGGCGAATACACGCGCTCGATTTTCGAAGTGTCGGCGATCGCCCTGATCGCGTCGTGGCTCGCTGCCGTCGTGCTGATTCCGATGCTCGGCTATCACCTGCTGCCCGAGCGCAAACGGCAGGCACACGAACCCGAGGATCACGAGCACGACATCTATGAAACGCGTTTCTATCGACGTTTGACGGGCTGGATCACGTGGTGCATCGAACGACGTTTCGTCGTGCTCGCGATCACCGTGATTCTGTTCGTCGTGTCGCTCGCGGGCTTCTCGCTCGTGCCGCAGCAGTTCTTCCCGAGCTCCGACCGGTCCGAACTGCTCGTCGATGTGCGGTTGCCCGAAGGCGCCTCGTTCCAGGCGACCTTGCGCCAGGCGCAGCGCATCGAAAAAGCCCTTGAAGGCCGGCCCGAAATCGATCATTCGGTGAACTTCGTTGGTTCGGGCGCGCCGCGTTTCTATCTGCCGCTCGACCAGCAATTGCAGCAGCCGAACTTCGCGCAATTCGTGATCACCGCGAAGTCCGTCGAAGATCGCGAGAAGCTCGCGCGCTGGCTCGAGCCGAAACTGCGCAACGATTTCCCCGCGATCCGCACGCGCCTGTCGCGGCTCGAAAACGGCCCGCCCGTCGGTTATCCCGTGCAGTTCCGCGTGAGCGGCGACGACATCGCGACGGTGCGCTCGATCGCCGAACGCGTGGCCGCGACGATGCGCGCGAACCCGGGCACGGCGAACGTGCAGTTCGACTGGGACGAACCCGCCGAGCGCTCGGTGCGCTTCGAGGTCGATCAGAAGAAGGCGCGCGAACTGGGCGTGACATCGGCGGACGTATCGAGCTTTCTGGCGATGACGCTGTCGGGCTACACGGTCACGCAGTACCGCGAGCGCGACAAACTGATCAGCGTCGATCTGCGCGCGCCGAAGAACGAGCGCGTCGACCCGTCGCAACTGCTGACGCTCGCGATGCCGACGCCCAACGGCTCAGTGCCGCTCGGCGCGCTCGGGCGCATGCGCGACGACCTCGAATATGGCGTGATCTGGGAACGCGACCGGCAACCGACGATCACCGTGCAGTCCGACGTGCGCGGCAACGCGCAAGGCATCGACGTCACGCATGCCGTCGACAAACAGCTTGCGCAGATTCGTTCGGCGCTGCCTGTGGGTTACCGGATCGAAATCGGCGGCTCGGTCGAGGAAAGCGCGAAGGGACAGACGTCGATCAATGCGCAGATGCCGATCATGATCATTGCCGTGCTGGTGTTGCTGATGATCCAGTTGCAAAGCTTCGCGCGCGTGCTGATGGTCGTGTTGACGGCCCCACTCGGCCTGATCGGCGTGGTCGCGACGCTGCTGCTGTTCGGCAAGCCGTTCGGCTTCGTCGCGATGCTCGGCGTGATCGCGATGTTCGGCATCATCATGCGCAACTCGGTGATTCTCGTCGATCAGATCGAGCAGGACATCGCGCAGGGGCACAAGCGCTTTGATGCGATCGTCGGCGCGACGGTGCGGCGCTTCCGCCCGATTGCGCTGACAGCGGCAGCCGCCGTGCTCGCCCTGATTCCGCTGTTGCGCTCGAACTTCTTCGGCCCGATGGCGACGGCGCTGATGGGCGGCATCACGAGCGCGACGGTGCTCACGCTGTTCTATCTGCCCGCGCTGTACGCCGCGTGGTTCCGCGTGCGCGGTGACGAGCGCGATCCGCGCCCCGCGCCGTCCGATCATTCGGGGAACTGACATGAGCCTTGTTTCGATGACCCGTACGTCTTTTGCCGTAGCCGTTGCTTGCGTGTTCGCGGCGGCCTGTTCGTTCGGGCCGAACGGCAATCCGCCCGCGATGCCCGAACCTGCGCACTACGGCGCCGATCCGCAACCGACGCAGACCGTTCCTGCGCAAGGTGTCACGCAGCAGTTCGTGGTCGGCGCGAAGGCGGTGCCGCAATGGTGGCGCACGTTCGAATCGGACCAACTGAACGCGCTCGTCGACGAAGGCCTGCGCAACAGCCCGACGCTCGACGCCGCCGACAAGAGTCTCAAGGCCGCGCGAGAGCAGTTGCGCGCGCAGATCGGCAGCAATATGTTGCCGACCATCGACGCCGGCGGCCAGGCGGCTCGCCAGCGCGCGCTCGCGATTCCCGAGATCGGGCCGAATACGTTTCTGTACAACACGTTCGTCGGGCAGTTGCAGGCGCAGTACACGTTCGACATTTTCGGCGCGGCGCGACTCGCGGATGCGGCGCTTGCGTCGCGTGTGAACGTGCAGGCGTACCAGTTCGATGCGGCGCGGCGCGCGCTGGCCGCGAACATCGTGGCCGCGGCGATTTCAGCGGCGATGCTCGACGCACAGGTGCAAACGACCGAGCGGCTCGTCGCGCTCGCCAACGATCAGGCGCGCGACACGCAGCGCCGCTACGATCTTGGCGCGGTGTCGCACAGCGATCTGCTGAGCGCGCAGCAAAGCGCGGCGTCGCTTGCCGCGAGTCTGCCGCCGGCGCGCCAGCAGTTGCTGACGACGCGGCATGCACTTGCGGTGCTGCTCGGCCGTACGCCGGACGAGGCGCCGCCTGCGCTCGATCTTGCTTCGCTGCATGTGCCGGAGCAGGTGCCTGTCTCCGTGCCATCGGATTTGCTGAAGGCGCGCCCCGATATTCAGGCCGCCGATGCGACGCTCAAGGCGGCCGCCGCCGATGTCGGTGTCGCAACCGCGCAGATGTTTCCGAGCTTGACGCTGAGCGCAT
This sequence comes from Paraburkholderia sp. SIMBA_054, assembly GCF_046534875.1. Taxonomy (NCBI): domain Bacteria; kingdom Pseudomonadati; phylum Pseudomonadota; class Betaproteobacteria; order Burkholderiales; family Burkholderiaceae; genus Paraburkholderia; species Paraburkholderia sp. SIMBA_054. Next base: position 65,995 of record NZ_JAWRXV010000025.1, on the reverse strand, counting down.
CGATGGGACAAGGCGGGTTTAGCTGGCCTGTTGCGCTGTCGGGCGCGGGGGCTATCTGGAGCATCGGCGCATCGATCACGCAGCCGATCTTTCATGGCGGTGCGCTGTTCGCGCAGCGGCGCGCGGCTATCGCTTCGTATGAAGCTGCGACGTCGCAGTACAAGCAGACCGTGCTGGCCGCTTTCCAGAATGTCGCGGATACGCTCGCTGCGCTCGAACACGATGCGCAATCGCTCGATGCCGCGAATGTTGCTGCGCGGGCCGCGCAGAGGTCGTTTGAGGAGACGGCCGCGCGGTATCGGCTGGGGGCCGTGCCTGTCACGGCGTCGCGGGCGAGCGAGCAGCAGTATCGCAATGCGCGGCTCGATGAGATTCGGTTTACGGGCGCAAGGCTGAACGATACGGCAGCGTTGTTTCAGGCGATGGGGAATCCTCCGCCGGAGGGATTGGCGTCGCCTGTTGTGAGGTGAACCTGTCGGTGATGGTTGGGTTTGGTCTTATCCACAGTTTTTGTTCACAGGCTTGTTGATATCTTCTGGATAGGTGAGATAAGTCGTTGACCGTGCATCGAAATATGCTTTTGGTGTGCGGCGCTCTTTTTGCCTGATTTTTTTGCGAGTGCGCTGGTAGCTGTGTTTGCGCCTTCGTGGCGCGGACGGTTTTGGTTTTCTTGCCTTTGCGGTGGCGTCCGCGGGTTGCCTTCGCGGCGCGGGCGGTGCCGTTTGGTCTTTTGGCCTTTTTCGCTGGCATCCGCGCTATGCCTTCGTGCTCCAAGCGTCGCCCCTGTGCGGGGCGGCACCTACTTTTCTTTGCCGCCGCAAAGAAAAGTAGGCAAAAGAAAGCGGCTAACACCGCCAGCACGTGTTCTTATCCACGGGCCCCTAACGTCCCCACGCTTCACACGACAGTGCCCTCGTTGGTGCCCGTTGCCAACGCTGTGAATGAATGCCTCACCAGCTTCAGGCACCCGTACAACGGTCAGCGGCAGCGAATGGTATCCGCCGCCCAGGTGGCAAACTGTGTGTAGGTTGTCGCGGCGTACGCGTTTGCGCTCTTACAGGGTGGAACGCGTGGGCTATCGGTCCGGAGTGAGGCGTATGTAGCACTTCGGCCTACACACAGTTTGCCACCTGGGCGGCCGTGGAATATCTGGCACGGCAGACCGCAATGCAGGTGCGTGAAGCGGGTGACGCGCACCGCTAGAGCGTTGGCAACGAGAATGAGTCACGTGGTTACCGTGTGAAGCGTAAGACCCTATGGGGGCCCTCAGGCAAACACAAGAGCTGGCGGTGTGAGCCGCTTTCTTTTGCCTACTTTTCTTTGCGGCGGCAAAGAAAAGTAGGTGCCGCCCCGCACAGGGGCGACGCTTGAAGCAGGCAAAACAAATCGCGGATGCCAGCGCAAACACAAGCAAACCAACCCGCCCGCGCGGCGCAAACCAAACCAAACCCTTACGGCTTATTCGACTCGAACAAATCCATAATCTGCTTCTTCTCAGTCGAAGTGACATTCGGCGGCGGCGCTGGCGGCGTCATCCCCGCCGGCCCAACCGTGCCGACAGCATCACCACCACTCGCGAGCGGATTCGCCGAATCCATCCCAATACTCGCGACAAACCCACTCCCCGGCGTCATATCGGCATAGAACAACTCGCCATCGACAGAAGTCACCCCCTGAGGCATCTCAGGCTCAACCTGCGGCACACCACGCAGCGCACGCTGCATATACTCGACCCAGATGGGCAACGCCAGTTGCGCGCCAAACTCGCGGCTACCGAGCGACTTCGGCTGGTCATAACCCATCCACGCGACAGCCACGAGCGATTGCTGATAGCCGGCAAACCAGCCGTCCTTCGCATCGTTCGTCGTACCCGTCTTGCCTTGCAGGTCGTTACGATGCAGCGCATTCGTGCCCGCGCCCGTGCCCGCCGTCGCCACCGAATGCAGCAGGCTGTTCATGATGTACGCGTTGCGCGGCTCCAGCGTGCGCGGTGCATCCTTGCCCGCCGTCAGCGGCTGCGCACGCGACAGCGGCTGGCCATGCGCATCGTCGACTTCGCCGATCAGATAAGGATTGATCCGGTAACCGCCGTTCGCGAACACGCTATACGCACCCGCCGATTGCAGCGGCGTCACCAAACCAGCGCCGAGTGCCATCGGCAGATACGGCGGCGTCTTGTCGGCGTCGAAGCCGAAGCGCTGCGTGACGAAATCCTGCGCGTACTTCGTGCCGATATACGACAGGATGCGAATCGACACCAGGTTCTTCGACTTCTGCAGCGCGAGACGCATCGGCATCGGACCATCCGGCTGATCGTCGTCCTTCGGCTCCCATGCGTCGCCGCCCGGCGCGCTCGGCGGGAAGTACAACGGCGCATCATTGATGATCGTCGCCGGTCCGAGGCCCTTGTCGAGCGCCGCAGAATAGATGAACGGCTTGAAGCTCGAACCCGGCTGACGCCATGCCTGCGTCACGTGGTTGAACTTGTTCTTGTTGAAGTCGAAGCCGCCGACCAGCGCGCGGATCGCGCCATCCTGCGGCGTCATCGACACCAGCGCGCCTTCCACCTGCGGCAACTGCGTGATCTGCCAGTTGCCGTTCGCATCGGCGATCAGGCGCACGATCGAGCCCGGCCGCACACGCTGTGCCTGCGCCGCACGCGCCGACAGCGCGCCCGCCGCGAAACGCAAGCCATCGCCCGTCACGCTCGCCTGCGTGCCGTCGAGCAATTGCGCCTTCACTTCCTTCGGCGTCGCCGACGTCACGACGGCCGCAATGATCTCGCCGTTGTCCGGGTGATCGTTCAGCGCGTCTTCGATGGCTTCGTCGCGCTCGTCGCCGGCAGCCGGCAACTCGACGAAGCCTTCCGGTCCGCGATAGCCGTGACGGCGCTCATAGTCCATCACGCCCTTGCGCACGGCGAGATAGGCGGCTTCCTGATCGGCGGAATCGATCGTCGTCGTGACGTTGAGGCCGCGCGTGTACGTCTCGTCCTTGTACTGCGCGTACATCATCTGGCGCACCATCTCCGAGATGTACTCGGCGTGCACGCTGTACTCGTTACCCGCCGTCTTCGTGCGGATATCTTCCTTGATAGCCTGGTTGTACTGGTCTTGCGTGATGTAGTTCAGATCGAGCATCCGCTTCAGGATGTATTCCTGGCGAATCTTCGCGCGCTTCGGATTGACGACCGGGTTGTACGCGGACGGCGCCTTCGGCAGCCCCGCCAGCATCGCTGCCTGCGCAAGCGTGATGTCCTTTAGATCCTTACCGAAATACACGCGCGCCGCGGCCGCGAAGCCATAGGCACGCTCGCCCAGATAGATCTGGTTCATGTACAACTCGAGAATCTGGTCCTTCGTGAGTGCGCGCTCGATCTTGTACGCGAGCAGCATTTCATAGATCTTGCGCGTGTACGTCTTTTCGCTCGACAGGAAGAAGTTGCGCGCGACCTGCATCGTGATCGTGCTCGCGCCCTGCGACGAACCGCCATGCGCGAGGTCCGCAAAACCCGCGCGCAGGATGCCGATGAAATCGACGCCGCCATGCTCGTAGAAGCGATAGTCCTCGATTGCGAGCACGGCCTTCTTCTGTACGTCGGGAATGTCCTGGAAGCGCACCAGACTGCGGCGCTCCTCGCCGAATTCGCCGATCAGCACGTGGTCCGCCGTATAGATACGCAGCGGCACTTTCGGGCGGTAGTCGGTGAGCGCATCGAGCGACGGCAACTGCGGCCCCATCACGACGAGCGCATAGCCGATGATCAGCGCGCCGACCACCGCGAGCGTCGCGAACAGCCCTGCGAACCACAACGCGATCGTGCCGCCTATCGTGCGACCCGAGCGACCTGAGCCGCCTGAACGGGCACCGCCGCCGCGCTCATCGCGGTCGTCTTCTTCGCGCTGCGCGTAGCGGTAATCGCGACTCGGGTTGTCGTTGCTGCCGAAAGAAGGCTCGCGGCCTGAATGCCCTGACGAGCTGGAAGATTGCGGTCGTTTGATGATTGGCATGACTGGAATGATGGGCGCTACCTACACGCCGGAGTTGCACGCGCGGTGCGCCTGAATCGTGATCGTGGCGCCGCTCCGCGACATAACGCGCGACCGCGGCACCGTTGCGCGCCAGATCGGCGCCTTGCCGCCGATCCGACCGCGGCCATGCAAGGGACGCCCGCGCGCAACGCATGACGACGGTCTCTACCCTTGGCGATTGCCACCGCGCGGCACCGACTGTTTCACCTCGCCCCGGCCGGCCGCACGGCGCGCCCAAGTAGTGTCTGGCGCAACGTAACAGCGCATTTTAAAGAAATCAAGCGGCGCGGAAGGTGATTTTTTTGTAAGAATTCCCTCATGATTGCGCCCCGATGTAAGAAAAAATACTGTCCGGCGCCACGCGAGTCCGCCTGTGGCGCGCCGTGCGGTTATCAACAGAAAATGTTCACAGCCCTGTGGACAATACACCTGCAAACGTAGCAACCCGTTGATGTGACAGCCATTTTACGGGCCGCCCGATTTACGCCCGCGCGCAACCGCGCGCCGCGATTTAGTCTTATGATGGTTTGACGTGCGCCAAGCAGGACTCGCCGCCCTGCCCGGATTCCTCCGCAGTTCGACACCAACAAAGAACGCGAGCCGATCTATGAACAAGCCTAGCGAACGCATCGTCGTCTTCGTCAGCCCCGCCCAGAAACGCGCCATCTCCACGACGGCGGAGAACCTCGGCATCAGCGTCAGCGAGTTGATGCGGCGCGCGGTGCTGAGCTTCGGCGCGACCAGCGAGCAGGTCAAGGCGGCGAGCATCGTCGACCGGTTGCGCGCGCCGCGCGAACCCGACGCGCTGAACGAAGCGCTGCAACGCGTCGCACGCGCGAGCAAGCATCTGCGGCAAGCCACGCCCGCCGGGCTCCGATCGCCCGCACCGGGCAGCAAAAACGCGCCAACTGAAAACGATACCGTCTTCGCCGCCTCCGACACGCCGCAAGAGCCGCTCGCCCCCATCGATCTCGCCACCCCCGTTGCCGCGCTCGCGACGCCCGTCGTGTCCGCTACGCTCGAAAGCACCGACGACGCTGCCGCCGCTCAGGCTGCCGCACGCGTGGCGGCCGCGAAAGCCGCCGCGCTCGCGTCGCACGACGCCGCCGATGCCGCCACCGACACGCGCGCGCCATCCAGCGCGCCCACACTGCTTTCGTCGAAACGCAATGCCGCAAGCAAGCGTAAGCAGGAGCACGAAGACGACGAACCGGGCATCGATCCCGCCGAAGGCAGCGGCCGTTTCGCCTGAGTTAGCGGCGCTACATGGCATGTGTGCGTCGTGCTCGCAGACGCTGTATCGTCGGCTATCCGAAAGAATCCGACCATGCGATTTGACAAATCCGCACGCTGATTCGTCCATCACGTTGCGGATGCGCGCGCACGTCGCAAAGATTGCGAAAGCATCGGCTGAAAGGCGCAGGAAATCGCGTTTTAAGACCGTTTTAAGAGTACGCGTGGTGTAATATCCGCGAGCTGTTGAATAGCCGGTCATGCATCGATTGCAAAGCGTGTGCGAAGCGTCAACGGATGCGTCGCGGCAACTTAAATCTGCGCTCAGGTATTGCATTCCGTGCGCGCGCCCCGATGTCAGGTCCGTTTGCTCCGCCGTCATGCAACAAGCGCGAAGACGCGCTGTCTGATGGCATGGAGCATGACCCGCAGCATTGCGCAGGGCGGCGTAAACTATGTTCAGTCGACGTCGTTTCGCGCGAGCTTCAATGCGCCGGGTATTCAGCGTCGATTTCAATCAATGGAGGTATTTCATGTCGCTTTTTGACAGCATCACGCGGACGGTCAAAGGTCTCCTGAACGATGCAGCCGACTCCGTGCAAGACCCGTCGCGTGATGCGCGCCAGATCGTGCGCGAACTCGACGAGAGCATCGCGAAAGCGGAGAACTCGCTGATCGAGATCCAGGCGCAGGTCGCCACGCAGCAAAGCAAGCGCGACGTGGCCGCCGACAAGGCGAAGAAGTACGAAGACGGCGCCAAACGCGCGCTGCAGTCGGGCGACGAAGCGCTCGCGCGCGAGGCGCTCGGCGCACAGTCGACGGCGGAAGCCGAACGCGATGCGCTCGCGAGGGAATTGACCACGCTCGAGCCTTCCGTCGACCAGCTGAAGACGCAGATCGACGATATGCGTCAGCGCCGCAACGACCTGAACGCGCGCTCGAACATCCTGCAGGCCAAGCAGCAGATCGCGGAGGCCAAGGACACGGCGGCCACCGCGCTGGGTGGAATCGGCGGCAAGAATCTTGCTGAAGACTTCCAGAAGCTGGAAGACAAGGTCGCGCTGTCGACGGCACGTTCCGACGCGCGCCTGAATTCGGCCGACGTGAAGAGCGGCAAGGCGCTCGACGACAAGCTCGCGGACCTGAACCGCGGCCCGTCGATCGACGACCGTCTCGCCGCACTGAAGAAGCAGCTGGACACGCCTGCGCAGTAAGCGTGCAATAAGCGCGCAACAGGCGATGTGCCGCGCGGCGCCGTGTACTACGACACGACGGCCGCGCGACACGGCAACTCGATAGTCAAGGAGACGGGCGTCAATCCGCCCGGCCCGCATCATGAAAAAACTCCTCGCAGCAGCCGGTGTGTCCCTGACGCTTTCGCTGATGCTCGTGTCTGGCTCCGCCTTCGCGTTGCCGACGGCGACGCAGATCGAAACGACGATTCAACAGGGCGACTGGCAGAAGGCCGACTCGCAGTTGAACGAGGTGCTGAAGGCGCATCCCGACAGCGCCCGGGCGCACTACCTGTACGCGCAGGTGCTCGATCGCGAAGGCCGCCCCGCCGAAGCGCTCGCGCAGCTTCAACAGGCGAAAACGCTCGACCCGCAGGTTCGCTTCACCGACCCCGCCCGCTTCGCGCAGACGGAAGCGCGTCTGCGCTCGGACGCCGCGCGTGTTAGCGGTGGCGCCGGTGGCGGCGTCACGCATCGCACCGGCAATCCATTCGCGCAGCAGCAATCCGCGCCCGCCACACCGTCGGCGTTCCAGCCGGCGCCCGAGCGGCATGGTCCTTCAATGGGCATGTGGATCGGCATCGTCGTGCTGATCGGCGCGATCGCGTTGATCCTGCGCTGGACGCTGCGCCGCGCGCGCTCGCAGGACGACACGCGCGCCACCGACGACCGTCGCGCGCAACTCAAACGCGCAACCGATCTGCTCAACGACGTGCGCTCGCTGAAGCTCGACGTGAAGCTGTCGACGGCACCGGGACACGATGCGCTCGAACGCGAAGTCGAAGGCGCGGAGACACAACTGCGTCAGCTGGTCGAAGCGCTGTCGAATAGCAAGAACCCCGTGCCGCCGTATCAGATCGAAGACCTCGAACGGCAGGTGGCGAGCCTCAAGGCACGCGCCGAAGGCCGGCCTGATCCGAATGCGGCGCCTGCCGCGCCGGCGGGCATGGGCGACTCTTCCTACGCACGCGAAGCGGACACGGCGTTTGGACGCGGCGGCCAGCAGCCAGGTTACCCGCCCGGTTATCCGCAAGCGCCCTACCCGTATCCGCCGCAGCAACAGCAGCCGCCCGTCATCGTCCAGCAAGGCGGCGGCTTCGGCGGCGGCATGGGTGGCTTGCTGACGGGCGTGCTGCTCGGTGAAGCGCTCAACTCAGGCCGCGACCGCGTGATCGAACGCGATGTGATCGTCGACGACGAATCGCGCAAGCGCGGTGGCAACGATGCAGGCTCGATCGACTTCGGCCAGGGCTCGAACGACTGGAGCGACGGCGGCAATGGCGGCGGCGGTGTCGATATGGGCAGCAACGACGATTCGGGCGGCTGGAACGACACCTGACCGATTCACCTCGTCCGCATGAAACGCAAAGGGCTCCTCACGGAGCCCTTTTCTCATTGCGCCTCATGCTGCGCGAGGACGACGGCGCCCGCAAACAGCCTGACGATGAAACGCTCCGCATAGTCGATCAACGACTCACGCTGCGCGGCATTGCCGATGAATTCATGCGACAGATGGAAAAGCTGCAGCACGATCTGCGTGCAGATTTCCTCGATGGTTTCGCGTGGCAACGCGGGCATCAGGTTCAACTGCACGACGTCCTCGGCCATTTCCGCCGACACCTCGTTCAGGTTCACTCGTACAGCCTCGCGCAACGCCGGCGACGTGCCGTGATACTCGGCTAGCGCGCTCAGAAAGGCCTCGCGGTTTTCCAGCGCAAACGCAAAGAAAGCCACGCAGGCGCGGCGCGGCACGCTGTGCGGCTCGTCGTGCGCGGCTAGCCATCGTTCGCGCCGAAGCATCGGGCGCAGGCGGCGGCTGACCGATTCGACGGCTTCGCGCGCGAGATCGTCGAGCGTGTCGAAGTGCCGATAGAACGTGTTGGGGTTGAGTTCCGCCTCGCGCGCCAGCTCGCGCAGCCCAAGGCTCGCGAAGCTGCGGCCGCCCGCTGTCAGGCGCAACGCGGCCTCGATCAGCTTGCGCTTGCCGGGAGCGAGTTCCAGTTCCGATGCGGATTGCATGAGCTTCCGTTTAACGACGCATGACGGCCAATGCAATGTCATGGCCTTGGAGCCAGCACTGTACAACGATCTTGACGCACTGTGTACAGTTGTCTACCCTGCGCTTTAACCGTCGTAGACGGATGTAGACAAATCAACTTTTATCTTATTCGGCATCGGAGAGTTTGCAGACTTCGACGATGCGTTGGAGCGTTGAACCCATGCCTTCACCCCATCGTGCTGAGATGCGTATCGCGATTATCGGAAGCGGCTTCTCTGGCATCGGCATGGCGATCCGGCTCAAGCGCATGGGATTTACATCGTTCACGATCTACGAAGCGGCCGGCGATCTGGGCGGCACGTGGCGCGACAACACGTATCCAGGTGCTGCATGCGATGTGCCGTCGCATCTGTACTCGTTTTCATTCGAAGCGAACCCGTCGTGGTCGCGGGCGTTCAGTCATCAACACGAGATCCTTGCGTATCTGAAGCATTGTGCACGCAAGTATCAGGTGGACAGCGCGATGCAGTTCAATGCACGCGTAATGGCCGCGCGTTTCGATGAGGCGCGGCTCGTCTGGCGGCTCGATATCGCGCGCAATGGCGTGCATGAAACCGTCGAGGCCGATGCAGTGATCTCTGCGATCGGGCTGTTATCGCGACCGGCGATTCCGCGGATCGACGGACTCGATAAGTTCGGTGGCAAGATATTTCATTCGGCGCGCTGGGACCACGACTATCCACTCGAAGGCAAACGCGTCGCCGTCATCGGCACCGGCGCCAGCGCGATCCAGTTCATCCCGCGAATCCAGCCGCGTGTCGCGCAGATGCTGCTCTTCCAGCGCACCGCGCCGTGGATCATGCCCAAGCCTGACAAGCCGGTCAGCGAACGTGCGCGCTGGCTTTTCAAACACCTGCCGTTCACGCAACGCTGCGTGCGCAGCGCGATCTACTGGCAGATGGAATCGCGCGGCCTCGGATTCTTTGTCAACCCGAAGCTCGTGAACCCGGCGATGAAATTCGCGCGCAGCTACCTCGAACGACGGGTGAAAGATCCTGCACTGCGCGCCAAAGTGACACCCGAATACAGGCTGGGATGCAAACGCGTGCTGCTATCGAGCGACTACTATCCGGCACTCAGCCAGCCGAATGTCGACGTGGTGACGACACCGATCCGCACCATCGTGCATGACGGCGTCGTGACGGCCGACGGCGCGCATCATCAGGTCGATGCGATCATCTGCGGCACCGGATTTCAGGTGAACGACGTCGGCGCGCCATTCGACGTGACGGGACTCGGCGGCGCCGATCTCGGTGCACTCTGGCTGCGCGACGGACCCGAAGCGTATCTCGGCACGAGCATCGCGGACTTTCCAAATTTCTTCATGATGGCCGGACCCAACACGGCCCTTGGGCACAACTCGATGATCTACATGATCGAGTCACAGGTGCAATACATTGCCGATTGCCTGCGCGAACTGCACCGTCGCGGCGCCCGCACGATGAATCTTCGTGCCGACGTACAGCGCGCATTCAACGCAAGCCTGCAACGCGACATGCAGCGAACTGTCTGGGCGAGCGGCTGCCACAGCTGGTATCAGACGAAGAGCGGCAAGATCACGGCAATCTGGCCGCGCTTCACATTCAATTTCCGTCGGCGCACACGTCGCGTGCGCAGCGCCGAATACGTGTACTCAGATCAGGAGCGAGAGTAATTCAGGCAGTCCAATAACAGGGAGACGAAAACATGAAGAACGTCGAAACGACGCAGACGACGCGCGCGCCGCTGCCACGTCGGTCGCTCGCTGCGCGCCTCGATTAACTCGGACACATCCCGATGGAGGATGCACCACAGCGCGTGCTACAGGACCTCCGCGAGTTTCTCGCTCAGTTCCCGACCGGACGCACTCCGTTGCAGGTCTAGCGGTTGTCCTGTGCATATCCGACATACACGCGTGTCTCGTACGCGAACTCGACCGTGCCATCTTGCGCGGTACGGTCGAACAGCTCACGCAGCGCCGTCAGCATCGGTTGATGATTCGGATGCCCGGCCTTCGGTGCATAGGACGATGACATCAGCCGCCCCTTAACGCCTTCGAAGTCGAGCCGCTGTGCGTTCGGGAAACGCGCTTTGTGAGCCAGCGCGTCGCCGAACCAGACAGCCATTGATTCGTCATCCGCATAGCGTTCGGCCACAGCCTGATAGTCGACGCTGAGACGTTGCAACAGCGCTTCGTAGCCCGCAAGAAAAGGCGTCGCGTCCAGTAGCCGGCTATTCCAGATCAACGCGATCAGACCGCGCGGCTTCAGGATGCGCGCGAACTCGCGTCGCGCTGTCGCCGGATCGAACCAGTGAAACGCCTGCGCCGCGATGACGAGATCGACACTCGCGCTGTCCAGTGTAGTCGCCTCCGCCGTGCCCGCGACGCTCGTGTAGTCCGCGTACCCGGCAAGCCATGCGTCGGCGGCTGCGCGCATCGCCTGATTCGGCTCGACGGCTACGACGGGGTGCGCAGCATCGAGCAAGAGCTTTGACGAAATGCCCGTGCCCGCGCCAATGTCGGCGACCCGTGCGCCCTCGGCAAGCCCGCATGTCGTATGCAGGAAGGTCACAACTTCGCCCGGATAGCCCGGCCGGTATTTGACGTAGTCGGTGACGCGGTCGGTGAAGCGCTGGGTGGAATCGTCGGTCATCGGTGGGCGGCTTACCGGGATGAAATGGATTTCAGCTTACTGCAGTTCACCCTGCGCCGCGTGACAGTGCATCGCGTTCTGCTTCAGTTTCAGCCGCCGCCCAACAGACGCAGCAGGCCCCACAGGAACTTGCAGACCATTACGATCAGTTCCCATAGATACCACAGCTGTTCCCAGCCCGAGACGCGCGCGAAGGATTCAATCATCAGTCATTGGTTGGCGGATTCGACAGGCATGTGGCACGGCTTGCGCGCGGCCACCGGCGATCCTAACCGATTCGACTGCGGGATAGTCCCTATCAAGCAGTTCCGTAAGGAGCCGTTGAGAAACCGTAAGCGTGTACGACGACGTGCAATTCATGTGCCGCAGTTCATCTGCCGGATGCTGACCAGTGCGTGTCGCCCTGCTCGCTACATGAACTCGCACACATTAAACGGATACCAGGTCGGCGTGCGCCAGCGCCGCGCCGTTCAGGAGACTTGACCATGACGGGCTTTTTCAATCGCCGCCGGCGCCGCCGCAGCGGCACCTTATCCGTTGTCGGCGATATCGCCGCGCAGGCGGGCAAGCTCGGCATCGAGATCTGCGACGTGTCCGGTCATATCGAAGAGGTCGCCACCCGCGTCGAACGGCAAGCCGACGTATGCCAGACGCTGCGCCAGTCTGCGGCGGCGACGCTCACCGGCAATCACCGCATCGCCGCCGCAGCCCGCGAAATGCGCACGGTAACGGCGCAGGCAGCGGGTGACGTCGAGACCTCGCGGCAGACGCTCGAAGCGTCGCTGTCGGATATTCATGGGCTGGTCGAAGGCGTGACGGTGATCGAGAGCCAGATCGGCGCATTGCGCGCGGCGCTGTCGCACGTGAGCCGCGTGTCGGAAGAGATATCGCTGATCGCGCGCCAGACGCATCTGCTCGCGCTGAATGCCGCGATCGAAGCCGCGCGTGCGGGCGAATTCGGCAAGAGCTTCGCGGTGGTCGCCGCCGAGGTGAAGACGCTGTCGGCGAAAACCGCGCAGGCAACGGGTCAGATCGAAACGACGCTGGCGCAACTCACCGAGCAGACCGAGCGCCTGATTACCGAAGGCGCCGAGAACACAGCTCGCGCACAGCGGGTGCGCGAAGGCACGAGGATGATCGGCGACGTCGTGCATTCGACAGGTCACGCGATCACGCAATTGCATGCAGAGGCGAACCAGATCGCGACGCTGTCCGGCGAAATCGAAGAGCAATGCAATGCATTCGAGTCGCAGGTGCTCGATATTGCCACCGACGTCGAACATTCCGGCGAAAACTTCGTGCAGGCAAAGAACCGGCTCGGCAATCTGCTCGGCGTATCGGAGAACCTGATCGAACTGACGGCGGCCACGGGCGTTGCAACGGCGGACACACCGTTCATCGATGCCGTCGAACAGGCTGCCGCAAAAGCCGGCAAGCTGTTCGAAGCGGCTGTCGCGCGGGGCGAACTGACGATGAACGACCTGTTCGACGATCGCTACGTGCCCGTACCGGGCACGAATCCGCAGCAGTTCATGACGCGCTTTACCGACCTCACCGACCGCGTCCTGCCGTTGATCCAGGAACCCATGCTCGAACTCGACCCGCGCGTCGCGTTCTGCGCAGCCGTCGACGCGCGCGGCTACCTGCCCACCCACAATCTCAAGTTCTCGCAGCCGCAGCGTGGCGACCCCGTCTGGAATGCCGCGAACTGCCGCAACCGACGAATGTTCAACGACCGTACCGGCCTCGCTGCCGGAACCAGTACGAAACGCTTCCTGCTGCAAACCTACCGGCGCGACATGGGCGGCGGCGAATATGCACTGATGAAGGACGCGTCAGCACCCATTTTCGTCAACGGCCGGCATTGGGGCGGATTGCGGATCGGATATCGAATCTGAGAGCGGGAATCGCGCATCAAGCCCGCTGATGAAGACTCGCTTTGCCGGCGCCCACGCAGGCACCGGCAAAGGACATAAAACGGCGAGGATGAACTAGACAGCCATCGCCAGGCGCCGCTTCTCGGCGCGCTGCATGAAGTGATTTGCCACCACGACGCCGACGGTGACGACTGCAATGAACAACGTCGCCAGTGCGTTCATCTCCGGGTTCAATCCCAGGCGTACGCGCGAGAACACCACCAGCGGCAGCGTCGTCGAGCCCGGCCCCGACAGGAATGCGGACAACACCAGATCGTCGATCGACAGCGTGAACGACAGCAGCCAGCCCGCAATCAATGCCTGAGAGATCAGCGGCAGCGTGATGAAGAAAAATACACGCAACGGCGTGGCGCCGAGATCCAGTGCCGCTTCCTCGAGCGATGGATGCAGGTCACGCACACGCGACTGCACAATAATCGCAACGTAGGAAATACACAGCATGACGTGGCCGATCCAGATCGTGAAGATACCGCGTCCCGCCGGCCACCCAAGCCACTTGCCCATTTCGATGAACAGCAGCAGCAGCGAAATGCCCTGGATCACTTCCGGGATCACGAGCGGCGCATTGATCATCCCCGTGTACAGCGTGAAGCCCCGAAAACGCCCCATGCGCGCGAGCACGAAACCCGCCCACGTGCCGATGATCACCGACGCGAACGCCGTCAGCAACGCCACACGCAGCGACAGCCACGCGGCATTGATCAGCTCCTCGTCCTGCAACAGCGCGGCGTACCAGCGCGTCGAGAAACGCGTCCACACCGTCACGAGCTGCGACTCGTTGAACGAATACACGACGAGGCTGATGATCGGCACGTAGAGGAACGCGAAGCCGATCGCGAGCGCAATGAACTGCAATACACGATTTGGCTTCATCAGCGCTTCTCCTCCAGTGCCTTCGCCTGCGAATACTGGAAAAACGCCATCGGCACGAGCAGCAGCAGCACCATCGCGCAGGTGACAGCGGACGCCATCGGCCAGTCGGCGTTGTCGAAGAACTCATTCCACATCACGCGGCCGATCATCAGCGTATTCGCGCCGCCGAGCAGTTCAGGAATCACGTACTCGCCCACGGCAGGAATGAACACCAGCAGACAGCCCGCGATGATGCCGTTCTTCGACAGCGGCAGCGTGATCTGCCAGAACGCCCGCCACGGCTTCGCGCCGAGATCGTACGCGGCCTCGAGCAGCGTCAGGTCCATCTTCACGAGATGCGCGTAGAGCGGCATCACGAGGAACGGCAGGTATGAATAGACCATGCCGATATAGACGGCCGTGTTCGTGTGATACAGCTCGATCGGTGAATGAATCAGCCCGATCGACATCAGGAAGTTGTTCAGCAGGCCGTTGTTCTTCAGAATGCCGATCCACGCATACACGCGAATCAGGAACGACGTCCAGAACGGCAGCATCACCGCCATCATCAGGAGGTTGCGCGTGGCGGGATTCGAGCGCGCGATGTAATACGCCATCGGATAACCGAGCAGCAGGCACAGCAGCGTCGAGATCCCCGCGACCACCACCGAGTTCACATACGTCGCGAAGTACAGGCTGTCCTGCAACAGGAACGCGTAGTGCGACACGTCGAGCGCGATGTGAATCACGCCGTCCTTGAACGACGTCAGCTCCGTGTAGGGCGGAATGCCGAGCTGCAGGTCCGCGAAGCTGATCTTCACGACCAGCAGGAACGGCACGAGGAAGAACAGCAGCAGCCAGATGAACGGCCCCGCGACGACAGCCGTGCGCCCCGTCAGATTGAAGCGGCGCACGGGCCACCTCATGAACGAATGCAGCGCGCTTTTCATGATGTCAGCACCACGCCCGCCGATGCACTCCAGCGCACGTACACTTCATCGCCCCACGTCGGCGTTTCGATTTCCGACAACGCGAGACTCGACACGTTCGCGATCACCGTTTTGCCCCCGTCGAGCTTCACGTGATACAGCGAGTAGCCGCCCATGTACGCGATGTTCGTGACGACACCCTTGCCCCAGTTGAACGCGCCTTCGGGCGGCTTGCGCGTGAGCGCGATGCGCTCCGGGCGCACCGAGACCGTCACGGGCATGCCGAGCGGCCCCGTGATACCGTGGCTCACGTACAGGCGCACCGGCAAGTCCGGCGTTTCGATGTACACATGATCCGGCTCGTCCTCTACGACATTGCCGTCGAACAGATTCGTCGAGCCGATGAACTCCGCCGAGAAGCGGCTGTTCGGATACTCGTAGACTTCGTTCGGCGTGCCGAGCTGCACGATCTCGCCTTCGCTCATCACGGCCAGGCGCCCTGCCATCGTCATCGCCTCTTCCTGATCGTGCGTGACCATGATGCAGGTGACGCCGACCGTATCGAGAATATTGACGAGCTCGATTTGCGTGCGCTGGCGGATCTGCTTGTCGAGCGCGGACATCGGCTCGTCGAGCAACAGCAGCTTCGGACGCTTGACGAGCGAGCGCGCCAGCGCGACGCGCTGCTGTTGCCCGCCCGACAGCTGATGCGGCTTGCGCTTCGCGAAGCGCGCCATCTGCACGAGCTCGAGCGCGGACTGCACGCGCTCCTTCAGCTCGGCCTTCGGCACGCCTTCCTGCTTGAGGCCGAACGCGACATTCGCTTCGACCGTCATGTGCGGAAAGAGCGCGTAAGACTGGAACATCATGTTGACGGGACGCCGGTATGGCGGCATCTGCGCGAGGTCTTCGCCGTCGATCAGGATCTTGCCCGACGTGACTGTTTCCAGCCCCGCGAGCATGCGCAAAAGCGTCGACTTGCCGCAACCGGAACTGCCGAGCAGCGCGAACAGCTCGCCCTTCCTCACCGACAGGTTGACACCCTTGACCGCGACCGTCTCGCCGAATTTCTTCACGACGTCGACGATCTGCACGAAATTGTCTGCTGCGTCCTGCGCAGCGGCGGAATTGCCCGAGGACGACACGCCGGCCCCTGCCAGCACGTTCGACTGGTCACTCATGATCTGCTGCTTCTCTCCCTGCATTTGACGAACAAAGCCCCCGGCTGGATACCGAGGGCTTCATGATGATGCTTGACTGCACAATCGTCTGGCTCGGACTGGCTCAGTTGCCGGGTCAGCGGCCGGACTTGAACTCGGTCCACAGCCGCGTCTGCAGACGCTGGATTTCAGGCGGCAGCGGCTTCAACAGGAACAACGTCTTGACGACGTCCGCCGGCGGATAGACGGCGGGATCGTTCGCGACATCCTTGTCCACGTACTTGCGCGCTTCCGTGTTGGCGCTCGGATAGTAGACGGCGTTCGTGATGGCCGCGTGGACCTGCGGCGTCTCGATGTAGTTGATCCACTCCAACGCGGCTTCCTTGTTCTTCGCGTCCTTCGGAATCGCCATCACGTCGAACCAAACGGGCGCGCCGCCCTTCGGAATGTAGTAGTCGATCTTGTACGCCTTCTTGGCTTCTGCCGCGCGATGTTTTGCGATCACGACGTCGCCCGACCAGCCGTAGGCGAAGCAGATGTCGCCGCCAACCAGGTCGTTGATGTAGCCCGACGAGTTGAACTGCGTGATGTACGGACGGATCTTCTTCATCATCGCGAGCGCCTCGCGATAGTCGGCCGGGTTCGTGCTCATCGGATCTTTGCCGATGTAATGCAGTGCGGCCGCGAACATCTGGTCCGGCGCGTCGAGCACGGAGACGCCGCACGCCTTCAGCTTCGAGATGTTTTCCGGCTTGAACAGGACGTCCCAGCTGTCGAGCGCGACGCCCTTGCCGAGAATCTGCTGCGCCTTCGTGACGTTGTAGCCGAGGCCCGTCGTGCCGTACGCCCAGGGTACCGAGAACTTGTTGCCTGGGTCCGCGCCCGCGACGAGCGCCATCAGCGACGGATCGAGATACTTGAGGTTCGGGATCTTCGACTTGTCGAGCGGCGCGAAGATGCCCGCTGCGATCTGCTTGCCCGCGTAATTGCTGGTCGGCACGACGATGTCGTAGCCCGAGTTGCCCGTCAGCAACTTGGCCTGCAGCGTGTCGTCGCTATCGTAGTTGTCGTACTTGACCTGAACGCCCGTCTGCTTGGTGAAGTTCGGAATCGTGTCTTTGGCAATGTAGTCCGACCAGTTGTACACATTCAGTTGTGTATCTTTTGCCGCCGCCGACATGAAAGGCGTCGCGCACAGTACCAGCGCAGCCAGTTGGCCCACCACCCGTTTCTTCATTCCGTTCTCCGTTCTGACCGGCGCGAAACCGGTCGCTTACCCCGCTTCAAACCGCTGTGCGCTGCCCGCGGCTACCCTTGAAAAACCCGAAAACTACCATCAATCGATGCCCGATTCAAAAAAAACCGCCAGATGTCGCGCAAAGGGTACAGCGCGGCGTTACGTGGCCGGGTTCCGCCTTACAGGCAGATTCCGTGCGGCTCCGGCATCGAGCCTGTCATCGGCGGCCTGTCGAGGCTAAACAGCAGCACGCCTTCCCGCCGACATGCACTGGGGCGGCGCAGCCGGCACGCCGCTGCAAAATTGGCCGCAATTTTATCGGGTTATCGCGTCCTGTCCACCCGAAAAAAACCTTGCTTCCTGCATCGAGACGTCCTGTGCCGTGCAGGTCCGTTGAAGCGGACTGCATCCCGCCCCAAACCCTCTTTCACCATCACTATAGACTGTCAAATTAGCCCAGATAGTGGTCGCATCGCTATGCATCCCGATGCAGCGGACTGCATGGCATGCCGATTGCCCCGTGGAGGGCGTCTTTCACCGTCACAGTGCGATGAACACGAACCCGTTCGCGTTGGATCCGTCCCGCCGGCGCCGCCGCCCCGGTTCGAAGCCGCCGCGCCCCGGCACCTGGCTGCCGTTCGTCGGCTCGGGCGCGCTCGTCGCGATCGGCTATATGGACCCCGGCAACTGGGCGACGGCGCTCGCGGGCGGCGCGAGCTACGGCTACACGCTGCTGAGCGTCGTCATCATGTCGAGCCTGATGGCGATGCTGCTGCAGTGGGTGTCGTCGCGCCTCGGCGTGGTGACGGGGCGCGATCTCGCGCAGCTGTGCCGCGAGCGCACCGGCCGGCGCATGACGCTGTTCCTGTGGGTGGCGAGCGAGATCGCGATCATCGCGTGCGATGTCGCCGAGGTGGTCGGCAGCGCGGTCGCGCTGCAGCTGCTGTTCGGCGTGTCGCTGACGGCGGGTGTGCTGATGTCGGCCGTCGGCACCTTCGCGATGCTCGCCTTGCAGCGGCATGGGCAGCGCACGCTGGAGACGGTGGTGGTCGCGCTCATCCTGTTCGTCGGCCTGTGCTTCGTGATCGAGCTGGTGCTCGCGCGGCCCGACTGGCGAGCCGCGCTGACGGGCGCGGCACCCAGCGCCGAACTGCTGCGCAACGCCGGCATGGTGTGGCTCGCGGCAGGCATTCTGGGCGCGACGGTGATGCCACACAACCTGTATCTGCATTCGGCGCTCGTCAAAACGCATGCGCACTCCACCAGTGACGCCGACATCGCCGATGCGTTGCGCGGCGTCAACTTCGGCACCTTCAGCGCGCTTTCATTGGCTTTCGTGATCAATGCGGCGCTGCTCGTCGTGTCGGCGGCCGTCTTCCACGCGAGCGGCCACCGCACCGTGACTGACCTTGCCGATGCGCATCGGTTGATCGCGCCCATCGTCGGTTCGCACTGGGCGGCTATCCTGTTCGCGGCTGCGCTGCTCGCGTGCGGCCTGAGCGCGACCGTGACGGGCACGCTCGCGGGTCAGGCGGTGATGGAAGGCTTCCTGCAGATCCGGCTGCCACGCTGGCAACGCGCGCTACTCACGCGCGCATTGGCGATCGGCCCGGCGCTCGTCGCCGTCGGCCTGTTTGGGCCGCATGGCTCGGCGCAGTTGCTGGTTGCGAGCCAGGTGGTGCTGAGCCTGCAACTGCCGCTCGCCGTCGTGCCATTGATCCGCTTTGGGTCGGACAGCCAGCTGATGCACAGCTGGCGCGTGCGCGGCGTGCCGCTCGTGCTCGCGTGGATATGCGCGGCGGGCATCATTGCACTGAATGGCGCGTTGATCTGGGAAACAGCGACCGGTTGAATGGGCGCGTCCAGATGCATTGGAGTGCCGCCGGTTCACTGCATGCGCACGTGCAGCTTGCGCTTTGTAAGTCGTCTTTTACAATGACTTGATCGCGATCTGCGTCGGCTCGCTGCATCGATCCACTGCACGCGATTGCGCGGCGGCATGAAATACGTTGCGGACGCGTACCGCGAAGTGCAATGCAAGGCAATGCATACGAAGCTCGTTGCACGTCGCGTCGTCGCCGGTTCTGCAGCGTGCACGATCGTGCCAGGCACTGGGTGCATGAAGTTCGCTGCCGACAAGCCGCCGACAAGCAATAGCAAAGGACGACCGCTCATGCCATTGAACGCCTTGTCTTGCCGCTTCGCCTCGCTTGCCTGCCTGTCGCTTTCCTGTCTGCCATCCTGGTTGCATCACGCGATCACCCGTATCGTCCGCATCCGCTTCGCCTTTGTCGTATCGATCGCGACATCGCTCGGCCTTACCGCGCCTTGCGTGCACGCGACGACGTCGATGCTCGCGCCGCTGCGTGAAGCCGCGTTCGACGAACCGCTGTCGATCACCCTTCTCTGCTCCGCCGACGACAACGCGCCGCTCGACCTGACCTTGCCGGCGACGATCCGCGTCACGCTCACCAACGGCGACATCGCGCCGCAACCGCTCGAACTCACGCGCGAGCCCGGCGTGTCCGACGCGCTGCATCTGTCACCCGGCCAGTTCCGCAAGGTGCGCTACTCAGCGCCCTGGCCTGCGTGGGCACGCGGTGAGGTGCGTATCGATCCCGTTGGCTTCGACGCATCGCCCACGCTCGTCGCGATCAACCGGGGCCCGCGCGAAGAGAGAATCGTGCAGGCCGAGCGCGCGGAAATGCAGGCGGCAACGCCCGCGCAAACCGCGAGCGCGGCCGCCGCGGTGACGCCGGCTTCGAGCACGGAAGTCGCCTCGCCCGCCGCAGACGCACTGATGAACGCGGGCCGCGCCGCGCTCTCCCGCATCTCGTACTACGAGCCGATGTACTTTGCCGTCGGCCACAACGGCGACACCAATGCGCGCCTGCAACTCAGCTTCAAGTACCGGCTGCTGTTGCCCGACGATCTTCGTTCGAAGCGTTTCCTCGACAACCTGTATTTCGCATACACGCAGATGTCGATCTGGGATCTGTCCGCCGAGTCGCGCCCATTCCGCGACACGAGCTACATGCCCCAACTCTTCT
Source organism: Paraburkholderia sp. SIMBA_054 (assembly GCF_046534875.1). Taxonomy (NCBI): domain Bacteria; kingdom Pseudomonadati; phylum Pseudomonadota; class Betaproteobacteria; order Burkholderiales; family Burkholderiaceae; genus Paraburkholderia; species Paraburkholderia sp. SIMBA_054. Next base: position 45,642 of record NZ_JAWRXV010000025.1, on the reverse strand, counting down.
ACTACATCCCCGACACGGGAGTGCGCTCGGAGTGGTTCACGCGCATGGGCATCGCCGCGGGTATCGGACATGAATCGAACGGCCTCGCAGGCGACGATTCGCGCAGCCTCAACACCGTGTTCGTGCTGCCGACATGGGAATTCGGCGACCTGAACTCGACGCACCTGGAGGTGTCGCCGAAGGTCTACTTCTACCTCGGCACGAGCAACAACCCGGACATTGCCGATTACCGGGGCTACGTCGACCTGCTGATCAAGTACGGGAGCCCCGACGGCTGGCAACTCGCGACGACGCTACGCAAGGGCACTAAACATTGGTACGGCAGCGTCGACACGCAATTGACCTACCCGTTGGCCAAGCTGCTCGGCAGCAGTGCATGGGGTGGCTATCTATGGGTCGGCTACTTCAACGGCTACGGCGAGGACCTGCTCGACTACAACAAGCGTCAGCACTGGATGGCGCGCATCGGCTACAGCATCGCGCGATGAAGTTCAATGCATGTCGGCCAAACGCGAAATGGGTGCCGGAAGCCGACTGCGCTTTTGGTTTACCATAGCGGACCGCACGCATTTCCCGTTCAAGGTATCTCGATGTCATCGAATCTGCACGACCTTCCCGACAGCCCCTGCATCGGCGTCTGCTCGACGCTTTTCGACGAAATCTGCAAAGGGTGTGGCCGCACGGCGACGGAAGTGTCGAACTGGGTGTTTCTGACCGATGAGGAAAGGCGCTCCGTCTGGACGCGCATCGAGCGCGAAGGCACGGCGATGCGGTTCAAGTTCGACAAGCTGTGATGCATTTGCCTGTTGGGCGGACGCACCGCTTGACTGCACATGCACTGATCCGATAAGCAAAAACGCCGGCTCATGACGAGCCGGCGTTTTTCATTGCATGATCGTTGAGACGGAAGGCGATCAGAACTTCATCCCGACACCGACGCCGACGATCAACGGATCGATATGCAGCGTGCCGAGCGATGCGCCATTGAGCGATGCATCCGTCTTCATCCAGACCTTCTTCACATCGACGTTGGCGAACACCGACTTCGTCAACTGCACGTCGACGCCCATCTGCAGTGCCGGACCAAAACTGCTGCGCTTGACCGAAATCTGCTGGTCGCCCGCATGCAGGCCGTCGTTGTAGAAGTACGTGTAGTTCACGCCCGCGCCGACATACGGCCGAACCTGCCCCTGATGATTGAAGTGATACTGCAGCAACAGCGTCGGCGGCAGCACGTTGACGCCGCCCAGGTCGCCGAGATTCGAAGTCAGTTGATGCCGCGACGTGCCGAGAATCAGTTCCACGCCGATGTTGTCGCGAATCATGTATGTGAAGTCGATTTCAGGCACGATCGCGTTGTTGACGTCGACGTTCAGCGCGGACAGCGTGTCGCTCGTACGCACCTGCGGCATGATACTGATGGCGCGCAGGCGCACGAGCACGTCGCCGGCATGAATGCCTGAGGTGTCGGTGTCCGCGGCGAATGCGTGCGAAGTCATCAGCGCCAGCCCGGCTGTGCACAGCGCGACCCCGATCGATCGAATTTTTTTGTTCATAAGCTACCCTGATTTTCTTGTGTGGTTGCGCGAGGTGCGAAGCATCGTGCGCGAGAGCATTGTCGAAGTTCCCCTACACGCGCTCTTTGACCCCCGTCAACCCAGCGAAAACGCAAGACGCCCTGCGACAGCCGGTCGCGCCACGCCTGTCAGCAGCAGTTCGAGAAGATCGCGCACGCTGCGGATTGCAGTGCCGAACGGCAATGCTTCGCGTCCACGAAAAAACAGGCCGTTGTTCACGTCACCGCGCAGTGCAGCCGCAAGACGCGTATCGATGCAGAAGTGACCGAATTTTTCAATGCCGTCGCGCAAACCGCATGCACTCAGGCATTCGAGTGCAGTCGGACATGCGCGTTTGAGCGCACCAATTTTTGTGCGGATGCGCGACTCGTTGCGCAGATAGCGTTCGAGCCACGGCGTCTTCACGGCGCGCGCCGGCAAGCCCGTCACGCTGACGAATTCGACGATGTCGTCCGGCGTCGCATCGGCCAGCACGCGCTTGAAGTTCGGATGGGCGTCACCCTCTTCGGTGACGGCGAACGGCGTGCCGATCTGCACGCCGTTCGCGCCGGCTTCGAGACACGCGCGCACCGCTTCATGACTGTTGATGCCGCCTGCAACGATCACCGGCACTTCACTTCGGCTGATCTGCAGCGAAGTGAAGATCTCGTCGATTTCCTGCAGTACTCGCGTGAACTCGAAACGCGCATCGTGCATGTCGTCGAGATTCGTCACGCCGAGATGACCGCCCGCGTGCGCCGGGTGCTCGATCACGATTGCATCGGGCAAGCGGCCTTTCTTCATCCACTTCCTGAGCACCACGCCGACGCCCCGGCTATCGGACAGAATCGGGATCAACGCAATATCGCGCCCTTGTGTCAGGTCGGGCAGATCGAGCGGCAGACCGGCTCCCATGACGATCGCGTCCGCGCCCAGCTCGCAGGCGATCCGCACATAGTCCGCATGCGCGTTGACCGCCTTCATCACGTTGACGGCAATCATGCCGCGCCCTTCGCTGAGGGTTCGTGCGGCACGGATCTCACGTGTAAGCGCGACGCGGTTCGCGTCTTCGAGCGTCGCGCGGTCGGGGGTCGCGCGGCAACGTTCGAGCAGGTCGGCGTGGTGATGGCGCAAATCGATGCTGGCGATCGTGCCGAGCGCGCCTTCGCGCGCCACGCTGCCCGCAAGCCGGTGCGCCGACACGCCGACACCCATGCCGCCCTGCACGATGGGCAACAGCGATCGCCCGCGAATCACGAGCGGCGCAAACGGATGGGAAGGAAACATGAGAGGCCTCCGTCGTCGGTGGGATTCGACGAAAAGCCTCGATGGTCGCAACTGGCCAATGCAGCATCTTGCGTGAGGTCAAACAAAAAGCGCGTGCCGGTTATCGACACGCGCTTTCGTTGCGCTTCGTCATCGGTTGTGCACGTCGCGTCGACATGAATTGCCCCCGCGTCGCGCTCATGCAAATCTATGCAGGCTTGTTCACCTTCAATTGCATCGACTTGTACTCGAGGTATTCTTCGAGCCCGTATGCGCCGTTCTCGCGGCCGTGTCCCGACTGCTTGTAGCCGCCGAACGGTGCAGCCATGTTCCATGCGCCGCCGTTGATATCGACCTGCCCGGTGCGGATACGTCGCGCGACGCCCATCGCGCGCTCGTCGCTCCCCGCCCATACGGCGCCGCCGAGTCCGTACACTGAGTCATTAGCGATGCGCACGGCTTCTTCTTCGTCCTTGTAGGTGAGGATGGTCAGCACCGGACCGAAAATTTCTTCCTGCGCAATCGTCGCCTTCGGATGCACGCGGCCGAACACAGTCGGTTTCACGAAAAAGCCCTTCGAGATGCCATCCGGCATGCCGGCGCCGCCCGTGACGAGTTCCGCGCCTTCTTCGATGCCACGCGCAATATAGTGCTGCACGCGAGACTGCTGCGCAGCGGAAGCCAGCGGACCCAGACGCGTCGTCTCGACGCGAGGATCGCCTGCGACAAATGCTTCGGCTGCCTTCTTCGCCAGTTCGCGCGCTTCGTCATAGCGCGATTCGGGCACGATCATGCGCGTGTGCGCCGAGCACGTCTGCCCCGAATTCAGAAAGCATGCGCCCACCGTGCCCTTGATCGCCGCAGCGAAATCCGCGTCGTCGAGAATGACCGACGCCGATTTGCCGCCGAGTTCCAGTGCGACACGCTTCACCGACGCGGACGCCAGTTCCGATACGCGCTTGCCCGCGCGGGTCGAACCAGTGAACGACACCATGTCGACGGATGGGTGACTGGCGAGCACTTCACCGACCACGGGGCCATAGCCGCTGACCAGATTGAACACACCGGCGGGCAGCCCCGCTTCATGAATCGCTTCCGCGAGCACGAAGGCATTCAACGGCGCCACTTCCGACGGCTTGAGCACGATAGTGCAGCCAGCCGCAAGTGCGGCTGCCACCTTCAGCGTGACCTGGTTCAGCGGATAGTTCCACGGCGTAATCGCGGCGACAACGCCGACGGGCTCCCGCACGACGAGCGAATTGCCGACCTGCTCTTCGAACTGGAATTCACCCGCGAGCTTCGCATAGGCATTCCAGTTGTAGACGGGGCCGCCGACCTGAATCGCGCGTGCGAGCTTGATCGGCATGCCGACTTCGCCGCAGATGTAGCCCGCGAGTTCATCGGTGCGCGCCTTGAGATTGTCTGCAATTTTTTGCAGGTAGGCGCCGCGCTCCCTGGGCGAGGTCGCGGCCCAACCGTCGAAAGCAGCGCGGGCAGCGGCAATGGCCGCCTCGGCATCGGCTTCGACGCCCTCGGGAATGCGGCCCATCACTTCTTCCGTGCCCGAGTCGATCACGTCGATCATGCCTGTGCCGCACGGCTTGATCCATTTGCCGTCGATGTAGAAGTGCTCGAAGGTCTTCATTGTTTTGCGTCCTGTCTCCTGGATAGTCTGTTCATTTTACTCGTGGGAAAACGACGCAATCGGACGCAGACAAGGGGAATCGGCGCGAGAGCGCAAAACGCATCGGCAGCAGGCAACAAAAAACCCGCTTCGCAAGAAGCGGGTTTTGGTCGGAACCGCGGCGGTAACGCTTACTGCACGCCCTGGCTCGAAAGGAAGTCTTCGTAGTTGCCGCCGAAGTCGCTCAGCGTCCCATCCGTCTTCACCTCGATGATCCGGTTCGCCAACCCGGTCACGAATTCACGGTCGTGAGAGACAAAAATCAGCGTACCGTCGTACTTGTCCAGCGCGATCTGCAGCGATTCGATCGACTCCATGTCCATGTGGTTCGTCGGCTCGTCCATCAGCAGCACGTTATGGCGGCCGAGCATCAGCTTGCCCCAGATCATGCGGCCCTTCTCGCCGCCCGACAGCACCTTCACCGACTTCCTGATGTCGTCTGCATTAAAGAGCAGGCGGCCGAGCGTGCCGCGCACCATCTGCTCGTCGTCGCCTTCCTTGCGGTACTGGTCGATCCAGTCCATCAGCGTGACGTCGCCCGGGAACTCTTCGTACGTGTCCTGCGGCATGTAGCCGATGTTCGCGTTCTCCGCCCACTTGATCGAACCGTGGTCGACGCTCAGATTGCCGAGCAGCGAACGCAGCAGCGTCGTCTTGCCCGCGCCGTTTTCACCGATGATCGCGATGCGCTCGCCCGGCTGCACGCTGAGGTTGAAATTGCTGAAGATCGTGCGGTCGTACTTCTTCGTGATGCTGTCCGCGACCACTGCAATATTGTGCAGCTTCTTCTCGTACTCGAAGCGGATGAACGGGTTCTGACGCGACGACGGCTTGAATTCCTCGATCTTGATCTTGTCGATCATCTTCAGACGGCTGGTTGCCTGGCGTGCCTTCGACTTGTTGGCCGAAAAGCGGCGCACGAAATCCTGCAGGTCGGCGACACGTTCCTTCGCCTTCGCGTTCGCGGCCTGCTGACGCTCGCGCGCCTGTGTGCTCGCGAGCATGTAGTCGTCGTAGTTGCCGGGATAGACTTTCAGCGTGCCGTAGTCCATGTCCGCCATGTGCGTGCAGACCTGGTTCAGGAAGTGTCGATCGTGCGAGATGATGATCATCGTCGAGTCGTACTCGTTCAGCACGTCTTCGAGCCAGCGGATCGAGTTGATGTCCAGGTTGTTGGTCGGTTCGTCGAGCAGCAATACGTCCGGCTTCGAGAACAGCGCCTGCGCGAGCAGCACGCGCAGTTTCCAGCCCGGCGCGACGTTGCTCATCGGACCATTGTGCAGGTCTATCGAGATACCGATGCCGAGCAGCAGTTCGCCCGCGCGCGCTTCGGCCGTGTAGCCGTCGTACTCGGCGAACTTCGCTTCCAGTTCGGCCGCGTGCATGTAGTCGTCGTCGGTGGCTTCCGGATTCGCGTAGATCGCGTCGCGCTCGGTCATCGCCCCCCACATTTCCGTGTGGCCCATCATCACGACGTCGAGCACGCGCACGTCTTCGTACGCGAACTGATCCTGACGCAGCTTACCGAGACGAACGTTCGGCTCGAGCATCACATTGCCTGCACTCTGCTCGAGATCGCTGCCCAGGATCTTCATGAACGTGGACTTGCCGCAACCGTTCGCGCCGATCAGGCCGTAGCGGTTGCCTCCGCCGAATTTGACCGAGATGTTCTCGAACAGGGGCTTCGGCCCGAATTGCATGGTGATGTTGGCAGTAGACAGCACGGCGCGTCCCTTTGAATGATAGATCGGCGAAAAACCCAGTATTTTAGCAGGTTATCGCCTCATGCGCGCCGCGCTCCGGACCACTGCCAGCGCCCTGCTACCCTTTTTTACGTGTCGTCTGCAACACGTCGATGAAACCGGACAAATCTGCATCCGCCAGTCCCATGGCTGCACCGAGACGCAACAGTTGCTGCACCGTGCCCGAAACCGGCATTGGAGTGCCCGTTTCGCAAGCCGCGGCGGCAATCGTGTCCACATCCTTCTGGAACGTGCTCAAGGCGCCGATCGGCGGCTGACCCGACTGCGTCATGCGCGGCACGAAGGTCTGCAGCAGCACCGAGTCGGCCCAGCCGCCCGCGAGCGCCTGCGTCAGCCGTGCGGCGTCGATACCGCTGCGCTGCGCGAGGCTGACAGCCTCGGCGATGGCCGCCACCGTCGACGTCACGATCGCCTGATTGCACAGCTTGGTGGTTTGTCCCGCGCCCGCCGTGCCCATGTGCGTGACGCGAGCCGCATAGGCCCCGATCACGGGCGTGACGGCGGCAACATCGGCTGCCTCGCCGCCCGCCATCACGGCGAGCGTTCCGGCAATCGCGCCCGACACGCCGCCCGAGACGGGCGCGTCGATCCAGCCGAGGTTCGCTTCCGCCGCCCGTGCGGCGAACGCGCGCGTCGCCGACGGCGGGATGCTGCCGTGATCGACGATCCAGCGCACGGGGCTGTCGCCGTTCGCCTCGAGCACGCCTGGCACGATGCCGTTCGCGCCGAACACGACTTCTTCGACAGCCGCCGCGTCCAGCACGCACAGGAAAATTGCTTCAGCCCGGCCGACGAGTCCAGCGGGTGTCGACGCGACCGTCGCGCCGTCCGGCACCAGTACCTCCGCCTTCGCCCGCGTGCGATTCCACACCTGCACTGCATGACCTGCACCAAGCAGATGCCGAATCATGGGCGCACCCATCAAGCCCGGTCCGCAAAAACCGATCTCCACTTCTCTCTCCTCCATTTGATGCACTGCACGCATCGGATTGCACCCGCCGGCAGGCGACGGCATGCGAACTGTCCATCATACCGGCCGCATCGCGTTGCAGCATGCCGGGCACGCCATGTGCGGCATGCATTCGAGTTCGTCACGCAACAGCCATTGCCTATACTTTTTGGACCATCAGGAGGTAAATCATGAGCGACCACGTGTACAAGCAGATCGAGCTAACAGGTTCGTCAACGAAGTCCAGCGATGACGCGATCCGCTGCGCGATCGAAAAAGCCAGCAAAACACTGCGCAATCTGCACTGGTTCCAGGTCATCGAAACGCGCGGTCACATCGAAGACAATAAGGTCTCGCACTGGCAGGTAACGCTGAAGGTCGGATTGCGCATCGACGATTGAAGCGGGCGGCATCGCGTGCAGCGAGTTGCATAACGCATGCGGCCCGCCGTCTGCGCGATCCGCGCAACCATGAAAAAAGCTGCATCCGGCACGAAACCGAATGCAGCTTTTGGCGTTTGCGCATGACGCGCAAACGCGTGCACTACGCGTTAACCGCGGAAATCAAATCCCGCGTGAACCCCGCGTGCCGCACGCATTTCAATGCAGTGCATCACTTCGGCAGCGAACCGTCCACGCCTTGGACATACCAGTTCAAACGCTGCAGTTCAGGATCGGCAAGCGTCTTGCCAGCCGGCACCTTCACCGCACCCGTCTGGTCCTTGATCGGGCCTGTGAACACATCCCACTTGCCGCTTGCCAGTTGCGTGCGCTTCGCGTCGACATCCTTCATCGCGTTGGCCGGAATAGCCGACGTGTTCATGTCTTCGAGATTGACAGCCTTCTGCGGAATGCCCCACCACACGGGATCGTTCTTCCACTTGCCGTCCAGCACCTGCTGGATGGCAGCCGTGTAGTAGACGCCCCAGTGCGCAACCACTGAACCCAGGTGCGCATCAGGACCGAACTTTTTCATGTCCGAGTCCCAGCCGAATGCATGTACATGCTTTTCAGACGCAGTAGCCAGCGTCGCGCTGGAATCGGTGTTCTGCAGCAGCACGTCCGCGCCCTGGCCGATCAGCGTTTCGGCTGCCTGCTTTTCCTTGCCCGGATCGAACCAGCTGTTGATCCAGATGACCTTCGTGTGCACCTTCGGATTCACCGAGCGCGCGCCGAGCGTGTAGGCATTGATGTTGCGCACCACTTCAGGAATCGGCACCGAAGCGACGAAGCCGAGTGTGTTCGTCTTCGTCACGTAGCCGGCGGCGACGCCTGCCAGATAGGCACCCTGATACATGCGAACGTCGTACGTGCCGAAGTTTGCTGCCTTCTTGTAGCCCGTCGCGTGCAAGAAGACGGTGTCCGGGAAATCCTTCGCGACCTTCAGTTCGAAGTCCTGGAAGCCGAAACTCGAACCGAAGATGATCTTGTTGCCCTTGTTCGCCAGATCGCGGAACACGCGCTCCGAGTCGGCGGACTCGGGCACATTCTCGACACGCGTGATCTTGATCTTGTTGCCGAACTTCGCTTCCGCTTCCTTCGAGCCCTGGTCGTGCGCGTAGGTCCAGCCTGCATCGCCGGGGTTGCCGAGATACACGAACGCGACGCCGGGCACATCGGCGGCCTGCGCAGTCTGCGTCAGCGCGCCGCCCGTCGCCAGCGTCGCGGCGGCCAGCGCCAGTGCGCTCAGCATGGTTCTTTTCTTCATGTTTTCTCCTGTCGTTGAATCAGATGTTTTTACTTGATGAACTGGCATGCACTATCATTGATCGCTGGACGCCGCGCTCAGCCCGCCGCGAAGAACGGCTTGCCGAGCGACGCGGGCGCATTCAGGCGAATCGTGTTCGGATTGCGCGAAATCAGCACGAGCACGACGACCGTCGCGACGTACGGCAGCATCGCGAGGAACTGCGTCGGCACGGGAACGCCGATCGCCTGTGCATAAAACTGCAGACCCGTCACTGCACCGAACAATAGTGCACCGATCAACAGACGCCCCGGACGCCACGTCGCGAACACCACGAGCGCCAGCGCAATCCAGCCACGACCTGAAGTCAACTGCTCCTGCCACAAGTGCAGGTTGACGATCGAGTAGTAGCCGCCCGCGAGTCCCGCCATCGCGCCGCCGAACAGCGTCGCACCATAACGCACGCCGATCACGGGAAAACCGACCGAGTGCGCGACCTGCGGCGACTCGCCGACCGAGCGCAGCACGAGCCCGGCGCGCGTGCGGTACAGGAACCAGCCGACGACGCCGAACATGATGAACGCAAGATAGTCGAGCGGTGTCAGGCTGAATAGTGCAGGTCCGAGCACGGGAATCTTCGAGAGGCCGGGAATCACCCACGTGCCGATCGACTCGCGCACGGCCGCCGACGTGTATGGCTTGCCGACATAGGCCGACAGGCCGATGCCGAAGATCGTCAGCGAAAGCCCCGTGGCGACCTGGTTCGCGAGCATCGACAGCACGAGGAACGCGAACAGCAGCGACATCGCGATGCCCGCGATGATCGCGGCGAGCACGCCCAGCCAAGGGTTGCCCGTGATCGCTGTGACCGCGTAGCCCGTCACGGCGCCCATCAGCATCATCCCTTCGACGCCGAGGTTGAGCACGCCCGACTTCTCGGTGACGAGTTCGCCGACGCCCGCGAACATCAGCGGTATCGCGGCGACGACGGCACTCGACGTGAGCGCGCTAGCTTGTTGAATATCCATGAGATTTGATCTGAATCCGGCGGTTTTACGATGCCGCGATGCCACGACGGCGCACGCGATAGTTGACGAACAGGTCCGCGCCCAGCAAACAGAACAGCAGCAGCCCCTGGAACACGCCCGACAACGCCTGCGGCAGTTGCATCGACGTCTGCACCGCCTCGCCGCCGAGATACAGCAAGGCCATCAACAGACTCGCGAGCACGATGCCGACCGGGTGCAGCCGTCCGACGAACACAACGATGATCGCGGTGAAGCCATAGCCCGGCGACCACGTCGCCTGCAACTGGCCGATGGGTCCGGAGATCTCGCCCATGCCGGCGAGTCCCGCGAGGCCGCCGCTGATCAGCAGCGACGTCCAGATCGTCTTCTTGTCCGAAAAGCCCGCGTAGCGCGCGGCCAGTGGCGCAAGACCGCCGACGTTCATGCGGAAACCCGCAAAGCTCTTGCGCATGAACAGCCACACGAGCGGGATCGCGATAATCGTCACGAAGATCGACGCGTTCAGCCGCGTACCCTTCAGAAACTTCCAGTGCCAGTCGCCGTAGAGCGTCGGATACAGTGCGTCGCCTGAGAACATTTCGGAGAGCGGGAAGTTCATGCCCTGCGGATCGCGCCACGGTCCGCTCACGAGATAGATCAGCAACTGCGTGGCGACGTAGGTGAGCATCAGGCTCGTGAGAATCTCGTTGGTGTTGAAGCGGCTCTTGAGCAGCGCGGGAATCGCGGCCCACGCCATGCCGCCCAGCACGCCCGCGATCATCATGGTCGGCAGGATCCACCAGCCGGTCGCCTGATCGAAGTAGATCGCGACGCCACTCGCCGCAATGCCGCCGAGCAGCATCTGCCCTTCCGCGCCGATGTTCCAGACGTTCGCGCGGTAGCCGATGGCAAGGCCCAACCCGATCAGGCAGAGCGGCGACGCCTTGAGCAGCAGTTCGGCCCAGCCGTTGACGCTCGACAGCGGCTCGATGAAAAACGCGGCCATCGCCTGCGCCGGATCGCGCCCGACGAGGCTGAAGATCAGAAAGCCGATCACGAGCGTGAGGAGCGCGGCGATCAGCGGCACGGCAAGCTGCATCGTTCGCGACGGCGACGTGCGGGCTTCGAGTCGATACGGAAGAATCATTGTGCGTGTGGTGGATGTTGTCTCTGCAGTTGCATTCGGGAGCACTTCAGTTCATGCATGACATTTCATGCATGCGCCGGATGCCCCGCCGACGGCGGTGCGCCCTCGCGGTCGCCGAACAGCCCGGCCATCCAGCGGCCGATCTCTTCCGCGTTCGTGTCGCCCGTCTTGCGTGTCGGCGACATGCGTCCGCGCGCAATCACGGCGATGCGGTCGCAGATGTCGAACAGTTCCTCGAGTTCTTCGGAGATCACCAGAATCGCGACGCCGCGCGCCGACAGATCCAGCAACTGCTGGCGGATGAACGCGGCCGCGCCGACGTCGACACCCCAGGTCGGCTGCGCGACGACGAGCACCTTCGGCGCCTGCAGAATTTCGCGGCCGACGATGAATTTCTGCAGGTTGCCGCCCGACAGACTCTGCGCGAGCGCGCCGTCGCCGCCGCAACGCACGTCGAACGATTCGATGCAGCGCTTCGCGAACGCGCGCATCGCGCCTGCGTTGATCCAGCCCGAACGCACCATCTGTTGCCGATGCGCCGTCAGCAGCGCGTTTTCCGCGAGCGACATGGCGGGCACCGCGCCGCGTCCCAGCCGCTCTTCGGGTACGAATGCAAAGCCCAGTTTGCGGCGCGCCGCTGCGCCGAGCTTGCCGGCAGGTTTGCCGCAGATCGTCACGGCATCGGCGCGATTGCCCTTGTGCTCGCCCGAGAGCGCCGCCAGCAGTTCCGCCTGCCCGTTGCCCGATACGCCCGCGATGCCGAATATTTCACCTGAATGCACGCTGAACGACACGTCGGCGAGCGACGTGCCGAACGGATCATCGCTGGCAGATGAAAGATTTTTCACGTCGAGCAACACGTCGCCCGGTGTGTGCGCGCGGCGTTCGTAGTCGGGCAGCGAGTGACCGACCATCAGTTGCGCGAGCGATGCATGCGTCTCGTCGCGCGGCGTCACGCGGCCTGTCACCTTGCCGCCGCGCATCACGGTAGCCGTGTCGCAGAGTTCCTGGATTTCGTCGAGCTTGTGGCTGATGTAGAGAATGCTGCAGCCTTCCGACGCGAGCCGGCGCAACGTCGCGAACAGCTTGCGCACGGCTTGCGGCGTGAGCACCGAGGTCGGCTCGTCCATGATGAGCAGACGCGGATTCTGCAACAGGCAGCGAACGATTTCGACGCGCTGCCGCTCGCCCACCGTCAGGCTGTGCACGTGGCGCTGCGGATCGATGTCGAGCCCATACTCCGCCGACACTTCTCGAATGCGCTTGCCCAGTACCTTCAGGTCGAATGGCTCGTCGAGCGCAAGCGCGATGTTCTCGCCGACCGTCAGCGTCTCGAACAGCGAGAAGTGCTGGAACACCATGCCGATGCCGAGCTTGCGCGCTGCCGCCGGGTTCGCGATGTCGACGAGCTGGCCTTCCCAGCGGATTTCGCCTGCATCCGGGCGCACTGCACCGTAGATGATCTTCATCAGCGTGCTCTTGCCCGCACCGTTTTCGCCGAGCACTGCATGAATTTCGCCGGGCGCGACGATCAGCGTGACGTCGTCGTTCGCGCGAACTGCAGGATATTGCTTGCTGATGCCTGTGAGTGCGAGACGTGGTGTGGCGCCGTCGCTACGGTTTGCGCCGTTTGCGTGTGTGCTGCTGCCCGTCGGGCCGCCTGTAGGTGTGTCGCTCATGTTGTTCCGTATTACGCGTGTGGCCCGCGGCACGCGGCGTCGCGCGCGCTCCCCGCTTGAGTCCTGCTCGAATCCCGCTTGAATCCCAAGCGGCTCCCGTTCGAAATTCCGGCCCCGGACGCGCGCGTCGTGCTACCGCAGCCGATCGACAATACCGAAATCGCCCCTCTCAGTCGAGCCGCCAAAATTCCCGCAGAGCCGCGCCGCTGCGCGGTTTGCGGGTATCCCACCCTTGACGGCTCTTTATCTCTATATTAAAACGCATATACCCCCAAGCCCGTTCGATCAGCCAAAACATATATTTCGGAGAAGTCATGAGTCAGCAACGCGAGGCGATCGACACTTACCTACTGCGCGTCTTGCACACCCTTCTGATGGAGCGCAGCGTCACGCGCGCCGCCGTCAAACTGAACCAGTCCCAACCGGCTATCAGTGCCGCGCTGCGGCGGCTGCGCGACATCACGGGCGACCCGCTGCTCGTGCGCGGAAAATCCGGCATGGTGCCGACCGAGTACGGACTGCGCCTGCTCGAACCCGTGCAAAATGCACTGCGCGAAATCGAACGCATTAAATTTCAGCAGCACAACTTCGATCCGGCGACGTCGATCCGCTGCTACCGGATCGGCTGCCCGGACTACCTGAACGTGCTGTTCGTGCCGACCGTCGTCGAGCGCTTCCGCAAGGCCGCGCCGAACGCGACGCTCGAGTTCCATTCGCTTGGCCCCGCGTTCGACTATGAACTGGCGCTCGAGGACGGCAAGCTCGATATCGTCGTCGGCAACTGGCCGGAACCGCCCGAGCAACTGCACCTGTCCAATCTGTTCGTCGACCAGATCGTGTGTCTGATGAGCAACACGCATCCGTTCGCAAAGCGCGGCAACCTAACGCTCGATCAATACCTGAACGCGCCGCATCTTGCGCCGACGCCCTATTCCGTCGGCCAGCGCGGTGCGATCGACGTGCATCTCGCGCGCGAGCGCCTGAAACGCCATGTCGTCGTCACGCTGCCGTACTTCAACCTTGCGCCGTACGTGCTGATCAAATCCGATCTGATCTTCACGACCACGCGCCTGTTCGCCGACTACTACGCGAAGTTCCTGCCGCTGACCGTCGTGCCCGCACCGCTGGATTTCCCGCCGATGCAGTATTACCAGTTGTGGCATGAGCGCGTGCATTACTCCGATGAAGTGCGCTGGTTGCGCAGCCTCGTCGCCGAAGCGACCAAGACGCTGATCGCGAAGTAGTTCACCTTTCACGCGACAAGCAAAGCACTATCTTTCAGGCGGCGGTTTCGAACCGCCGCCTTGCTTTCATGCCGCGCGCTTATGCTGCACTTTCATACAGCGTCCGCGCGAGACTGTTGTGCCGCTCGATCACCGGACCGAGATCCACCGTCGTCAGCACGCCGTCCTTCACCACGACCTTTCCGCCAATCACGCTCGTCGATACCTGCGACGGCGCGCAGAACACCAGCGCCGCGACGGGATCATGTAGCGCGCCCGCAAAGAGCGGCTGCCGCAGATCGAACGACACGAAATCCGCCGCCATGCCGGGCGCCAACGCGCCGATATCGTCGCGATTCAGCACTTTCGCGCCGCCAAGCGTCGCAATCTCGAGTGCCTCGCGCGCGGTCATCGCATCCGGTCCAAAGCCGACCCGCTGCAACAGCAGCGCCTGACGCACTTCGGCGACCATCTGCGCGCCGTCGTTGGAAGCCGATCCGTCGACACCCAGGCCGACGGGCACGCCCGCGAGCCGCATCTTCTTCACGGGCGCGATGCCCGATGCGAGCCGCATGTTCGAACACGGACAATGCGCGACGCCCGTTCCCGTACGCGCAAACAGTTCGATACCTGCATCGTCTAGCTGCACGCAGTGCGCATGCCATACATCGCGGCCGACCCAGCCGAGGTCCTCTGCATATTCGGCCGGCGTCATGCCGAACTTCTCGCGGCTGTAAGCAATATCGTTCACGTTCTCGGCGAGGTGCGTATGCAGCGACACGCCGTAATGCCGCGCCATGGCAGCCGATTCGCGCATCAGATCGCGGCTTACCGAGAACGGCGAACACGGCGCGACAACGACGCGCAGCATGGCGTAACGTCCTTCGTCGTGGTACGTCTCGATCAGACGCTGGGTGTCTTTCAGAATGTCTGCTTCTTTCTCGACGACGGAGTCCGGCGGCAGGCCACCGTCCTTCTGTCCGACGCTCATGCTGCCGCGGCTCGCATGAAAACGCATGCCGATGCGGCGCGCGGCGGCGATGCTGTCGTCGAGCCGGCTGCCGTTCGGATAGATGTACAGGTGATCGCTCGACGTCGTGCAGCCCGACAGCAGCAGTTCGGCCATCGCCGTCAGCGTCGACACCTCGATCATTTCCGGCGTGAGATTCGCCCACACCTTGTACAGGCTGGTCAGCCAGCCGAACAGTTCGGCGTCCTGCGCGGCAGGAATCGCGCGCGTCAGGCTCTGATACATGTGGTGGTGCGTGTTGACGAGCCCGGGAATCACCAGATGGCCCGTCATGTCGAGGATTTCGTCGGCTGTGTCGGGCAGTTCACTCGTCGGACCCACCGCGACGATCCGGTTGTCTTCGATATACAGGCCGCCGTCGCGCAACTCGCGCCGCTCGCCGTCCATCGTGACCAGCACGTCCGCATGCCTGACCAGCATCGTCTTGCCGCGCTGGCCGGTCGTTCGCGTCACGCCGGTTGAACTGGTTTGCATCGTCATTCGTTTCTCCAGTGCTGCCCTGTGTTGCCGCAGATGAGGCCGCCGCACGATGCTGCGCCGTTGCGCTGCTCTGGCCGCATGTAGCCGCTCAAAGCTGCATCGTTCTGCCGTCGCCGCAGCCTGCGGTTGTCCGGGCAAGTGCAAAAGTCGTTCGAACGCGATGTCGGCGGCACGCCACCGTGCCGTCGCGTCCGTTCGAACGCAGTTGGCCCGGTTACCCAGCGTGTTCCGCCGTCTTCGGGATGCGCGGCACCGCCGCGCATGGACGTAACCTTCGGGCGACAAAATTGCGCTGGCAACTCGCGCCGCTGCGATACCGAAGTTCACACCGCGCATATAGTCGTCATTTTTGGCGCCGGTACGATCGGAACCGTGCAGCACCTCCCGTCGAGCCTGCATCGGACTGCCTGTCCGATACCCGCCTGCGGGGCGTCATGCGGTAGCGATTATCTTTCCTATCGCTGGCGCGCGAAGGTGAACAATGTTTCTACAATGGATGTCACGGCGCTCGCTTCAAACCGCCGACGGGTATGTAGCCACTGACGTGGAGCCTCGATCCGCCGCAACGTGTAATGGATCGGGCCGCCGCTGATACCTCGCATCCACACAAGGACAATCGCGAATGGGCAAGCTCACTACCCACGTGCTCGACACGGCAAACGGCCGTCCCGGCGCCGATATCAAGGTCGAACTCTTTGCGCTCTCCGGCGACACGCGCCGCGCGCTCAAAACCACCACCACCAATCACGACGGCCGCTGCAACGAGCCGCTGCTCGAAGGCGATGCACTCGCCGTCGGCGAATATGAACTGGTGTTCCATGCAGGCGACTATTTTGCGTCGATCGGCACCAAAGTGCCTGAACCGCGCTTCGTCGATCGCGTCGTGCTGCGTTTTGGCATCGCCGATGCAGGTGCGCACTATCACGTGCCGCTGCTGGTGTCGCCGTGGGCGTACAGCACGTATCGCGGCAGCTGAAGCGATCGGCGTCGCGTGCACGATCGTGCGCGTGCGTGCATTTCGCAGATGACATGGAGACATTCGCGAAGCGCAAGCCAGAAAGCCGTGATCGATCGGCACCCGATTTCATCCGATTGCCGTTGCATGCACTGATCCAATAGCGGACATGCACCGGCGCAACAACCCCGCATGCCGCGCAACACCCAAGATGCTGCGCGAACAACGAATCAGGAGTGGAGGAGTTTCATGGAAGGCTTTATCACCGACTGGCTGAATCTCGCGATTCGCTGGTTTCACGTTATCGCCGCGATTGCATGGATCGGCGAGTCGTTCTACTTCGTTGCGCTCGACAACAGCCTGAAGCCGCCTGTGGACCCGAATCAGCGCCGACGCGGCGTGTTCGGCGAACTGTGGCACGTGCACGGCGGCGGCTTCTACAACATGCAGAAGTACACCGTCGCACCGCCCGAAATGCCCGACGACCTGCACTGGTCGAAGTGGCCGTCGTACACGACCTGGCTGTCCGGCTTCGGTCTCTTCACGGTGTTGTATCTGTTCGCGCCGAACACGTATCTGATCGACAAGAACGTGCTCGACATGGGCCCCGTCGTCGCGATCTTCTCGGCGCTCGGCTTTCTCGCTGCGGGCTGGATCGTGTATGACTCGCTGTGCCGGCTGCTCGGCAACAAGGACAAGGTGCTCGGCATCTGCGTGGGCATCTATGTGCTGATCGCCGCGTTCCTCGCGTGCCACATCTTCGCGGGCCGTGCGGCGTATCTGATCATGGGCGCGATGCTCGCGACGATCATGTCGGCGAACGTGTTCTTCGTCATCATCCCTGGTCAGCGCAAGATGGTCGCCGCGATGCTCAAGGGCGAAACGCCGAACCCGATCTACGGCAAGCGCGGCAAGCAGCGCTCAGTCCACAACACGTACCTCACGCTGCCCGTCGTGTTCGCGATGCTGTCGAACCACTACGCGATGACGTACACGCATCCGTACAACTGGGCGGTGCTGGTCGTCATCATGCTGGCGGGCGCGCTGATCCGTCAGTTCTTCGTGATGCGTCACCGTGGCCAGGTGCTGTGGTATCTGCCGCTCGCCGGCATCGTGCTGATGTTCGGCGCGCTGTTCTGGACGATGCCGAAGCCCGTCGTGCCCGTGGCGGAAGCGGCGAACGCGCCTGTCGTGAAGACGGCCGATATCGTGCCCGTGCTGCAGCAGCGCTGCGTCGCCTGCCACTCCGCGCATCCGACGATGATGGGCAGCGCACCCGCTGGCGTGCTGCTCGATACGCCTGCAGAGATTTCGACGAACGCGCAGCGCATCTATCAGCAGGCCGTGACGCTGAAGGCGATGCCGCTCGGCAACGTCACGCACATGACCGACGAGGAACGTCAGAAGATCGCCGCGTGGTTCCAGGGCGGTGCGGTGAATTAACGAATGAGGTGTCGATGACGGGCGCAAGCCCGGTTCTTCGAGGTTAGCGGGCTGTTCGCGCAAGCGGCAGTCCGCATTTTTTTATGCCAGTGACGGTGCGCAAAAATCGTCACACGTGCTCATCGGTCCACGCGAAAGCCGCGGCTGGAGATCGACACGGAATTGCCGTCCGGGTCTTTTGCATTCGCAAAGCTGTAGCCGTCCGTGCGATGCGTCGCGCCGAACACGAGTCCGTCAGTTGCACAGTGAGCCTTAAACGCTTCCACGTCCTCTACGTCGAATACCAGCTTGACGGTCGCTTGCCCTGCTTTGACGCCTTTCGCGGCAGGATGAATCAACAGGATCACGCCGCCGTGCGGCGAAGTCAGTTCGACGATACGGTCGTCGTTATCGCGCGTGGCCGTGAAGCCGAAATAGCGCTGATAAAACGCACACGCGCGTTCGACGTCCCTCACATACAGCAAAATCCGGTTCAGTGACGCTTGCATGTTTTTCTCGCGAATAGGTTGTGCTGTCTATCATCAAGGCCGCCAGCGATTGTCCGCGATTTCATATGCCACGCACAACACGCGCACCAAAGCAAAAGCCCATTGCGACTTCCATCGCAATGGGCTTTTTCAACCACAACCAATCACACTACCAAACCGCGCAATTCAAACATAAACACAGCGCGCAAGTATCAGACGACAACCGCATTCATCGCCTCTTCCGTCAACCACTGCGACT
Source organism: Paraburkholderia sp. SIMBA_054 (assembly GCF_046534875.1). Lineage (NCBI taxonomy): Bacteria > Pseudomonadati > Pseudomonadota > Betaproteobacteria > Burkholderiales > Burkholderiaceae > Paraburkholderia > Paraburkholderia sp. SIMBA_054. Next base: position 27,048 of record NZ_JAWRXV010000025.1, on the reverse strand, counting down.
CGCGCAAATTTTGCTCGTTGAGATTGTGCCCGTCGCCACCACGATCCACGACGATGAAATCGCTCACCTCGCCCAATGCGAGCAGCGGATGGTGCCACACGCCTTTCGCGTAGTTCACGCCTTGCCATCCGCTCGTCACGAACGCGCGAATCTTCGATTCATCCAGCTCGCCAGCAGGCGCAACGACAACCAGATACGGCTTGTCGTTCAACGGAATGAACGCTTGCGAACCCAGCGGATGCCGCTCCATCATCGTGATTTCGAACGGCAGTGCGCGCGGTTGTCCACGGAACAGATTGACGAGCGTGCGGCCGCCTTCGTCGGTGATGTCGACATTCGCGAGATCGTGGTAGCGGATCGTCGTGCCGAGATTGATCGGGATCTGCTTCGCGCCTTCCAGTTCGATCACGTCCCCGAACGGCGCGAATGCTTCGCGTGTCAGCGGTTCGATAGCGAGTGTCTTCATGATGCGAGCGTGCCCCACAGACGCAGGCGCGACACGCCACCATCCGGAATGATGTTGAAGCGGATATGCGTGACGGGCCCGAGCGCCGCGATCTCGTTTTCGAAGAAGTGCTGTTTGTCCATCTGCAGCTTCTGCTCGCCGAGCAGCACGGGCCAGAACATCGCCTGCGTGATCAGCGAGCTGTCGGTGCCGCCCGTCACATACGCGGCCTGGATCGAGCAGCGGTCCGGATAGTTGCCCTTGAAGTGCGCGGTATCGACTTCGATCTTCTTGATGACGCCCGGTTGCGCGAGCCCGACGATTGCCCAGTCGTTGCCCGGCTCGCGGCGGCGGCGCGTTTCCCAGCCGTCGCCCATGTTGACGCCGCGGCCCGGCATCAGCAGCGTCGATGCGGCGCCGAAGTGCTGGTTGTTCGCGCCGACCAGATACGCGCCGTTTTCCATCGCGGCGAGGTCGAACAGATCGGTGCGGCTCGCACCCGCCCAATCGACCTGCGGCTGGCCGTACACGCGCAGACGCGCGATGCCGCCGTCCGGATAGATGTTCACGCGCAGGTGCGTATATGCGTTCGTGTCGCCCACTTCGAGGTAGTGGTGGCTGTTGCCTTGCAGCGTCGTCGACGGCACGATCTCCGTCCATTGCGTCGACTGGTTCGGCGCGCCGTCCACCACGCGCGCCGCTTCCACCGATGCCGCCGGCGGGAAGTTGCCCGTGAAGTGGCTGGTATCGAGATCGAGGCCCTTGATGACGCCCGGACGCGCGAGCTTCACTACGCACCAGTCATAGCCCGTCGTGCGCTTGCGGCGCGTTTCCCAGCCGTCCATCCACTTGCCGTGCTCGTCGTACTTGCCCGGAATGAACACGGCCGGCTCCGGATTCAGCATGCGGTCTTTCGGCGCGAAGAAATCGTCGCTGGCTTCGAGCGCCTGTGCGCCAAGACGCGGGTCCGCGAGGTTCACGAAACGGCGCGTGAATTCGGGGGCGTTGGGATCGAGAATCGGGAGTGCCATCGTTGTCTTCCTTGCTGTCGGGTTGTTGCTTTGTGAGTGCGTGAATGCGTGCCGGTGTTACGGCTATCAGGCGACGATCAGGCGCTGATCAGATCGTCGAGACGAAAACGCGCGATGCGATAGATCTGGTCGAGGCTCGCGCGCAGTTCGTCGGCGCGGCTGTTGTTCACGCGCGCTTCGAAGTTCGCGATGATGCCGTACCGGTCATAGCCGCGCACGGCGAGAATGAACGGAAAGCCGAACTTCTCGCGATACGCCGCGTTCAGGCGCAGCAACTTGTCGAACTCTTCCTGCGTGCATTGACCGAGGCCAGCGCCGCTTTGCTCGCGCGTTGATTCGGCCGTCAGTTCGCCGCGCACGGCCGCCTTGCCCGCAAGTTCCGGGTGAGCGTTGATCAGCGCGAACTGCTTCGCTTCGCCCGCGGTTTCGACGGCGCTCGACATCGTCTTGTGCAACGCGTCGATGTTCGCGTACGGACGCTGCGCGGCAGCCACTTCGGCGACCCACGGCGAATGCTCGAAGATGCCCGACAGCGCCGCGACGAACGCGTCGGTCGAGATGCTGTTGAGTTGGTCCAGTGTGTATTGCATCGCCTTCATGCCGCAGCCCCGCGGTTGTCCTGTTGTTGATAAGGATGATGCTCACGCCAGTGACGCGCGATATCGACACGCCGTGTCACCCAGACGCGCTCGTGCTTTTCGATGTGATCGAGAAAACGCTGCAGCGCGCGCATCCGCCCAGGGCGGCCGAGCAGGCGGCAGTGCATGCCGATCGACAGCATCTTGGGCGCTTCGTCGCCCTCTTCGTACAGCACGTCGAATGCGTCGCGCAGATACGTGAAGAAATGGTCCGCCGTGTTGAAGCCTTGCGGCGTGGCGAAGCGCATGTCGTTGGTGTCGAGCGTGTACGGCAGGATCAGTTGCGGTACTTTCGCGCCGCCCGTCACTTCGACGTCCATCCAGAACGGCAGGTCGTCGCCGTAGTTATCCGAGTCGTACAGAAAGCCGCCGTATTCGGCGACCAGCCGATGCGTATTAGGACTGTCGCGGCCCGTGTACCAACCGAGCGGCCGCTGGCCCGTCACGCGCTCGATCGCTTCCATGCCCAGGCGCATATGCTCGGCTTCGCGCTCGGGCGACATGTCCTGATAGTGAATCCAGCGATAGCCGTGACAGGCGATCTCATGGCCCAGTTCGACGAAAGCGCGCGCGAGCTCCGGATGCCGCTCGATCGCCATGCCGACGCCGAACACTGTCAGTGGCAGACCGCGCTTCTCGAACTCGCGCAGGATGCGCCACACGCCCGCGCGCGAGCCATATTCGTAGATCGACTCCATGCTCATGTGACGCGCCGGATACGACGCCGCGCCGACGATTTCCGACAGGAACTGTTCCGAGCCGGGATCGCCATGCAGCACGCAGTTCTCGCCGCCCTCTTCGTAGTTGAGAACGAACTGGACCGCGACGCGCGCGCGTCCTGGCCAGTTTGCCTGCACGGGGTGGCGGCCGTAGCCGATCAGGTCGCGCGGATAGTTCGGGTCGAATGACATGATGTGAATGGCGCAGCGGTTGACGTGAGCGTTGACGGGTACGCACCGGCGACGTCGTAAAAGCGGGAAAACACGCTACGGCAGGGCCGGCAGGGTTGAACCAGTGTAGCGAAAACACCCGGGTGCGCCCATACACCCGGGCAGATAGTGCATGTCAGACTGAGTGTATGTGCGGTGCAATATTAGCGGCGGGGTCGGCGCGTAGCGCACTCGAGTTCACCCGCAGCAGCGCTTCCCCGGCGCCTTGCTGGGCGGCAGGCGCTGCGGCTGGCTGCTCGCCCGTCGGGCTGAAGCGCGCGAACTCGCCGTCATAGCGCTTGGCAAGCGGGCGCGCGTAGTCGCCCCGCTTGGCCGTGGCCAGCCGCAGCGAAACGAGCGCTTCAACCCATTTCACAGCCGCCGTCACGCCTTCGACGACGGGCGCGCCCAGCGCATCCTCGATCTCCCGGCACAGCTCTGCCATTCCCGCGCAGCCGAGCACGATCGCGTCCGAGCCGTCCTCGTCGAGTGCGCGCCGGCATTCGTCGAGAATGATGCGCCGCGCGGAGGAGCCGGGCTGATCGAGTTCGAGCACGGCGACATCCGTTGCGCGCACGTTGCGGCAGAACCGCTTCATGCCATAGCGCTCGGCCAGATGCCAGGCCATGCCGCAGGTCCGCGAGAGCGTCGTCACCACCGAGAAGCCCGGCGCCAGCACGCTCGCCGCATGCATCGCCGCCTCCGCGATGCCGATCACCGGGCCGCGCGCCAGTTCGCGCGCCGCGTAAAGGCCAGGATCGCCGAAACATGCAATCACATAACCATCGAAGCCTTCGCGCTCGCCCGCTTCGATTTCCGCGAGCAGGCCCGGCGTGGCGAGCGCCTCGTCGTAATAGCCTTCGATCGACGGCGGGCCCATCGTCGGGCTCACCGCCACCAGCTCCGTTCCCGGCGCCACGACGTCGCGCGCACAACGGCCCATGGCCTCCGTCATCCGTTGCGTCGTGTTCGGGTTGATCAGTTTGATACGCATGTCGACTCCTATGTCGACCGGAGTTGGCGCTTTAGCGCTTACTCCGGTCCCATGCAAGTTATTGCGTCGACCGGAGTTGGCGCTTTAGCGTCTACTCCGGTCCCATGCAAGATATTGCTTGCATCCTTTGATGAACTTTTATGCACCGCGCGGCAGATTGCGAGCCAGCACGCTGTAGAACACTGCACCGAGTCCGGCGCCGATGAACCACGAGAAGTTCGCAAGACCGTCCAGCGACGGTACCATCACGCAGATCACCGCGATCACTGCAGCCGGCAGCAGCGCACCGACGGCACGATAGTTCACGCCGTTGTGATACCAGTACAAACCCTTTTCCGACACCGTGTACAGATCGTCGAGCACGACCTTCTGACGCTTCACGAGGAAGAAATCGATGATCAGGATGCCGTACAAAGGTCCAATGAAGCTGCCGAGCACGTCGAGCGTGTAGTGGATCACGGCCGGATTGTTGAACAGGTTCCACGGCGTGATGAAAATGGATGCCACTGCAGCGAGCATGCCACCTGCACGCCAGCTGATCAGTTTCGGTGCCACGTTCGAGAAGTCAAATGCAGGCGACACGAAGTTCGCGACGATGTTGATGCCAATGGTCGCAATCGTGAACGTCAGTGCACCGAGAATCACGGCTGTCGGGTAGTCGATACGGCCCACCGTTTCGACGGGATCGGTGATGAGTTCGCCGAACACGGGCAGCGTCGCAGCCGTCGTGACGACCGTCACCAGCGAGAACGCGAGGAAGTTGACGGGCAGGCCCCAGAAGTTGCCGCGCTTGACGCTGCGGAAGCTCTTGCCGTAGCGCGAGAAGTCGCCGAAGTTCAGCATCGGGCCGGAGAAGTACGACACCACCAGCGAGATCGCCGTGATCATCACCGGGATCACTTCCATGCCGTGATACTTCACGCCGCCCAGATTGATGCCGATGTTCTTCCAGCCCGCACGCCAGATCATGTAGCCGGCGAGAATGAACATCACCACGTACACGGCGGGACCGGCGAAGTCGATGAACTTCTTGATCGTCTCCATGCCGTTCCAGAACACGAGTGCCTGCAAAACCCACAGCAACATGAAGCCGGCCCAGCCGATCGTCGACAGACCCATGAAGCCGTGATGATGCACATCCGCATAGGGCAGCAGTTGTGGGAAGAACTTGAGCACGACGATCACCAGCGCGCTCGACGCGAGATACGTCTGGATGCCATACCATGCAACCGCAATCAGGCCGCGGATCACGGCGGGCACGTTGGCGCCCAGCACGCCGAAGGTCGCACGGCACGCGACGGGATACGGCACGCCGTTCTGCTGGCTCGGCTTCGCGATCATGTTGCACAGCACGTTGACGAATGTAATGCCAACGAGCAGCGCGATCAGCACCTGCCAGCTCGTCAGCCCGAGCGCGAAGAGACTCCCCGCGAACACGTAACCGCCGACGCTGTGCACGTCCGACATCCAGAACGCGAAGATGTTATACGCGCCCCACGTCTGATGCTTCAACGGCGCGAGGTCTTCGTTGTACAGGCGTTCGCTGTAGCCTGCGGGCATCGCGTGAGCGCCTTGTCCGCTGCTCTCGTAATCGGGGATTGCCGAACTATCCGGTGCTGCACTGAACTGAGCCATGGATTCCTCCTAAGATGGGAACGCCGACGGGAATCGACGAGCATTGCATCGTGTATGCCAGGCGCGCGGCCGGCCCACTATGTGGCTGGCGCGTATGCGCATCGCTTACAGGTTGCCGCGGATGTCTCCGTACTTACGTACTTGTTTTGATGACCTTGCAGGCTTTCCGCGAACGCCTGCAAGGCTTCGCCGTGTGAGCGTGGTCCGCCTGATGGGCGTCCCTCGCCGTCCGGTCTTTCGGTCTCGATACACGCCGGGTGCGGCGTGTATCGGATGTGATAGCGATCGACCTTTGGGTCGACTTTCTGGTCAAGCTCCGTTCACTTCAGTGCAGCGCGCACCGCCAGCGAGCGCGGGCGTGCGTCAGGCTTGCACTTCGACAATCTTCAGCCGGCTGCGGCCCTGGGCGCGCGCATGCCGAACACTTCGTGCAGATCGGTCCCACCGCTAGCCGGCCGATCCAGCATCTTCAACTCGACGCTCTGCAAGTGGCGCGACATCAGTGCGCCTGCTGTCTTCGCGTCGCCGCTGTCGAGTGCGGCGAGAATCGCTTCGTGGTCTTCGAACGAACACGGGCTGCGGCCCAGCGATTCGTACAGCGCCGAGATCAGCGTCGAGCGCGCGACCAGTCCGTTCAGGCAATCGCACAGCACCGTGTTGCCCGTCAGTGACGCAAGCTCCGTATGGAACTCGCCCGACAGCCTGATCCACGCCGGAAAGTCGCGCGATTCGAACGCCTTGCGCTCCCGCGCGATCATCCCGCCGATGTTCTTCAACCGCCGCGAGCCCTGGCTCGCGCAAATCTTGTCGACGACGGCCAGTTCGATGATCCGGCGCATCTCGAACACTTCATGTACTTCCTGCAGCGACGGACTCGCGACAAACGCGCCGCGGTTCGGCTCCAGATCGACGAGGTGGTCGGTGGACAGCAGAGCGAGCGCTTGACGGATCGGTCCGCGCTTGACACCGAATACTTCGCACAACTGGGCTTCCGTCAATTTCGCGCCAGGCGCGAGCCGATGCTCGAGGATCGCGGCGCGAATGCGCTCGGCGATCGCTTCGGGTTTCGTGCTGCTCGCGGTGACGTTGTGTGTGTCGGACATGATGGGCGTGCTGTTATGTGGTCCATCTTAGGACGGACATAAATATTGTCAACAATTTTGAGGGCGGATTTACGACAATTCTGGTTTGGACTGAAGTGCTCAAAACTAACCCAAACGCTCCGAAAGCGTTATCAGTGCTCGATTTCAGCGCATACGCACGGTTCGATCGCCGCCTTCCTTGCAGACTATTTTGTCAACAAAATCCGGCCGTGCGCCGACGCGACGGCACTGGGAGGCATCAAACGCGCCAGACAGTTAGTTGCATTAGACGCTCAAAAACAAAGGCGAGCTGCCTCGCCTTCGCCGGATGTGAAACAGGGACCCAACCGTCATTCGAGCACGGGATGCCCTGAAACGGTCAGCTTGAACCCGCGCGCGCCCGCAACGAGACGCGCTTCGGCGCCGACGGGCAGCGTCACCATATCGGGAATATGGCCGAACTGCAGCCCCGTCACGATCGGAATGCCGACCACCGACCTCACCTGCTCGACCATCGCGCGCAGATCGTATCCGTTGTCGTAGTCGAACGGCTTGCCGCCCGAGAAATCCCCCAGCACGAGCGCCTGTTGCCGCTCGAGAATGCCCGCCAGATGCAACTGATAAATCAGCCGCTCGATCCGGAATGGCTGCTCGTTCACGTCCTCGACAAACAGGATGCCGCCTTCCACAGGCGGCATGTACGGCGAGCCGACCAGCGATGCGATCACCGCCAGATTGCCGCCCCACAGCGTGCCCGTTACGTCGACGGTTTGCGGTTGGGGAGCCGTACTGGAAATCGTGAACGTCTCCGAAGTCAGCGCCTTCCAGAAGTGTTTCATCGTGAAATCGCTGACGCTTTCGGCGCCGAAGTCGACGGCGAGCATCGGGCCGCCGAAGGTCTTCACGTTCGCCTGCGACAGCAGCGCAAGCTGCAGCGCCGTGAAATCGCTGTGTCCGCAGAAGGCGATCGGTTGGTCGCCCAGGCGGCGCTGCAGGCCGCGATAGTCGAGCCCATGCAGGATGCGCACTGCGCCGTACCCGCCGCGCACGGCGAGCACGATATCCGGCAGTTCGCGCGATGGATCCGCGAGGCGATTGAGTTCAGCCGCGCGCTCGCCATCCGTGCCGGCGAACCGCTGATAGCGCCGCTGCGTCGCGTTGACGTTCTCCACGTGATGTCCTTGCGCACGCAAACGCTTCAGCGCGAGATGAATCGCGTTCGGATCGTGTGGATAGCCGGAAGGCGCGATCAGTTCGATGGTGCGGTGCTTGGCCATATGAAGTGGCAAGTCAGTGGGTCTGATTAGTGTCCGCACGCGGATCGGCGGCATCCGATGCGTTGTTCAATGCGGCTGCAGCGCGCGCTTCCCGCGCGGCGCGCCGGCGGTCGGCGAAAAACGAGCGCAACGCAGCGCCGCACTCCTCTTCGAGCACGCCGCCCGTCACTGTCGTGTGATGGTTCAGTTGCGGATTCGCGAAGGCATCGACGACGCTACCGCACGCGCCCGTCTTCGGATCGCGCGCGCCGAACACGACGCGTGCGATGCGCGCGTGCATGATCGCGCCCGCGCACATCAGGCAAGGCTCCAGCGTCACATAGAGCTCGCAACCCGGCAGCCGGTAATTTTCGAGCTTCTGCGCAGCGGCGCGCAGCGCGGCCATTTCGGCGTGCGCGGAAGGATCGTGACCGCCGATCGGATGATTGAAGCCTTTTGCAATCACTTCGTCGCCACAGACCAGCACCGCGCCGACAGGCACCTCGCCAACGGCGCGCGCCTCTTCGGCGGCAGCCTGCGCGAGCGCCATGAAGCGGCGATCGCGTTCGGTAATCGGGGCGGGTTCGGGCGCGGGAGTGTCGATGGTAGCGCTCGTCTCGTTCGCGACGCTGACGCCCGAGCAGGACGGGATGATCAAATCTTCAGACGAAACGGAGTCGGCAGACGGCAAAACAGCCGGATCGACGCCGGGGTTCACGCCGGCCCCGCGTCGGCGGTCGGCTCTTCCGCGACGCGCTCGTACAGGCGCTCCGCGATCCGGCGACAGTACTCGCGCGGCATCACGAGCGGCCCGCCGCGCAGCGATTCCAGTGCCATATCGAGGGCCAGCATCTTCGCTTGCAGGCGGCAGCGGCTGCTGCGGTCGCTGACGGCATCCAGCTCGTTCTGCAGGTCGCGCAGCGCCCGCAATTGTTCGACGGCGGGCGGCACGAAGCCCGCATTCTTCAGAATGCGGTTCGCTACGCGAACTTCCTCGGGCACCAGGGCGTCGTCATCGAGAACCTGCGGCGCGCCGGTTCCCGGCAAATCATCGAACTCGCCGCGCGCAGCCGCGGCGGCAATCCGTTGTTCGACAAGTGCATCAAGCAATTTCATTTGCAGTCCACTACGTTGCGGCTCTGGCATTTTATCAGGACGCTGAGAAATGGATTTGTCAGACGCCTAGAGGACACACCCAGGATTAGGAATTGTCGTATGGGCTGGCATTCCAGGCCAAGATATGGTTGTCGGTTTTTCAGCGCTTCCGGCTTCGTCATGCCTATCGAAATTTCGCTCCCGCCATCGTGTCAATTCACCCGAAGCGTGCCGCCGCCCGCAGTTCGCGGATGCCGGGCGCAAATCGCCGCCGCGTCGTCTCGTTCGCGAGGGTGTTTGTAACGGGCGTTGCACTGTCGCTAGCGTTGTCCGGCTGCGGCGTGTTTTGCAACATCGGCGGCGGCAGCGGCGGAGTTGGCGGTAGCTGCGCCATTGGCACCGGCTTTCGCTTCTGACCTCCTCGCTTTTTTCAACCGTTTTTTCACCCGCCTCCCACCCGCGCGTCACTGTTTCACCAGGCGTTTTTATCGGACGCGCAATTTACATACTGTTACGCAGGCCGCGCATCACTAGCGATGCGCGTTTCCCTATACTCGTCGCGGTCCACACCTGGTGGCATCACGACAATCACGTAACATGACCCACACCCGTTTTGCTCGCCCTCTCGTTCGAACGACGTTGATCGCGCTCTGCGTTACGCTGCCGCTCGCAGGCTGCGTCGTCCCTGGCAATTCGCCGTACGGCGCGAGCTATGGCTCGACCTACACCACGCAACCGGCCTACGCACAACCGGCGCAACCGGTCTATGCGCAGCCTGGCTACGCGCAGCAGCCGCAGTATCAACAGCCCTATCAGCAGCCGTATGCGCAGCAGCCGCAGTATCAACAACCCGGCTACGATCAGCCCGATGGACAAGACTACCAGGCTTACCAGCAGCCGCAACAGGGCTATGGATACGGCGAGCAATACGGCGTAGTTTCGTCGATCCAGCCGCTTGCGAATCCAGGCGCCGTGACGGCGGGCGGCGTCGCAGGCACCGTGATCGGTGCGGTTGTCGGCGGCGTGATCGGCAACCAGTTCGGGCGCGGCCATGGACGCGATGCGGCGACTGCGATCGGCGTGCTGGGCGGCGCCGTCGCGGGCAACCAGTTGGGTCAGCAGGCAGGCGCGTCGTCGCCGGGCGGCTACCGGATTGCGGTGCAACTGAACGACGGCTCCGTGCGCGCTTTCGATGTCGGCTCGCCCGGCGACCTGCATCCTGGTGATCGCGTGCGTGTTGCGGGCAACCGGCTCGACCGCTATTAAGCCGCTCAAGCCATCACCAGGCCACGAACTCGACGCGCGCACGCACTGCTAGCACCGAGCGCCGCGCGCTGCTTCGATCACAAGCAATCGAAGCAGCGCGACAACATTCACTCCGGCTCGACCGTTCTCCCCGGCTCATAAAACATCGCGAACAGTTCGGACTGCGATCCGACGCCGAGCTTCGCGTAGATGTGCTTCTTGTGCGCGCGCACCGTTTCGAACGAGATCGACAGCTTCTCCGCGATCGCACGCGACGAGAACCCGCTCAACGACAGCATCGCCACCTCGATCTCGCGCGCAGTCAACGCGCCGCGCCCGTTCTTGCCTGTCAGCATGCCGAAGCGCGCATGCAGATCCGCCTCTTCGTTTCCGGTCGCGCGTGGCTCTTCTTCCCCAACGAACTTCTCGAAACGCAAGCGCTGCTGCATCAACGCGAGCACCCACGGCGAATACAGCGTGAGCAACGCGATCTCGCGCTCGTCGTAGCGGCTCGTCTTGCCGAGTGAAAAGCCCATCGTATGATCGCGATCAATCACGACATTGAAATGCACCTCGTCGCCGACGATATTCTTCTTGAAGTAGCGCTGGTAGTACTCGGTCATCCGGAAGTTGTCAGGCGCAACGTCGGCGAGCGTGTAGAAGCCCGACGCCCGCGTTTCGAACGCGGCGAGATAGAACGGATCGAGCTGATAGAGCGCGGCCAGATAGTCCTGAAACATCAGGTCGATCTTGCCGTCGGGCATAGCCTGCTCGGCGAGCACGAGCGGCGCGGCATCGCGCTTGAAGCGCAACGCGACCCAGCTGTCGAAACCGACATGCCTTTCGAGCACGCGCGTCAGGCGCGCCCAGAAATGCGGACCATCGAGGGCGTCGATGGCCGAGCCGATCTCCCGATGAAAAGCGAGATCTCGCCATTCGAAGTCCATCGTGTCCTCCGGTGAGGGTAACCCTCGTGGGTAATTTCAGGACAAAAATAATACCCTGATAATCCGCCTCAATACGAGGAGCGGGCGACGTACGCACTGTTCCGCGCGGCGCAAGAATGGCAGGAAATACGGATGCGCAACGCACATCGCGCACCGCTGAAAGGCATCTGGAAGGAGGCAACACCATGCAGGTTGAACTGGCGCAAGTCGCGCTGATCGACGGCGACGTCGCGCACAACACGCGCAAGGTCGTCGAGACGATCGGACGCGCCGACACAGCGGGCGGCACGAAGCTGATCGTGTTCCCGGAAACCACGTTGTCGGGCTTTCCGACGCGCGAAAACGTCGCCGAAGTCGCGCAGACGCTCGATGGCCCCGCGCTGACCGCCGTGCGCGACGCCGCCAGGCAAAAGGGTGTCTCGGTCGCAGTGGGCCTCGCCGAACGCGACGGCAACCAGTTCTACAACACGACGGTGCTCGTCGACGAACGCGGCGACATCGCGCTGCGCTATCGCAAGACGCATCTGTGGGCATCGGATGTGGGCGTGTTCACGCCCGGCGACCGCTTCGAAACCTGCATGTGGAACGGCCTCACCGTGGGGCTGCTGATCTGCTACGACATCGAATTTCCCGAATCGGCGCGCGCCGTCGCGGCGCTCGACGCCGATCTGCTGATCGTCACCAACGGCAACATGGACCCGTTCGGCCCCGTGCATCGACGCGCGATCACTGCCCGCGCGATGGAAAACCAGATGTTCGCGCTGATGGTGAACCGCTGCGGCTCCGGCGACGACAACCTGACGTTCCCCGGCCTCTCCGCGCTGATCGATCCGTTCGGCGAAACGGTGCTCGAACTCGGCGGCGAAGAAACGGTGACGAAGGCGACCGTCGATTTCAAACGGCTCGAAGCGAGCCGCGAGCACTACAACTATCTGCACGACGCACGCGTGCCGCTCGGCCTCGTGCCCGTCGAACAGTCGGATGGCCATCGCGCGCTGATGGTCGAAGCGCGCCGCCGCCGCACCGACTGAACGCTTTTCCAGCAGTCTGTCCGGGACGTACCGCACGGGGCCGAGCGCGCCCTGCGCGCGTACGCCCACGCCCGTCGAAATGCCAGCCATAGGCACCATAAGGCATCCAGAAGACATCCATATCGGCCATCGCTATCGGCCTGGCTTTAGGAGAAATCATGCAAGCGTCGTCATCTCATGAACCGTCGCACCTGAAGCGCACGCTCGGCTTGCCGTCCGTGCTGCTGTTCGGTCTCGCCTACATGGCGCCGCTGATCGTCTACGGCACCTACGGCGTGCTCGCCAAAGCCAGCGACGACACAGCCGCCCTCGCCTATCTGCTCGCGCTGATCGCGATCGCCTTCACCGCGCTCAGCTACGGCAAGCTCGCGCGGCTCTACCCCGTCGCCGGCTCGGCGTACACGTACACGCGCAAGACCTTCAACGCGCATCTCGGCTTTTTGATCGGCTGGGCGACGCTGCTCGACTATTTCTTCCTGCCGATGGTGATCTGGCTGATCGGCGCCGCGTATCTGAACGCGGCGTTTCCGCATGTGCCGTCGTGGATCTGGATCGTCGCATTCATCGTGCTGACGAGCGGCCTGAACATCGTCGGGATCGAACTGGCCGCGCGCTTCAACATCGTGCTGATGGTCGTGCAACTGGCGATTGTCGCGATGTTCGTCGCGCTGTGCTGGCACTATGCGTCGGCGGCGGCGGGCCCTGGCGGCATCGCGATGGCCGAGCCGTTCTTCAAGCCGCATGTGCCGCTCGGCGCGACGATGGCGGGCGCCGCGATTGCCGCGTACTCGTATCTCGGTTTCGATGCCGTGTCGACGCTGACGGAAGAAACCATCGATCCGAAGAAGAACATGCCGCGCGCGATCCTGCTGATTGCGTTGATTGGCGGCGCGATCTTCGTGATCGCCGCGTATACGATGCAGTTGGCGCACCCCGGCGTCGAGTTCAAGGACACGGATTCGGCCGCGTTCGAAGTCGCGAAGATGATTGGCGGCGATATTTTCGTGACCGTGTTTCTCGCGGGCCTGATTCTCGCGCAGTTCGCGTCGGGCATCTCGGCGCAGGCGAGCGTCGGCCGCTTGCTGTATGCGATGGGTCGCGATGAAATCCTGCCGAAGCGCTTCTTCGGCTATATCCATCCGCGCTTCAAGACGCCGGCGATCAATATCGCGATTGCGGGCATCGTCGGGCTGATCGCGCTGAAGCTCGATGTGGCCACGTCGACGTCGTTCATCAACTTCGGCGCGTTCCTCGCGTTCACGGCCGTCAACCTGTGCGTGGTCCGTCTGTATCTGTCGGGCAATCATGGCGACCGCAAGATCGGCGTATTCGGCGGGCTGGTGTTTCCGCTGATCGGCGCAGTGGCCGATATCTGGCTGCTCGCGAGCCTCGAAAAGACGGCGCTCGTGCTCGGCGCGGTGTGGTTCGTGCTGGGTATCGCGTACCTGTGCTGGATCACGCGTCTGTTCCGCCAGGCGCCGCCTGAAGTGGCGATCTGAGCGGGTAGTGAAATGCGCGATTCGCCGAGGCGGATCGCGTTCGAGAAAACGCGGCGCATTGTATGCGCCGCGTTTTGCTTTGCGTTTTGCCTTTTATGCGCGCGCCGGAAATTCCGCTTCCAGCGCTTCGATCAAATTCGACAGCACGTCGACCCAGTTGCCGCGCTCGGACTGATTGAAGATCCGCATGCCCGGATACCACGGGCTATCAGTGCGCTCGCGCAGCCACCTCCAGCATCCCGCGTAGCGATTGAGCAGCCACACGCGCTTGCCCATCGCCGCGGCGAGATGCGCAACCGACGTATCGACGGCGATCACCAGATCGAGTGGCTCGACAAGCGCCGCCGTGTCGGCGAAATCCGCGATCTCGCTCATCCAGTCGTTCACGTTCGGACGCTGTGCCGCAGTGAGTTCCTTCGACGCGTCGTCCGCTTTCTGCAAGCTGATCCACTGCGCGCGCGGCCACGCGAGCAGACGCTCGACCTGCGCAGGCGCGATGCTGCGCATCCTGTCCATATGCGCGTTGATCTTGCCGCCCGCCCACACGATGCCGATGCGTGGCACACGTTGCGGCGCGACTGCCGCGAGACGCTCGCGCCAGTATGTGGCGCGCTGCGGATCGGCGCGCAGATAGCGCGACGGCGCCGAGCCGAGGTTCTGCAAGCCGATTTCGAGCGCCATCGGCAGAGAGAGCATCGGTGAATAGCAGTCCCATTCGCTCCAGTCGGAGGGTACATCGTCCAGCAGCTGCAACTGCGGATAACGTTCGCCAAACGAATCCTCGAAGAGCCGCCGCAGCGGCTTCGGGCAGTTGAAGCCGATCGTCGCGAAACGGTCGAGCGCGAGCGGGAAGAAGCGGCTGAACTGCAACGCATCGCCGAGTCCCTGCTCGTACACGATGAACAGCCGCGCGTCCCGTTTCGGCGAAGCTTCGCCCAGCCACTGCGGCACAGGCCATTCAGCCGGCCGCGCGCCGCGCTCGCCGCGATTGTTGCCGAGCGCGGCCCAGCGGTATTCGAAATGCGGCCACGCTTCTTCGTATCGCCCGGCCGCGAGCATCATATGGCCGATATTGCTGCGCGCTTCGAGATTCGACGGATCGAGCTCATACGCGCGCCGGTGATGCACGATGGCCGTTTCGACGTCGCCGAGCGCGTTCAGCACGAGCCCGAGGTTGTTGTGCGCGCCGGAGTGCGCCGGGTTCGTTGAGATCACGCTGCGATACGCGTGCTCTGCCGCTTCCATGTCGTCGTTCAGTTGCAGCGCGACGCCGAGATTGAAGGCGAGAATCGACGTATCGATCGACACGGACGGCTCGCTGCGCGCGAGATCGAGCCCGCGTTGCGCGCTCGCCGCGCCCTCGGCAAGCGCGCCCGAACGAATCTGCACGACGCTCAGACTGTTGTAGAAGATGGGATCGGGCCGCGCGCGCAGCGCCTGCTCGATCCAGTGCGCCGCGCCGCCCGGCTCCTTCGCTTCGAGCGCGACGAGGCCGCGCAGATGGAGCGCGCCGGCGTGCCCGGGCTGCGCTTGCAGCACGGCGTCCAGATGCGCGCGCGCCGCGTCGTGGTCGCCCGCGAAAAAGACTTGCTCGGCTGCCGCGTAGCGCTGGTCGATATCTGGCTGGGATGTCATTCGATCATGTCCTTCACCGCGACAAAACTGAGGCTTCGAACCGTCGATACGTCGATTCGGCTCGGGGCTGCAATGATTGCACTGCGCCGCCTGCGAGCTGTGAAGTTGTGTGAAGGCAGAAGCCGCCGCTGTTCAGCTTATCCACTGAAAAATAGGACAAATCCGGGACAGCCGCCGCGTTCGCGGCAATACGTGCCTTGTGGACAGCACGCGACGGCGTAGAATACTGTACATATATACAGTGTCGCCGTCTGCCATGGAACTGCTCAAAAAGCTCGAAATACTCGCCGACGCCGCCAAGTACGACGCGTCGTGTGCGAGCAGCGGCGCGCCACAGCGCAGTTCGCGCGGCGCGGACGGGCTCGGCGCGAGCACGGGCGCGGGCATCTGCCACAGCTTCACGCCCGACGGCCGATGCGTGTCGTTGCTGAAAATCCTGCTGACCAATTTCTGTCTGTACGACTGTCAGTATTGCGTGAACCGGCGCACGAGCAACGTGCCGCGCACGCGTTTCACACCCGAGGAAGTCGTGAGCCTCACGCTCGACTTTTACCGGCGCAATTACATCGACGGGCTGTTTCTCAGTTCCGGCGTGATCCGCTCGTCGAACTACACGATGGAGCAACTGGTACGCGTCGCGCAGTCGTTGCGCGAAGAACATCTGTTTCGCGGGTATATCCATCTGAAAACCATTCCCGATGCCGATCCGCAACTGATCGCGCAAGCGGGCCGTTACGCGGATCGCCTGAGCGTCAATATCGAACTGCCAACCGAAATCAGTCTGGAACGGCTCGCGCCCGAGAAAAGCGCGCGCACGATCCGCCTCGCGATGGGCTCGATTCGCCTCGCCAGCGACGAAGCCGAGAGCGACGCGAAAGCGCCGCGCTTCTCGCCGGCTGGCCAGAGCACGCAGATGATCGTCGGCGCGGACGACACCAGCGACAGCACGATCCTGCAAACGGCCGAAACGCTGTACGGCTCGTACCGGCTCAAGCGCGTCTACTACTCCGCGTTCAGCCCGATTCCCGACAGTCCGACGGCGCTGCCGGCCAAGGCGCCGCCGCTGTTGCGCGAGCATCGTTTGTATCAGGCGGATTTTCTGTTGCGCGGTTACGGGTTTCGCGTTGACGAACTGTTCGACACACCCGGCAATCTCGCGCTCGACATCGATCCGAAGCTCGCGTGGGCGCTGAGTCATCGGGAGAGCTTTCCCGTCGATCTGAATCGCGCGAATGTACGCATGATCGCGCGCGTGCCGGGCATCGGCATGCGCAACGCAAAGCGTCTGGTGGCACTGCGGCGCTCGCGGCGCATCCGCTATCAGGATCTCGTGCAGTTGCGGTGTTCGATGGACAAGACGCGGCCGTTCGTCGTGACAGCCGACTATCGCCCCGCGCACGCCGACCTGTCGACGCAGCGGTTACGTCACGCACTGACGCCGCCGCCGACGCAGTTGTCGCTGCTTTGACACCGGACGCGAAGGCATGCGGGTCATCTCGATCGAGGACAGCTATGCGGCGTGGCGCGAAGCCGCGCTGCAGGCGCTTGCGAGCCGCATTGCGCCCGAGGATATCGACTGGCGTGTAATTGGCGATGACGATCGCGCAACCACGCCCGCGTTGTTCGACGATCACGCGTCTGCGTCCCAGGCAACGACCGCACCCGCCAATGTCCGCATTTCTCGCGAGCTCGGTGAACTGCTGAAGGACGCAGCGCTCTATCGCGACACGGCACGTTGGGCGTTCCTCTACCGCGTGCTCTGGCGATGGCATGACGGCGACCGCTCGGTCGCGTCCGCCGCCGATTGCGACGGCGCGCGCCTGTACAAGATGGCCAAGGCCGTACGGCGCGCGAAGCACGACATGATCGCGTATGTACGTTTCCGGCTGCGCGAGCCCGGCAACGATGCGCCTGCGGCCGATCTGCCCGAGTACGTCGCGTGGTACGAGCCGGAGCACGATGTGCTCGCGTGGTCAGCCGAGCATTTCGCACGCCGCATGGGCCGCTCGACGTGGCTCATCTCGACACCCGATAGCGCCGCGTGGTGGAACGGCAAAACGTTGCGGCTCGAACACCGTCCGGCGTTATCCAGCGACCGTTGCAAGCACACCGCCGACCAAGCCGAAGCGCTCTGGCTCGCCTACTACCGCAGCACATTCAATCCCGCGCGGCTGAACGAGACGGCGCTCGAACAGCACATGCCCGTGCGCTTCTGGAAAGGCCTGCCCGAAGGCCACCTGATTCCGTCGATGATCAGCGAAGCGAAAAGCGGCGCGCAACGGGTCGCGCAGGCGCGCGGCGTCGGCGTGCTGGGCGGCAAGAGCGTGCCTGTCGATGCACATAGCGCGCAACCGGCGCGTCAGCAGCCATCGACGCTCGACGCATGCCGGCGCTGTGAGCTGTGGCGGCACGCGACGCAAGCCGTCGATGGCATCGGTCCCGACGATGCGCGCATCATGCTGATCGGCGAACAGCCTGGCGATCAGGAAGACCTCGCGGGCAAGCCGTTTGTCGGACCAGCGGGCAGATTGCTCGATGTTGCAATCGAGCGTGCGGGGTTGCGGCGCGAACAACTTTATCTGACCAACGCCGTCAAGCACTTCAAGTGGATGCTGCGCGGCAAGCGGCGCCTGCACAAGACTGCTGCGCAGCAGGAAATCGATGCGTGCGGTTACTGGCTCGAACGCGAACTGGAGCGCGTGAAGCCTGCCGTCGTCGTCACGTTGGGCGCGACTGCGTTGACTGCGCTGCTGCACGAGAAAGTCAGTTTGCGCGATTGGATCGAACGGTCGATCGATGTTGACGGCATGCAGGTGATCTCCACGTATCACCCGTCGTTCGCGTTGCGGCAGGAGAATGACGAGGCGCGCGAGCGGGTGCTGGATGCGATCGCTTCTGCATTGGCGCGGGCGCGCGATCTGGCGGACACGGGGCAAGAACGGCGGCACGTATCGCGCTAGTGTTTCGTCAAGGAATGCGCGAGCATTCCTTCATCCAATGGACGGATGCCATGCGAACCCTTCTCCATACCTCGCGGCTGCGCCTCGAACCGTTCGACGAAGCTCATTTCGCCGGGTTGCTCGCGCTCAACTCCGATCCTGTCGTGATGCAATTTCTCGGCGACGGCTCGCCTGCCACGCCGACGGAAGTGCATCAGAGCATCGATACGGCAAAGGCGCGCTGGGAACGGTTCGGCTTTTCGTGGTGGTCGTTCATCAGGCACGACAGCGGCGAGATCATCGGCGCGGGGTGCGTGCAGCACATCGAGAACGAACCGGGTAATCCGGTGGAAGTCGGCTGGCGTTTGAAGCGCGATCACTGGGGACAAGGCTACGCGACGGAAGCCGCGCGAGCGATGATCGGGTTTGCGTTCGATGAACTGTGCCTTGCTTCTATCTATGCGACGACGCATCCGTCGAATGAACGATCGATCAATGTCATGAAGCGGCTCGGGATGCGTAGTGTCGGTTTGCAGCCCTACTACGGGACGTTGGCGGCAACGTATGTGCTGGAGAAGCCGTAAGCCGCAGCCTGCTATCTCAAAATTCGTCCTTTTCCTATGTCCGCCGCTGTCACGCGTCCCTATTCTTGAAGCATCAACAGAGCGCCACTCAACACGATATGGATTGCGCCTGTTATCACCTTCATTGACAGGAGCACATCATGTTTGTCTACTTCCTTCTCAGCCAGTTCAGCCAGTGGCTTCGTTTCGTGGACAAGCCGCGTTGCGGCGCATTTCTCGCAGCATCCGTTGATATCGAAGAACTGGGCAAGAACGCTCAACGATACGATCGGTAAGCGGAATCTCCACGATTTTCCGCCGTGACGCATCACGGCAGAAAGCGCGCTGACACGCCCCAGCACCCCTTCCTGGTCGCACGCTCGATGATCGTCGATCTGGTGGTTACACCCTTGCGGGGACGGGGGCCGCCGCCAGTTCGATGCGCAATTCACTTCGCTGCAACGGACCCTGCTTCAAGCCGCATCTCCACCAGATCAATGCCCGGCGCGTACCCGTCCTTTTCTGAGCGGACAGTTTGAAATCCAAACCGCTCAAAAAAGCCGGCACTGTGCTGGCTGGTGGTCAGCAAAACCGCCGCAGCGTTGTTGCTCGCAAAGATGTGCTCCAGTCGTGCCTTCATGAGGCGACTTCCCAGACCCGCCTTGTGCCCGGTCTTTGCTCACCATTCCCCAACACAAAATAATCTCGTTGGGAGTCGTTCTGCTGGCTGCCCAGCCACCACAGGCCACGACCTCGCCATCCTCTTCAAGCACCAGGTAGGGCCCCGGAAGACGGTTAAGGTATTCAGTGAATTCGACACGCTCCTCCTCGGCAAAAAACTTTGGAATGTTACTGTCGAACAGCTGTTCGCACGCAGCAAGATCGGTGCGCTCAAAAAAACGAATCACCATGCCTAAATAACTCAAAGCGCCGAAAGACACCCGCCGTCTTCCGGCGCGAATTGAATGACAGGCGCAGAGCCGAGTTTTTGATCTCGGCCTGTGCCAGAAGCTATATCACTCCCACTCAATCGTCGCAGGCGGCTTGCCCGAGATGTCGTACACGACGCGATTGATACCACGCACTTCATTGATGATCCGGTTCGACACATGGCCGAGCAGGTCATGCGGCAGATGCGCCCAATGCGCCGTCATGAAGTCGAGCGTCTGGACCGCGCGCAGCGCAACGACATACTCATACGTGCGGCCATCGCCCATTACACCCACGCTCTTCACTGGCAGGAACACGGCGAACGCCTGGCTCGTCAGGTCGTACCACGACTTGCCCGTTTCCTTGTCGATGAAGGTGCGCAACGTTTCGATGAAAATCGCGTCCGCGCGACGCAGCAGATCAGCGTAATCGCGCTTCACTTCGCCAAGAATACGCACACCGAGGCCCGGGCCCGGGAACGGATGGCGATACACCATCGAAGGCGGCAGACCGAGCTTCACGCCCAGTTCGCGCACTTCGTCCTTGAACAGTTCACGCAGCGGCTCGAGCAGCTTCAGATTCAGCGTCTCCGGCAGGCCACCGACGTTGTGGTGGCTCTTGATCGTATGCGCGGCCTTCTTGCCCTTGCCCGCCGATTCGATCACGTCCGGATAGATCGTGCCTTGCGCGAGCCACTTCGCATCCGTCAGCTTGCCGGCTTCCGCCTGGAACACCTCGACGAACTCGGCGCCGATGATCTTGCGCTTCGCTTCCGGATCGGTCACGCCCTTGAGCTTCGACAGGAAGGCTTCGCTGGCGTCGACGTGGATCACCTTCACGCCGAGGTTGTCGGCGAACATCGACATCACCTGCTCGGCTTCGTTCAGGCGCAACAGGCCGTGATCGACGAACACACAGGTCAATTGATCGCCGATCGCGCGATGCAGCAGCGCCGCCGCCACCGACGAATCCACGCCGCCCGACAGACCGAGAATCACATGCTCGTCGCCGACCTGCTTGCGGATGTTTTCGACGGCTTCGTCGATGTAATTGCCCATTTCCCAATCGGGTTTCGCGCCGCAGATCTTCAGCACGAAGCGCTCAAGCATCGCGCGACCCTGCACCGTGTGCGTGACTTCCGGGTGCCATTGCAGGCCGTAGAAGTGGCGCGCCTCATCGGCCATCGCGGCGATCGGGCACGAGTCCGTCGATGCCATCAGCTGGAAGCCCACGGGCATTTCCAGCACCTTGTCGCCGTGGCTCATCCACACCTTCAGCATGCCGTGGCCTTCGGACGTTGCGAAGTCCTGAATGCCGTCGAGGAAGCTGGTGTGGTTGCGCGCGCGCACTTCCGCGTAGCCGAACTCACGCAGATGGCCGGTTTCGACCTTCCCGCCGAGCTGCTCGGCCATCGTCTGCATGCCGTAGCAGATGCCGAGCACGGGCACGCCCGCTTCGAACACCGCTTGCGGCGCGCGCGGCGTGTCGCTCTCGGTCACCGAGTTCGGGCCGCCCGACAGGATGATGCCCATCGGCTTGAATTCGCGGATGAACTCGTCGCTGACGTCGTGCGGATGGATTTCCGACAGCACGTGCGCCTCGCGAATGCGGCGTGCGATCAGTTGGGTGACTTGCGAACCGAAGTCGAGGATCAGGATCTTGTCATGCATGGCAGCGGACTGAATCTAAAAAGAACGGATAGGGAAAGCCGCGCTGGTCGCATCGCGACAGAACGGCGTTGTATTCGAAACGGATTGGCTTGCGCGGCAACGGCGGCCTGAGCGCCGCATCGCTGCGTGCCGTGATCGATAAAAAGCTCGATAGAAGACCTGCGCGCAGACGGATTCCAGTTGTTTCGGCGTTGGGCGTAAGCTTGCGCGGGTCAGCCATGAAACGGCGGCCGGGGTGTGCCCGATTTCGCTTCGGCAGCACGCGCGTCGGCTTCATTGCGCTGGGCTGCTGCGCGTTCACGCGCAGCGGCGTCCTCGTGGGCTTCGGCCCGGCGTTCATGCGCCAGCGCGTCTTCACGCGCGGCCGCGGCCGCTTCGGGCATCGTCGCGCGCGGCGGTTGCGCCGTCAGGCCAGGCTCGACGGGATGCCCCGTCGCCGGACTCACGGGCGTTGCGGCAAGCGTCGGCTCGACATGCGGCCCCGTGGTGGCCGGATAAACCACACCCGTGCGAGCCGCATCACGCTCACGCTCGGCCTTGCGCGCCTCGTTCTCGGCGTCGCGCGCCGCCACACGGTCGGTGCGTTCGGCGGCAGCCGTGCCGGCCAGCCGCTCGCGCCGCTTCACCGCGCTCGAGAGCTTCACCCCGCCCAGACCGATAACGAGCAGTACTACGCCCGTCAGCACCGCCACCAGCTGACCAAACCCGGTCAACTGCGGCGTATGCAGCCCCACCAGCCAGACCAGCATCAGCAAGCCCGTCAGCCAGTTCACATGGCCGACGACCTTGGCCGTCGTCGCCGTCATCGCGCCGTCGATCGACGCATGCAGCGCGAGCCACGCCAGACCGATCAGCGCAATGCCCGCCCCCTGCCCAACCAGCGCAGGGTCTGTCTGCACCAGCTGCAGCGCGTCGTACAGCGATTTCCACGGCGTGAGCAAAAACAACAGCCCAAACGCCAGCAACAACAAGGCATCGATGATCAGTACGGCACGCAGCAGCGGCTTCATCGGCAATTAGTCCACGTGGTAGTTGGGGGCTTCCTTCGTGATCTGGACATCGTGCACATGCGATTCGCGCATGCCCGCCGACGTGATTTCGACGAACGAAGCTTTCTCGTGCAACTCGTCAATCGTGCGGCAGCCGCAGTAACCCATCGATGCACGCACGCCGCCGATCAGCTGGAACAGGATCGCGCCGACCGAGCCCTTGTACGCGACACGGCCTTCGATGCCTTCCGGCACCAGCTTGTCGATGTTCGCGGAGTTGTCCTGGAAGTAGCGGTCAGCCGCGCCGTCCTTCATCGCGCCGACAGAACCCATGCCGCGGTACGACTTGTACTGGCGGCCCTGATACAGGAACACATCGCCCGGCGACTCTTCCGTGCCGGCGAACATGCTGCCCATCATTACGGCGTTTGCGCCTGCTGCCAGTGCCTTGCTGACGTCGCCCGAGAAGCGCACGCCACCGTCAGCGATCACCGGTACGCCCGTACCCTTGAGCGCCGCCGATACGTTGGCGATCGCGCTGATCTGCGGCACGCCCACGCCTGCGACGATACGCGTCGTGCAGATCGAGCCCGGGCCGATGCCGACCTTCACGCCGTCCGCGCCGTACTCGACGAGCGCCTTCGCTGCGTCGGCCGTCGCGATGTTGCCGCCGATCACCTCGACGTGCGGGAAGTTCTTCTTGACCCACTGGACGCGCTCCAGCACGCCCCGGCTATGACCATGCGCCGTATCGACGACGATCACGTCGACGCCCGCCTGCACCAGCAGCGACACGCGCTCTTCGTTGTCCTCGCCGACGCCGACCGCGGCGCCCGCGCGCAGCTTGCCATGCTCGTCCTTACAGGCGTCCGGGTGCTCCGTCTGCTTCGTGATGTCCTTCACCGTCATCAGGCCGCGCAGTTCGAACGCGTCGTTGACGACCAGCACGCGCTCGAGGCGGTGGCCGTGCATCAGCGCTTTCGCTTCGGCGAGCGGCGTGCCTTCCTTGACCGTCACGAGACGCTCGCGCGGCGTCATGATCGTGCGCACGGGCTCGTCCAGACGCGTTTCGAAGCGCAGATCGCGGTTCGTGACGATGCCGATCAGTTGTGCACCTTCGACGACCGGGAAGCCCGAAATGCCATGCTGGCGCGACAGCGCGATCACGTCGCTCACTTTCATTTGCGGCGGAACCGTGATCGGATCGCGCACGACGCCCGATTCAAAGCGCTTGACCTTCGCGACTTCGCGAGCCTGCTCGGCCGGCGTGAGATTCTTGTGGACGATGCCGACTCCGCCCATCTGCGCCATGGCAATGGCAAGGCGAGCTTCGGTAACGGTGTCCATCGCGGCGGACACGAGCGGCATATTGAGGGAGATGTTGCGGGTCAGCCGGGTTTTCAGGCTGGTGTCGCGCGGCAGAACGTCGGAGAAAGCCGGGACGAGGAGCACGTCATCGAACGTGAGTGCTTTTTGGATCAGACGCATGGCAAATCCTATAGGCGCAAAAGCGAATTATACGCGAAACCTTCCGGTTTTCGCTGCACGAACAGTCAGTTAGCGAAATTCTTCAATGTTTTATCGCGTCGAACGACCGTCTGATTTCGCTTCTGCGTTCGGCTCGCGTTCGAACCGGTTTCGTATGCTCGTTCGAACGCATACGCTGCCATTCATCCTTCCAGGCGCGCTTTTCCAGCATAGGCGAAGTGCTGCAAAGTGCAGAATCGAACAAGACGCGAACACGCCCGTCCGGCTATGCTTCGCGCACTTTCAGTTTTTCGATCGGGGCAAGGCAATGCAGCGCGGCGTGGTGTACGGAATGTTGGCGGGAGCGTTATGGGGCATGGTGTTTCTGGTGCCGCGGCTGTTGCCCGATTTTTCGCCCGTGCTGCTGAGCGCCGGCCGCTACGCAATGTACGGCGTCGTGTCGCTGCTGGCCGCGCTGCCTTCCGCACGCTCCCTGATGCGCCGGCTTACGCGTGAAGATCTGAACGCGCTCGTCAAGCTCGCGCTCGCGGGCAATCTGCTCTATTACCTGCTGTTGACGGGCGCCGTGCACCTCGTTGGCATTGCGCCGTCCTCGCTGATCGTCGGTGTGCTGCCCGTCACCGTGACGCTGCTCGGACGGCGCGATCATGGCGCCGTGCCGCTTGCGCGGCTCGCGTGGCCGCTCGCGCTCGTCGTCGTGGGTATCGTGTGCATCAATGTCGATGTGTTCGGCACGGCGGGTGAAACGCCGGGAACAATCGCGAACAAACTGATCGGCATCGCGTGCGCGGTCGGCGCGCTGGCCTGCTGGACGTGGTTCGCCGTCGAAAACGCGCGCTATCTGCAGCGTCATACGCATTTCAGCGGTAACGAGTGGTCGGTGCTGTGGGGCGTCGTGACGGGCCTGCTCGGCGCGCTGCTGTGGCTCGTGGTGGCCGTGCTGCCGTCGTCGGCCGTCGATACGTCGCATGTTGACACCCGCTGGCATCTGTTCTGGCTGCTGAACCTGGGGCTCGCGATCGGCGCATCGTGGCTCGGCAACGGCTTGTGGAACGCGGCGTCCAAGCGTCTGCCGCTGACGCTGTCGGGTCAGTTGATCGTCTTCGAGACGCTGTTCGCGCTGCTCTACGCGTTCATCTACGATCACCGGATGCCCCGTCCGCTCGAAATGGCCGCCATCCTGCTGCTGGTCGCGGGCGTCAGCTGGTCGGTGCGCCAGCACGCTGGCGACGACTCCGACCGCTCGACGCTCGAAGAAAAGGCTCAGGCGGCTGTGCACTAGGCTGCGCCCTGTCGCCGGCAGCAACCTCTCGCTACAAAGCAAAAACGGCACACCGTGTGACACGATGCGCCGTTTGCCATTTGTGCGTCGCACATCAGCGTAACGTCAGCGCGAATCCCTGTGCAGCCACTTACGCCCTTCGACGGATCCTTCCTGACGCGATTTCTCGACGCGCCGCTGCCGCGCGAGCTTTGGATCGACGATCAGCGGCCGGTAGATCTCGACGCGATCATGGTCGGCCAGCACGGTGTCCAGCGGCTTGAGCTTGCCGAACACGCCCGTCTTCTGTTTCGTCAGATCGATTCCGGGATGTTGCGCGAGGATACCGCTCGCGTCGATGGCCTGCCCGAGCGTCGCGCCTTGCGGCAACTGCAGTTCGATCAGCGTCTGCTCGCCCGGCAGCGCGTAGCAGACCTCGATGGTCAGCGTCCTGCTCATGCCTTGCCGTAGCGCTGATCGGCGCGCTTCACGAACGATTCGACGAACGTGTTCGCGATATGGCTGAACACCGGTCCGATGAGTTTCTCCAGCAGAATGTTCGCGAACTCGTAGTGCAGCGCGAACTCGATCTTGCACGCGTCCGCGCGCAGCGGCGTGAAGCGCCAGTAGCCGGTGAACTTCTTGAACGGGCCATCGGCGAAGTTCATGTCGATGCGCGTCGGCCGCTCCTGCGTGTTGTGCGTCGCGAAGTGCTGCTTGATGCCCTTGAAGTTGATGTCGATCTTCGCCTCCATCAGGTTTTCCTCCTGGCGGCGGATTTCGACGCCGCCACACCACGGAAGGAAATTGGGGTAGTCGGCGACATCGGTGACGAGGTCGAACATCTGTTCCGCCGAGTGGCGTATCAACACGGTTTTCTGGACATCTGCCATAAATTGAACAGCGCGTGGCAACAGGGATTGATAAATAGCGAGCGCGTGACAACTGAATGACGCCGCGGCGGGTTTTCGGCGTCCCGCTTTGCTAAAATCGTGATTTTAAACGAGTTGGCCACTTTCCATTCATGAGCATCATCGACAACAGAAAAGCGTTCTACGACTACTCGGTCGAAGAGCGTTACGAGGCGGGGCTCGTGCTGGAGGGCTGGGAAGTCAAGGCGCTGCGCGCCGGGCGTGGCCAGATCAAGGAAGGCTACGTCGTGATCAGGAATGCGGAGCTATTTTTGATCGGCACACACATCAGCCCGCTGCCCGAAGCGTCGACGCACATCAACCCGGACCCGGTCCGTACGCGCAAGCTGCTGCTGCATGCTGAGGAAATCAGCAAGCTGATTGGCAAGGTCGAGCAGCGCGGGTATACGCTTGTGCCGTTGAATTTTCATTACAAGAATGGGCGGGTTAAGTGTGAGATTGGGCTTGCCAAGGGCAAGAAGCAGCACGATAAGCGTGAGACTGAGAAGAAGCGGGATTGGGAGCGGGAGAAGGCGAGGTTGATGCGGACGCCGAGTTGAGGTTTTTTCGGCCTGCGCGGCGCGGTGAGGTTTGAGTTTTTTGCCGCGGCGCTGATGTTCGGTTTTGGGGTTTTGGCCTTTGCGCTGGCATCCGGGTTACGGTATTTGCTGCGCGAGCTTTGGCGCGGTGTGTTTGCCTTTTCGCTGGCATCCGGGCTTTGCCTTTGGGCTTCATGCGCCGCGGTTTGGTTTGCTTGCGTTTTCGCTGGCATCCGCGCTATGCCTTCGTGCTTCACGCGTCGCCCCTGTGCGGGGCGGCACCTACTTTTCTTTGC
>NZ_JAWRXV010001477.1:0-244 GCF_046534875.1 Paraburkholderia sp. SIMBA_054 | reverse complement strand
GACGGACAAGCCGTTGCGTTTCAAGCCGATCGACCTGTACTACCACATGTACAGCGGTACCAAGGTCGCTTCGCTGCGCGCGCTCGACCAGATTTTCACGGCGGTGCTCAAGCAAGCCGTGCTGCCCGTGCAGATGACCGATTACACGCAGAAGGTGCTCGACTGGCGTTCGTTCGCTGTCGCACGCGCGGTGCGCGGCGACGTCGACGCGGATGCAGGTGCAGGTGCAGGTGCCGATGGCGGC
>NZ_JAWRXV010001476.1:0-244 GCF_046534875.1 Paraburkholderia sp. SIMBA_054 | reverse complement strand
ATACAGATGAATGAGTTAGAAGGAGTTTGGTTATGCCTCACTTTTTTATATCATATCCAGGGTATGTAAGGTATTCTAGGTCTTAAAAATAAAAAGGATTAAGAAAATGACCCTTTTTATTATTTTAAAACTTAGTCTGTAATGAAAAATTGGGTTTAAAAGCAACTTGTAATAGTTGTTTTTCACTTTCATCGTAAACTTTCAAAGTATTTTCCCAAGTTTTTATTTTATTTACATTAACCAC
>NZ_JAWRXV010001475.1:0-244 GCF_046534875.1 Paraburkholderia sp. SIMBA_054 | reverse complement strand
ATACGCGTTGCCGGACGCAGGCGGTGACGGGTACAGCCATCCGTCGAGCAGAGGTTTCAAACAGTCGCCGTCGGCTAACGAGTGAGGTACATAAACTCCCGTACATTTGCTGGTGCAGTCGATCACATCCAGCCGGAACTGCACCTTTGCCACGTTTTCTCTCTCGAAGCTCTGCATCACTTCGGTCACTGCGCCGGGATAGAGTACGTCGTCCGAATCGAGAAACAGAACATAGCCCGTCTTG
>NZ_JAWRXV010001474.1:0-244 GCF_046534875.1 Paraburkholderia sp. SIMBA_054 | reverse complement strand
ATCATAAACATTTATATGTATTATAGAAAATACCTACAATTTAAAGTGTTTTCTATATTTTACATAATTATTATGTTCCAGTCAATTGCATCAATATATCTAGTTATATAAAGCGAGAGTATACTTTTGCTTTTCAAGCTGGTGATTTTCGAGTAATAACCGTATATAAATCAGTGATATGTTATAATTTTCTTAATATATAAGCAAAGAAGGGATGGAATGAGTACACAGATTAAGGTAACAC
>NZ_JAWRXV010001473.1:0-244 GCF_046534875.1 Paraburkholderia sp. SIMBA_054 | reverse complement strand
CGGCCGACGCGGCAGAATGTCCAGAGCCTTCCCCACCGCTGAGGTCGTGAACGCGGTCAATGTCGCCGCGCCATTTTCCTCGTTCAGACCGTCTGCCATCGTCTCAGTAAAGTCGAAGTAAAGCAATTAGAGGGGATTTTCATTGAATTAAAACGGTTTGGACTAAGCTTATAAAACAAAAACCCCTTACCGTCGTAAGGGGTTTTATTACTTCGCAAAACTTTCAGCTAGCTGTTTCTCTCTC
>NZ_JAWRXV010001472.1:0-244 GCF_046534875.1 Paraburkholderia sp. SIMBA_054 | reverse complement strand
CCTGCAAGGTCGGCAACTTGTTCAAGGCCTGCATGTTCTGGCCGTACCCCTGATAGACCGGCACGCCAGCGCCATAACGGGGACCATTGTTGTCTGGGTTGTTTGGTTCCGTATCACCATAACGGCTCACGAGATACCAGTTGCCATCCTTGTTACCGCTGCCCGATCCTTGCTGCAGCGTATAGGCATAGGCGCCAGCCCAGATAGCCTTCTTGTTATCCTTGGTTGTGTAATCGCTGACAAG
>NZ_JAWRXV010001471.1:0-244 GCF_046534875.1 Paraburkholderia sp. SIMBA_054 | reverse complement strand
CCCGAAAACCTTCACCTATGATCGGCAGCCGCCGTCAGATCGCTCCCGAAGCCACTCACGATCTTTCCCGAGCCTGCTCACCCATGTCCCTAAACTCCATCACTGCGTGATCCTGCCGACGCTCACCATCCATCCCGTAAACCTTCACCTGACTGGGCGGTACGCCTTATCCAGTAAGGCTTCTCCCAGGCGTTAACGGTTTTAACTAAGGTTCAAAGGTGTTTACGTTTATTACTCTCAACGA
>NZ_JAWRXV010001470.1:0-244 GCF_046534875.1 Paraburkholderia sp. SIMBA_054 | reverse complement strand
CATCGAGAACATCAGGCGCACCGACAACATCGCGGGCGTCGCGCGCATCAAGGCCATCGAGCGGACCACGCGCCCCAAAACCTCACCGTCACTGGCCGCGCATGAACAGCCGATCGAGATCGGACAGCGTCAATTGATACCACGTCGGACGCCCATGATTGCATTGATCGGCGCGCTCGGTCGCTTCCATCTGGCGCAGCAGCGCGTTCATTTCATCGAGCGTGAGGCGGCGGTTCGCGCGCAC
>NZ_JAWRXV010001469.1:0-244 GCF_046534875.1 Paraburkholderia sp. SIMBA_054 | reverse complement strand
CACCAAGAAATATGGCAGCTTCACCGCGGTCGATGGACTGGATATGAAGATTGCGCCTGGAGAATTTCTGGCGTTGCTGGGACCATCCGGATCGGGAAAGTCTACAATCCTCATGATGCTGGCGGGGTTTGAGCGCCCGGACAATGGGCGCATTCTCTTCGGCAATAATGATTATACCCGTATTCCGCCCCATAAGCGCAATATTGGCATGGTATTCCAGCACTACACCCTGTTTCCCAATATG
>NZ_JAWRXV010001468.1:0-244 GCF_046534875.1 Paraburkholderia sp. SIMBA_054 | reverse complement strand
CTTTGTAGAGTCCGGGGAAGAATGCAAACCAGTTCATTTGCATGGCCACCTGGCCGGACTTGAAGGCATCCAGCCCTTCCTGCATGTACGCGTTGGTCATGCCCGGCGCCGTGCAGCACTTGTAAAGCGCCTTGTAGTACTCCAGTCCCTTGACCGCGCCCGGAGAGTTGACGAAGCCGTCGAGGTGGTACGGCTTCTTCGGGTCCTGATACTCGAAGCCGAAGTTGTAAAGCGCATTGGTCAC
>NZ_JAWRXV010001467.1:0-244 GCF_046534875.1 Paraburkholderia sp. SIMBA_054 | reverse complement strand
AGTGCGCAAAGAACAGCAGTCTCATTGGCCTCAGATCCGCCGGAGGTGAAGTGTCCACCTGCGCCGTCTGCAAACCCGATGCGTCGTGCGAGCGCAGTCACGGTATGAGCCTCTATGTCTACGGGTGCCGGTGCGTGTGACCAAACCGCAAGCTGGGGATTGAATGCGGCTGCAATGCGGTCGCCCCACTCCGAAGCATAGCTTGGTGCTGGGTTGAAGAGGCCGAAATAGCGAGGATGTGTCA
>NZ_JAWRXV010000233.1:0-492 GCF_046534875.1 Paraburkholderia sp. SIMBA_054 | reverse complement strand
ATCCGAATTAGTAAGGACTTTCCCGATCTCGTGGCATAGCGATATGTCAGGATGGTTGGTGCTAGGCAACCCATCTGAGAAGGGGAAAGTCATGGACAAGATTACTCGTATCGGCGTGGATCTGGCCAAGAACCTGATTCAGGTACACGGCGTGGACAGCATGGAACGCGTGGTGGTCAGGAAAGCCATCTCACGACAGAAGTTTCTCGAGTGGTTTGCCAACCTCGCGCCGTGCCTGGTCGCAATGGAAGCGTGCAGCGCAGCCCACTACTGGGCGCGCAAGCTGCGCGCGCTCGGCCACGAAGTCCGCCTGATCGCGCCGCAGTTCGCCGCGCCATACCGCAAGGGCGGCAAGCACGTGAAGAACGACAGGCTGGATGCTGAGGCCATCTGCGAGGCCGCGGGCCGGCCGCATATGCGCTTCGTGGCCGTCAAAACGGCAGACCAGCAAAACGTGCTGGTGCTGCACCGGATGCGGGACGGTTTCGTTGA
>NZ_JAWRXV010001466.1:0-244 GCF_046534875.1 Paraburkholderia sp. SIMBA_054 | reverse complement strand
CGCGACCACATCTTCCACCGGCGCGCGCACTTCGGACGACACCAGCTTGTCCTTCGTCTGCGCGCTGAACTTCGGCTCCGGCACCTTCACCGACAGCACGCACGAAAGCCCTTCGCGCATGTCGTCGCCCGACGTCTCGACCTTCGCTTTCTTCGCGACTTCGTGATCGGCAATGTACTTGTTCAACACGCGCGTCATCGCTGCGCGCAAGCCGGTCAAGTGCGTGCCGCCGTCGCGCTGCGGA
>NZ_JAWRXV010001465.1:0-244 GCF_046534875.1 Paraburkholderia sp. SIMBA_054 | reverse complement strand
ACAGATAACACTGCTGCGCCGCCGGCTTGTACAGGTCGGCATGCGCCTCCTGCCCGCAGCTTGCGCGCAACACGCGGATCGCCGCCGGGCCGCTATAACTTGCCGCGGTGCTGAAGTTCGTGAACAGATAGTCGAAGTGGCTCAACATCGGGTTGTTACGCGCCTTCGATACATCGAGGTCATCCCATGAAAGCGAGCACACGTGCAGCACGATCACGTCGAACTGCTGGTTCGGATCGCTCGT
>NZ_JAWRXV010001464.1:0-244 GCF_046534875.1 Paraburkholderia sp. SIMBA_054 | reverse complement strand
GAGCTGAACGTGATCTCGGCGTGCGTGCTCGGCGGCGTGTCGCTGCTCGGCGGACGCGCGACGATTTCGGGCGTCGTGATCGGTGTGCTTATCATGGGCACGGTCGAGAACGTGATGAACCTGATGAACATCGACGCGTTCTATCAGTACCTCGTGCGCGGCGCGATCCTGCTCGCCGCCGTGCTGCTCGACCAGTTGAAGAACCGCGGATCGCGGGATTAATCCACTCGCTCTAAAAGGAATC
>NZ_JAWRXV010001463.1:0-244 GCF_046534875.1 Paraburkholderia sp. SIMBA_054 | reverse complement strand
CAATAGAGGGCTAAGTCGGGAAATCGCGAGAAGTTGCGAAAAATGTCCGGAAAATATTATCCGCTTCAGCAGAAGAGCAAAAAAAAGCGCGCCCTCCAGATGAAGGACGCGAAAGAGGTGCAAGCTCGCTCTGATCGAGGAACCCGAACGGCAGGTTCACAAGGCTCGACCAGATGCCAGTCGGCCATTCTTTCCCGGAAAGCATCAATGTCTGCGTGATTGGTTTTTATTCGTAGCTCGAAAC
>NZ_JAWRXV010001462.1:0-244 GCF_046534875.1 Paraburkholderia sp. SIMBA_054 | reverse complement strand
CCGGCGGAAGGCAACGCAACCGTGCGTTACGTCGGACATACTTTGGACGCCGAAGATATGCGCCGTCATATCGAGGCCGGCAAGCAATGCATGCGGCTTGCGATGACGTGGAACGATCGGGTGTCGTTCGTACTGACGCCTTCGCTGACGATCAAGCGCATTGCACCGCTCGACGTGCTGAAGGAAGCCAGCGATCCGACCGCGCAGAACGACGACGAACGCTTCGACTCTGATCTCACGCTGA
>NZ_JAWRXV010001461.1:0-244 GCF_046534875.1 Paraburkholderia sp. SIMBA_054 | reverse complement strand
CTAGCTAGGCGTCTTGAGATGTCTGTCCGGCAGCTGGAGCGCCTTTTTACTGCCAAGACGGGGAAATCACCGCTGGCGTACGGGCGACAGATTAGGATACGGACGGCGTCATGGCTGCTGACGAGCTCCGACCGCTCAGTCGCTGATATTGCTTCGTCCTGCGGATTCTCCGACTCCTCTCATCTTGGCCGTGAGTTCAAGAAGGAGTTCGGCGAATCGCCAAACGCGTATCGCGTGGCGCGAC
>NZ_JAWRXV010001460.1:0-244 GCF_046534875.1 Paraburkholderia sp. SIMBA_054 | reverse complement strand
TTCTGCGTCGCGTAATCGACATGCACGATGCCGAAGCGGCGCTCGTATCCGAATGCCCACTCGAAGTTGTCCATCAGCGACCACAGGAAATAGCCGCGTATATCGACGCCGGCGTGGGTAACGCCGACCTGCAGCCGGAGTACAGCCGTACCCGTACGCTGGGTTTCGTCTACAGCCCGCACTTCGTCGAAGGCCTGGACTTCTCGCTGGACTGGTACAAGATCTCGATCTCGAACGTCATCAC
>NZ_JAWRXV010000232.1:0-495 GCF_046534875.1 Paraburkholderia sp. SIMBA_054 | reverse complement strand
GCCTCGCGCCGGCGGTTCAATAGCTCAATGCTTCAATAGCGGCTTTCGTCCAGCGCAAACACCGCGCGCAGTTTCTGCGACAGGCCTTGCAGCAGGCGCGAATAACCTTCGGCGCCCATCAGCACCACTTCGGCGAGCCCGCGCAACGGCGCGTCTTCCTCGGTGCGCGCTTCGTCGGCGGCGGCGATCCATGCGTCCGCGCGGCCGAACGTGCATTGCACGAGCTGGCGTTCCTGCTCGAGCGTCAACTCGTCGAACTGCACACTGCCGGTCGCCGCGGCTCACGCACACCTGCAGCCAGTCGCCTTCAACGAGCGGCAGGCCGGGCGCGACGTGAAGACCGAGGCCGCCCGTCGAGTAGTCGCTCGTCATGCACGCGACCGTGGTGCCGTCGCTGAGCAAGAGCGTGGCCGGCATGCTCATCGGCACGCGGTGGCTGCCGCGAATCTGCTTCGCCTCACGCGCGACGCTCACGGCCGCGCCGAGCATCACGAG
>NZ_JAWRXV010001459.1:0-244 GCF_046534875.1 Paraburkholderia sp. SIMBA_054 | reverse complement strand
GCGCACGCGTCCCACCCTGTAAGAGCGCCAAGCTATACGTCGCGACAACCTACACACAGTTTGCCACCTGGGCGGCGGAAACCATTCGCTGCCGCTAGCTATTGTTCGGGTGTTTGAAGTGGGTGAGGCGGTCATTCGAAGCGTTGGCAACGAACGCGAACAGAAATGTTGCCGTGTGAAGTGTGGGACCGGTTGGGGGCCCTCAGGCAAGAAGAAATGTTGGCGGTGTTAGCCGCTTTCTTTT
>NZ_JAWRXV010001458.1:0-245 GCF_046534875.1 Paraburkholderia sp. SIMBA_054 | reverse complement strand
GATCACTTTCTGTATAAAAGGTTGCCGGCGATGCCAGTAGCCAAATCAGCCACATTGGCAAAAGCCAAATTTGAGGAATGCCCGAGACGATGACGGCCCGGAACATTTCTGAATAAGTCCCAGCCCCGCCAAACAATTTACTGAGCAATACATAAATGCCTGAGATGATTCCGATGCCGGCAACTGCAGCTAGCGGCCCAAGCAATAAAGATCCACATATCACTGCCACGGCAGGAAACATTTCC
>NZ_JAWRXV010001457.1:0-245 GCF_046534875.1 Paraburkholderia sp. SIMBA_054 | reverse complement strand
CTCCAATTGTCAGGCTGTGTCTAACGATTGGGGCCAGTTTATAAACAGTATCTTCATGGCATTGTTTCTACTCTCGGAAAAGAACCAACATCACAGTTAAGAAAGCAGACCTTAGCCTGCTTTTCTATGTGTAAGCCATGTATTTATAGTTCATATAACGTTATTTATCGGCACAGAAAAGACCTTCTAACAAAAGAAGGTCTTTTTGTTTAACCAAAGAAATGAAAATAATGTTTATCTAAAAT
>NZ_JAWRXV010001456.1:0-245 GCF_046534875.1 Paraburkholderia sp. SIMBA_054 | reverse complement strand
GCCCGCATTGACGGCTGGATTCGCTTCCAGCCTGGTTCGCCATGCTCAGCGGGTCTACCTTTTTTCTCTATCGCGACAGCGCAAACGGCAATGAAAGGGCACTTATTTTGGATGGCGAAACGTCGGTTCGCCGCTGCGATTCAATGGCTCGTCAAAGAACGCGTTGACACACGTAAGCGCGAAGGACGGCAGCTTTCCCGTTGCTGCATCGACACGTTGATGTCCGACTGCATATGTCAGACTGC
>NZ_JAWRXV010001455.1:0-245 GCF_046534875.1 Paraburkholderia sp. SIMBA_054 | reverse complement strand
AATGCCCGAGGAGGCGTTTCTCCAGATAGGCGAGCCCGTGGTCGGTTTTAAGACGATCTTGGCGGAGGATCGACTTGCGATCGAGATCGCAAGGAGAGCCTTACGTGCCCATGCGCCACAACTTTTGAGCCTGTTGAAGTTTCGATTTTTCCCGGGGGGCGCTTCTGTGCTGTTCAACCACTATTTGCCCCCGTATTCTGCTGAAAAGCGGAATGACGTGCTCTGCTTGCTAGATGGCGACCAGG
>NZ_JAWRXV010000231.1:0-495 GCF_046534875.1 Paraburkholderia sp. SIMBA_054 | reverse complement strand
AACCTTCGGAATCTTTCCGGTGTAGTCGAAGCCCTTGACGTTGAGCAGCGCATCGATGACTTCCGCCTTCGATTTGCTGAACACCTTCTTGAACTCGTCGCCGAGCGCGGCACGGATGCCAAGCTCGTCGGCCACCACCATCATTTCCGACTTCGTGATCAACTCCAGAAACTCCTTGCAGAGCTTCCAGTGCTGGTTGAGGTCGAGTCGATGATGACGGCACAGACTGGTCAGATGGTGAACGTCCAGACCCTGGATCGCCGCGACCGTGACGCCGGTGACAGCAAGCGCAAGCTTCGCCTCATCAGCGGCGGCCACAGACGTCGCAGCCTTCGCCACGTCCGACACCGCGATCTTTTCATCGGTCAGCTTTTCCCAGATGCCCTTCAACGTCGCGTCATCGACGCAGCGGGCCTGCCCGGCGAGAGCGATCGAGACGAGGTATCGCTGGGCCAGCCCAGGATTCTGGCCGACCTCACGACGCAGAGCTTTACG
>NZ_JAWRXV010001454.1:0-245 GCF_046534875.1 Paraburkholderia sp. SIMBA_054 | reverse complement strand
CAGGACGGTATGGACAGACGCATGGGCAGCAGCCTCGTTGAAAACCGCATTCTGGGAGATCCGGATCGTCCGGCGCTTGCACCCGGAATGCCTTTTGTACGCACTTAGCGCGGCATCGAAGCGCCGCGCCGGTGGCGCGCCGGCGTCAACCCGTATGCCTGGCGGAACCGGCGGGTGAGATGCGCCTGGTCGGTGAAGCCGCAATCGCCGGCGATCCGCGCGATCGGCCAGTCGGTATCGCGCAG
>NZ_JAWRXV010001453.1:0-245 GCF_046534875.1 Paraburkholderia sp. SIMBA_054 | reverse complement strand
GGTAGAAGGCGCTGATCGACATCACGAACACCGCACCGGTGACGTAGCCGGCCGATACCGTGTGGACGAACTTGGCCTGCGCCACCGGATTGAACAGCACGGCCATGAAGTCGACCACCTCCATGCGCATCGTGTCCGGGTTGAACACCGCGCCGGTGGGGTTCTGCATCCAGCCGTTGGCGATCAGGATCCACAGCGCCGACAGGTTGGTGCCCAGCGCCATCAGCCAGGTGACCGTCAGGTGC
>NZ_JAWRXV010001452.1:0-245 GCF_046534875.1 Paraburkholderia sp. SIMBA_054 | reverse complement strand
CACCGTCGAGCTGCACCTGGTCGACGCCATGCACGAGCTGCGGGAGACGATGACCACGCTGGCCGCGAAGCTCGACCCGCGGCGCTTCGCCCGCGTGCACCGCTCGGCCATCGTCAACCTGCGCCGCGTGCGCGACATCCACCCCTGGTTCAACGGGCACCACGTCCTGACGCTGGATACCGGCCAGCAGCTGCGGATGAGCCGCTACCAGCACGAGGTGTTCCTGCGCCTGGTGACGACCGGGC
>NZ_JAWRXV010001451.1:0-245 GCF_046534875.1 Paraburkholderia sp. SIMBA_054 | reverse complement strand
CGGTGAAGCCGCGCACGGCCTCGGCCAGGCTGAGCTTCTGTTCCGGCTGCCAGCCGCCCGGCGGTTGGCCGCTGCGGTCCTGGCGGGTCACCGCCGCGTACAGGCCCAGGCGTGGATCGGGCGACTCGACCGGGAAATCCGAGCCCAGTGCCAGCCGCGCGCCGCTGTGCAGCAGGCGCTGCCAGGCATAAGCGCCGAGGATGCGCTGCGGACCGAGGCGGTCTTCCGCCCAGGGCATGTCGGAG
>NZ_JAWRXV010001450.1:0-245 GCF_046534875.1 Paraburkholderia sp. SIMBA_054 | reverse complement strand
AGCCACGATCTATGAGATAAAACAAAATGGAGGAGAATGTAATGTTGAAGAGGTTTCTCGTATTAGGCATCGTAGGGGCGATGCTGACTGCTCAAGGCGTTCCGGCCATGGCCGATACATACGCCGACATCATCGCAGCAAAGAAAATTCGGGTGTCGACGGACTTGGCAATTCCGCCGTCCGGCATGCTTGATGCCAATCTCAAACCCGTGGGTTCCGATGTTGAAACCGCGCAGCTTCTCGCA
>NZ_JAWRXV010000230.1:0-496 GCF_046534875.1 Paraburkholderia sp. SIMBA_054 | reverse complement strand
CGCCGCTCCTTCGACGACGCCGCGAGCGACGCCTGCAACGCGCGGCTCTCGGCTGCCCGCAGCGCGGCGAGGCCCGCTTCGACACGCTGCAGCCCGAGCCCGGCGTGCATGTACGACGCCGCCGTCCATGCGCGCGAGGCGGCCGGCTCGTCGGCGTCGCGCGTGAGCGGTGCATCGCCGATGTCGCTTTGCAGCCGGCGCCGGTCCGCGCCGACCTGGGCGAGCGTGGCGAGCATCGCGGGCTCGTCGGCCAGTTCGCCCTGCAACTTGCTTTCGAGACTCGCGAGCGTCGCGTTCATCGTCGCGGCCGCGTCGACGGGCGGCGGATCGCCCGCGGCCTCGAGGCGGCCGAGCGCGGCGAGGCCGCCGTCGAGCGCCGACTGGTACGCGTCGAGGCTCTGGCGAACGTGCGTCGAATGCAGCATGCGCGCGTCGGCCTCACGCTGGCCGGCGATCTGCAAGCATGCGGCGAACACGTTTGCGCCGAGCGCGACGG
>NZ_JAWRXV010001449.1:0-245 GCF_046534875.1 Paraburkholderia sp. SIMBA_054 | reverse complement strand
CAATAATCGTAATTTTTGGCCAGCAATTGCTCTTTGCGGAACGGGGCGTATACGGCGTGTTCCGTATCGCTTTCTTCAGAACCGTGAAGCATGCCGATTTGGATAACGCCTGCTTGTTTGTCGGGGTAATGTTCAACCATCGGCTCGGTTACATGGCGGCGGCCGTAGCTGAATCCGGCAATCTTCACCCTTGTATTGCCCACTGGCAATTCCATATTTTCGACGCTGTCACGGAAAACATGGAC
>NZ_JAWRXV010001448.1:0-245 GCF_046534875.1 Paraburkholderia sp. SIMBA_054 | reverse complement strand
CGCGCGGCCAGCGCCTGTGGCGCGTCGAACACGCCATGCAGGTAGGTTCCCATCACCCGGCCATCGGCGGAGATCGCGCCATCGGGACGATCGCCATCGAGCAGGGCGAACGGTCGCTGCAGCGCCGGGCCGCTGCCCTGGCCGCAGTGGATCTCGTAGCCCTGGGTGGCGGCATCGGCGAAGCATAGCCGCCCGGCCGTGGTGCGCAGCTGCTTGTGCCCGGCGAAGGTGGTGTCCACGTCCAG
>NZ_JAWRXV010001447.1:0-245 GCF_046534875.1 Paraburkholderia sp. SIMBA_054 | reverse complement strand
GAGTGAGCAAGCGTATTCCAAGGAGCCTGCTCCTTGAAGATTACCTGTGCTTCTTCGTAAAGCTTCGTGCGCTCTTCCTGGCTGGTCGAGACCTTGGCCTTCTGGATCAGGTCTTCGAACGGCTTGTAGCACCACTGGGCGCGGTTGTTGTTGCCAACACCGGCGCAGCCGAGAAGCGTGCCCAGGAAGTTGTCCGGATCGCCGTTGTCACCGGTCCAGCCGAGGATGACGGAGCCGTCGCGGTA
>NZ_JAWRXV010001446.1:0-245 GCF_046534875.1 Paraburkholderia sp. SIMBA_054 | reverse complement strand
AACGAAATCATAGGCGGCCCAGAGCCTTATTTCAAGGGTTTGGCGAGAACTTTGTCGTCGGTCACTCATTTGCGCGCCGAATTCACGGCTCCGTCGACGGAAACCGCTTCCGCCATGGCCGCGTAGCCGGCATCGCTTGGGTGAATGTGGTCGCCGCTATCGTACTTGCGCTGCAGACGTCCCGGCTCGGCCGGATCGCGCAGCGCGGCGTCGAAATCGACTACGCCGTCGAAAGCATGGCTGGA
>NZ_JAWRXV010001445.1:0-245 GCF_046534875.1 Paraburkholderia sp. SIMBA_054 | reverse complement strand
CGGCCATCGCATTCCACGGCTCGCCCACGCACAGGCCGTCGAGCCCGTCTTCCGCAAGCGCGGCGACCATCTGCGGCGGCGGAATCACCACGCTTTCCACGTCGCGCAGCGGCGGCCTCACCGAATTCGCCGCGCGCGACGTGCTGTCGCTCTCAGGCGGCGAACGTCAGCGTGTCTCGCTCGCCGGGGTGCTGTGCCAGCAAGCGCCGCTGTTGCTGCTCGATGAACCGCTGTCGCATCTCGAC
>NZ_JAWRXV010000229.1:0-496 GCF_046534875.1 Paraburkholderia sp. SIMBA_054 | reverse complement strand
GACGGATCGAGCCGCCGGTATCGGTGCCGGTTGCAGCAGGCGCGAGGCGCGCGGCCACAGCCGCCGCGGAGCCGCCTGACGAGCCGCCCGGCACTGCCTGACGATCCCACGGGTTCTGAACGGGGCCAAAATACGAATTTTCGTTCGACGAGCCCATCGCGAACTCGTCCATGTTCGTCTTGCCGACGCACACCATGCCCGCGCTCTGCAGACGCTCGACCACGGTGGCGTCGAACGGGCTTTCGTAGTTCGACAGCATTTTCGAGCCGGCCGTGGAGCGCCAGCCTTTGGTGACGAACACATCCTTGTGCGCGATCGGCACGCCGGTCAGCGGGCCGCCGTGGCCCGAGTGAAGCAGCGCGTCCGCGGCCTTTGCCTGGGCGAGCGTGAGATCCGGGTCGACCTGGATGAACGCATTGAGGCCGCGCGCCGCGTCGATGCGTTTTAGATAGAGCTGAGCCAGCTCGACTGCGGAGCATTCCTTGGCGGCCAACGC
>NZ_JAWRXV010001444.1:0-245 GCF_046534875.1 Paraburkholderia sp. SIMBA_054 | reverse complement strand
ATTTGCGCCGTTTACCAACTAGTCAAATAAGAGCTGCGATGGGGTTTGTCTTTCAAGAAACATTTTTATTCAATATGAGTGTAAAAGACAATATTCGCTTTGGAGATACGAGTCTTACAGATCAACAACTCGTTGAAGCTGCTAAAAAAGCTGATTGCGATTCATTTATAAGAGAACTAGAACATGGATATGACACCATACTTGGGGAAAGGGGATTAAAACTTTCTGGCGGTCAAAAACAAAAG
>NZ_JAWRXV010001443.1:0-245 GCF_046534875.1 Paraburkholderia sp. SIMBA_054 | reverse complement strand
AAAGGTGCCGATCCACATGCCGCGCGTGTCGATGGGTAACAGCGCCGACAGACGCGACATCATTTCGCGCGCGGCCTTGTTCGTGAACGTCACCGCAAGGATGGTGGCCGGCGACGCGAGGCCGTGCTGGATGAGCCACGCAATGCGCGTGATGAGCACGCGCGTTTTGCCGCTGCCTGCGCCGGCGAGAATCAGCGCGGGCTCGTTCGGGAGCGTGACGGCGGCGTGTTGTTCGGGGTTGAGAT
>NZ_JAWRXV010001442.1:0-245 GCF_046534875.1 Paraburkholderia sp. SIMBA_054 | reverse complement strand
GGCAAACTACCCAAGACGCCGCGAGGTATCAGCTAACATCTATATTTTACGACTAGAAAAAACTACCTTCTCCCTAACTCTAAGGTAGTTTTTTTCTGTATTTTTAAGCTGTATAAGGTATACAAGGTTAGTTAACATAATAGATGTTATCGGAAATAAAAATTCAAAGGCCTCAAATAAACATGAAACCTTTAAATTTTTATAAAGAAAAGCTTAATCCTTTAAAACATGATGTTTTACTAAAC
>NZ_JAWRXV010001441.1:0-245 GCF_046534875.1 Paraburkholderia sp. SIMBA_054 | reverse complement strand
ATCTTCCGCGAGGTCGCCCACTACCTGGCCCACGGCGAACTGCTGCCGGCGCCGACGCTGGCCTTCGTCCGCGACACCCTGCTCGGCCACCTCGCCGACCTGCATGCCTTCTACGGCGAACCGCAGGGCGTGCGCATCGCCCGCAAGCACCTGGGGTGGTATGCAAAGGACCATCCGGACAACGCCGCGTTTCGCGCGGTGGTGAACCGCGCCGAGACCCCCGAGGCGCAGCTGGCCCTGACCCG
>NZ_JAWRXV010001440.1:0-245 GCF_046534875.1 Paraburkholderia sp. SIMBA_054 | reverse complement strand
ACTACGAAGAAAAGGCCAAGGGTGGTGTCGGCCTCGCCGTGTGCGGCGGTTCGAGCCCGGTGTCGATCGACAGTCCTCAAGGCTGGTGGAAGTCGGTGAATCTGTCGACCGACAAGATCATCGATCCGTTGTCGCGCCTCGCCGAAGCCATGCATGCGCACGGCGCGAAGATCATGATCCAGGCCACGCATATGGGCCGTCGCTCGGCATTTCACGGCGAGCACTGGCCGCATCTGATGTCGCCG
>NZ_JAWRXV010001439.1:0-245 GCF_046534875.1 Paraburkholderia sp. SIMBA_054 | reverse complement strand
CTCGAAACGAAACTGGGGCCGCGTTAAAGCGGCCCCGGCGTTTCTACGCTCGGTCAGCGAGCATCAGCGCGCATGCTCACACCCGCTCACACATGCACGTCGCTCTCCTTCAGCGGCGTCGCCGCGGGCGTCAGCAATTCCTCGCGCAACGTATCGCGCGCATGATGACGGCGCACCCATAGCGCGGTCAGCATCGGCACCAGAATCGCGGTCACGAGGCAGGCGGTCGCGACCATCGCGGTCGC
>NZ_JAWRXV010001438.1:0-245 GCF_046534875.1 Paraburkholderia sp. SIMBA_054 | reverse complement strand
ATACCAGCGTCGGCGGCAATGAGTGGCCGCCGCTCCGCCGGGCTGCCGCTGGCCGTCTCTATTTCACACTGCTGATGACTGCTTGAGGGATCGATTATTGGAGGCGATCGAAGAAGCCATACTTCACATCGGTTCGCTCGATCTTTGCAAACTGATCGATATAAAGGTCAACCCGGCTAAACGGGGGCTTGATAATTACGCCGTCTCGACTAGCCAATGGCAGGCTGACTTCTATCCACTTGTCG
>NZ_JAWRXV010001437.1:0-245 GCF_046534875.1 Paraburkholderia sp. SIMBA_054 | reverse complement strand
CCGGCTGCCCGGGCTGCTGGCCAGGCACCGGCCCACGGTGGTGGTGATCGAGCTGGGCGGCAACGATGCCCTGCGCGGGCTGGCCCCGGCGCAGCTGCAGGGCAACCTGCAGAAGATGGTCGAGCTGTCGCGCCAGGCCGGTGCCCGGGTGCTGCTGCTGGGGATCGATGTCCCGCCCAACTACGGCCCGGCCTACCGCCAGCGGTTGAAGAAGGCCTATGCGGAGCTGGCCGCGCAGGACCAGG
>NZ_JAWRXV010001436.1:0-245 GCF_046534875.1 Paraburkholderia sp. SIMBA_054 | reverse complement strand
GGATGAGCTTGCCTTGGCGGGTGATCTTGAGACGATAGAGCGAACCGCCGTGCTCTATGCCCACTTCCCGGGAGCCGTCGAAGAGTTCGCGGCTGCCATAGGTTTTCAATTGCGGCTCAAGACCGCCTTCGCCGAAGCGAGGTTTCGCCTGAGCTGGGACAGACCCGGTTGAATCGCTGCGGAGCTGGCTTTCAGGAATGCGATTTGCGGCTCGTTCGGAAACGGGTCCGCGTGGTAACCGCACC
>NZ_JAWRXV010001435.1:0-245 GCF_046534875.1 Paraburkholderia sp. SIMBA_054 | reverse complement strand
AGGAACACCTGGTCGCGCAGTCCTGCAAGCGCTTCGCCGAGCAGCGATTCGGTTGCGCCGTCGCCGTACATTTCGGCGGTATCGATCAGCGTCATGCCGAGCTCGACGCCGCATCGCAGCGCGTCGATCTCAGCCGCGCGGCGCGCCGGCTGCTCGCCCATCTCCCATGTGCCCTGCCCGAGTTTCGGGATGCGCTCGCCGTCGGGCAGGCTCACGCTTGCGATGTCGCTCGTCATGCTGGCTCC
>NZ_JAWRXV010001434.1:0-245 GCF_046534875.1 Paraburkholderia sp. SIMBA_054 | reverse complement strand
AGGTCAGGTGTCTCCAGTATCCAGAAGCGATGCAGAAGAAACGCCATCGCAAGCAGCACAAGCGCAAAAACACCAAACCGAAGCGCCCAAACCGCAGAGCGCGACTGACGCCGCTGGTAGCGAAGTTTTCTCATGCAGTCTCCGAGAGCATTTCCAGCTTATACTGAATCATTGGAGCCGCTCTGTCTCTCTGTTTTCACGCAGTATGAATAGCAGAGAGATTTTCGCTCGGCAAAACTTCGACG
>NZ_JAWRXV010001433.1:0-245 GCF_046534875.1 Paraburkholderia sp. SIMBA_054 | reverse complement strand
AATCAAAAAAGGGGAACGAACGTGGCTGGACTACGAATGAGATCGGCTGTCTTTGCATTGACCTTTACCTTGGCAAGCCCGGCCTTAGCGGCCGAACTTCAGATCGGCATGCGATCGGAAATGGTGATGGATCCACATTTCATGTGGAGCAACAGCAATGCCGCCTACTATGTGCAGACATATGGATATCTGCTGCAGCCTGATGAAAAGGCGCAGATGCAGCCAATGCTTGCAGCCTCCTGGAA
>NZ_JAWRXV010001432.1:0-245 GCF_046534875.1 Paraburkholderia sp. SIMBA_054 | reverse complement strand
ATTGCGCTCTGCATTGAGTGTCGCACGGAGCGAGTAGAGAATGACAGGCTTTTTCAACAAGAAGCCTGACCATGCACAACCAACTGAATTCGCCCGCGATCAGCCCGCTTCGTCAACGCCTGATCGACGACATGAACCTGCGCCACTTCGGGCACAAGACCCAACGCAACTATCTGCGCGATATCGGACGACTTGCCAGCTTTCTCGGGAGCCCCCCCGATACCGCGTCCGTGGATGATTTGCGC
>NZ_JAWRXV010000228.1:0-498 GCF_046534875.1 Paraburkholderia sp. SIMBA_054 | reverse complement strand
CCAGGTTACCAGTCGGTTCGTCCGCCAGCAGTACCGCGGGCTTATTCACCACCGCGCGGGCAATGCCAACACGCTGTTGTTCACCGCCCGAAAGCTGAATAGGGAAGTTCTTCGCTTTGTCCAGTAGCCCGACTTTATCCAGTGCCGCCGACACCCGGCGACGAATATCGTCACCGCTGGCACCAGCGATAATCAGCGGGATCGCCACGTTATCGTAGACAGTACGGTCCATCAGTAGATGGTGATCCTGGAAAATCATGCCAATCTGGCGGCGCAGAAACGGAACTTCACGGTTTTTCAGACGCGTGATGTCATGGCCGCTAAACCAGATTTTCCCGGCGCTGGGCCGCTCAATCCCACAGATCAGCTTCAGGAGGGTACTTTTCCCTGCGCCGGAATGACCGGTCAGAAACGCCATCTCACCCGGCTGCATATGGAACGTAACGTTTTGCAGGGCACGGCGACCACCGAGAACACGGTCGCAAAGCTGAAGCCCAG
>NZ_JAWRXV010001431.1:0-245 GCF_046534875.1 Paraburkholderia sp. SIMBA_054 | reverse complement strand
CTCTTAATATAGGTAATGTGCTACATATTAACCTCATTTTTTTACTCTTGTTCGCGATCTCTTTGTATTACTGAAATACTTGGAGGTTCAGTTGAAACCACATCAATTATATGATTTAAAGCATGTATTCCATAGTGTTTAAACGGGCCAGGGTGTATATCGTCAGCTATGGTACCAACTTCAATAAAATCTAGATATCTGGACTTTGAATAAACTGCAAAAGCGCTTCCTTTATACATTTCATA
>NZ_JAWRXV010001430.1:0-245 GCF_046534875.1 Paraburkholderia sp. SIMBA_054 | reverse complement strand
CTCCGTATCGCCACAGGTATGTTCGACCCCGGCCATGCGCTCGTGAGCGTGCAGGATTCGGGTACGGGCATCAGCGAGGACAATGCGGACCGCATGTTCAGCACGTTCTTTACGACGAAGTCCGAAGGCATGGGCATGGGACTGTCGATTTGCCGCTCGATAGTCGAGGCTCACGGCGGCCGTATCTGGGCGGAGTCGCCGGCGACAGGCGGCGCGCTGCTGCAGTTCATCCTGCCGATCGACGA
>NZ_JAWRXV010001429.1:0-245 GCF_046534875.1 Paraburkholderia sp. SIMBA_054 | reverse complement strand
CCGTCCACGATGTCGTTGTCGACGAATCCCGCGGTGAAGATCCAGCGGTCCCAGGACACGTCCCGCCGTTCATAGCGCACGGTCTGGCTGAAGCTGACCGCGTCGTTGAAGCGATGGTCGAGGATGTAGCCGATCTGCCGTGCGCGCTGGTCGAAATAGGCCGCGTTGGGGCCGTTGTTGTTGACCGACTGGCTGACCGGTACGCGGCCGTTCGCGTTCGGCAGCAGCGTGCCCCAGGCATTGAC
>NZ_JAWRXV010001428.1:0-245 GCF_046534875.1 Paraburkholderia sp. SIMBA_054 | reverse complement strand
CTCCGGTTTCGGTCAATGCCGCTGAAAGCTATACGGCTGCGGCCAGCTTGGGCCTTGGGATCATTCAGATACCTCGCTATCATGCGATACGACATATTGCGGATGGAGAATTAGTACAGATACTCCACGCTTATCCGCCCAGCTCCTCACCGGTATCTGTTGTATATCCGCGCGATCGGCAACTTTCTCCCCGGGTCAGGGTATTTATCGACTGGATTGCCATGATACTCGCCCGTCAGAACAAT
>NZ_JAWRXV010001427.1:0-246 GCF_046534875.1 Paraburkholderia sp. SIMBA_054 | reverse complement strand
TCCAGCAGACGAAACTCAATGTTTTTCAATACCAGTGTCAGGCCGTTTTACAGTGCGGATTGTTCGGCGTCAACGCCTTTGGCAGCGGGAAGATTACTCAGCGCATTGAGATCTAAAGAAGAGATCGGCGTCAGAATGCCGCCTGCGCTACCGCTGCACACGGTGCGGGCGCGGATAATTTGCGGATTCAGATTGGTCAATGAAACCGGCAGTGGTTCCAGTTCGTCAGATTTAACTTCCGCCAGC
>NZ_JAWRXV010001426.1:0-246 GCF_046534875.1 Paraburkholderia sp. SIMBA_054 | reverse complement strand
GAAGATAAGAAGAGAACCCATAACGATTATTAACCTCTTCTTATTTTTAAGAAGAGGTTTTTTATTTTAAAAAGAAAGAAGGAAACAAACTCATGACAAAGACACTAGTGAAGGCTCCATTTAAAGCTGATCACGTAGGCAGCTTTTTACGACCAACTACTCTCAAAGAAGCAAGAAAAGCGTATGCAAATGGTACAATTAATAAAGCAGATTTAAAATTTGTAGAGGACAAAGAAATTGAAAAGC